>NZ_JBAKHW010000014.1:0-171783 GCF_036906815.1 Micromonospora sp. CPCC 205539 | reverse complement strand
AGATGACGTCCAGGTAGACGGGTTGGCCGAACTCGTCGATCCCGATGAAGATCGGGTCGAACATCGACAGGCCAGGACCCACCGGCACCGCATCGGCGGTGGTGGGAATCGTGGTGGTCATGAGGTGCCCCTTCTGGGCGTTGTGGGCGCGAGGAGCCACACGAACGAGCCGCAATGGCTCCTCGCGTCCGGGTTGGGTTGGGGTCAGATCCAGTCGGAGGTGTCGTCGTCCGGCACGGAAGACGAGGAAGCCGCGGGCTTACTGCCGTTGGCGGTCGTGGCCGGCTGCTTCGCCGGCTTGCCCTGGGTCGGGAGGGCGATCGTCGGAGCGGTGACGTCCGGCAGATCCAGGGCGGTGGGGACCGTCAGCGGCGATGCCGAAACCGGGGCCGCAGGGTCGATCACGTCGACCAGGGGTGAACTGACGTGGGCGGTCAGCACCTCGCGGCGTTTGATGTCGAACCGCAGGTAGGCGGCGTTGTTCTCCGAGGCGCGCTCGATGAGCACGGTGGAGGCGTGGCAGGTGACCGCGATCTTGTCGAGGCGGCCTTCCAGGTCCTTGGCGGACAGGCCGGGTCGCAGGTAGACCCAGACGCGTTCGCCGACCGGGGTGGGCTTGGCCCAGAGGATCAGCGGGAGGCTGCCGGACTGGTTCGCGATGATGAACTGCGCGAAGCACACACGCAGCCGGTGCCGCACGATCAGGCACCATGTCCAGGCTTTGATTTGGCGGCGGACCGGGCGGATGGCGGCGGGGACGCCGACGACCAGGGCGACCACGATCAGGGTCACTAGGGTTGGGGTGTGGTTGGCGAGCTGCACCCACGCGGTGAGCACCAGGACGCCGAGAATGGTTTCCGGGGTCCACCACCACAGCAGCCGGATCACCGGCCAGATGCGGACGAGCAGCCAGACGAGGCCGCCGGTTGGAACGCCGATCAGTGCGCCGACGAAGACGGCGAGGATCGGGTGGATAGAGGAAGCGGCCACCACGGCCGAGAGAAGGCCGACGATGACCGCCGAGAGGATGAACGCCATCTTGGCGTTGCGTGCGGAGGAGCGGTGAACTTTGGCCTCGATGACCGTCACCGTTCCGGTTGACCTGCCGCCGAAGCGGCGGGGGCTAGACTTGGACATGACGAGTCCTCCCAAGCGCATTGGGTTGGATGAGTTGGAGGGCACGGGGTCGGCAGATGTAGGAGTCGGACCGACCCCGCGCCAGCTCTTGCGGGGATGCCACCACCGTTCGTGGTGACGGACCGGGAATGTAGGAGTCGGAACCACTCCCGGACCATGAATTTCAGCGGACCATCAGGCCGCTTTCGTGCGTCAGACACCAGGGCTCACACAGCGCGGTGAGCGAGGGACCTACTTAGCCGCCGAGTTACCAGCCTTCGGCTTCAGCGAGATCGCACGGAACGCGACGCCGTTACGCCCGTTGGTCGCCCACGGAATAGCCTCCAACTGCTCGACAGCGACGAGCTGTCCCACCGTCACGCCCGGCTTCTCACCCGCCGTGGTGATGGTGATGATCTCGCCGCCAGTCTCGTCGAGCACGAAGACCTGGGTCGACCACATGAGCCGGCCAGTGTTCTTCTCCGACCGCTGATTGCCGTTCTGGTCGTTCTTCGGCTCCGGGTCCTTCGTCACCTGGACCTGCTTGCTCTGGGTGTCCACGTACAGCTTCACAACAAACCTCCTGGGTCTGGGCCAGGTGATGAGCTAGTCCCCGGTGGACTGTTGCTCGTGGCCTCTGCGATAAGGCTCCCGAAAAGCCGGGGACAACCCATCCGATGGACTGGACGACTATGGGACGTCTTGGTTACGATGAATGCGTCCCTAGTCGTCCCTTGAGGAGAGTCAATGCCAAACGACCGGCTACGCGATGCCATCCTGCGCAACGGCCTGACGCCGGTCGCTGTGGCCGAAAAAATTGGGGTCGACGCGAAGACCGTGGAACGGTGGATCACCCAGGATCGGACGCCGTATCCGCGTCACCGGCATGCGATCGCGGCGATGGTGCGGGAGGACGTGCCGTACCTCTGGCCGGACGCAGTGACCCCCGAGAAGGCGTCGAGAATCGGGCAAAGCGAGTTGGTCCAGCTCTACACCCGGCGCTCTGCCGTGCCACACGACCTCTGGGGCCGGCTGATCGAACGCGCCGAGAAGCGGATCGACGTTTTGGCCTACGCTGGTCTGTTCCTGGTGGAGCAGGACCGCAGGCTCGTTGAAACCTTGCGCCAAAAGGCTGTTGACGGTGTTGCGGTGACGATTTTGATTGGGGACCCGACCAGCGAGGCGATCGAGCGTAAGAGCGTCGAGGAAGGCGCTCCGGGGGTGATGGCGGCAAAGATCCGTCAGGTTCAGCAGTACTACAACAGACTTGCTGATTCGCCCGGTGTGAAGATCCGCTACCACGACACGACGCTGTACAACTCGATCTACCGCTTTGATGACGAGATGTTGGTGAACATGCACGTGCTCGGGTTTCCGGCACCACACGCGCCCGTGATGCACCTGCGCAGGCTCAACGGAGGCGACCTGTTCGGCACGTACGCCGACAGCTTTGACCGCGTCTTGGTCTCCGCTACGCCTCTGCCAGGCGACGGAGTGGCAGCCTAGACACATGGCAAGGACCGAGCACTACCACGACGCGGATGCGCCGAAAGCCAACAGTATCGTCGTCGCCGTCTCTGTCTTCGTGCATGACGATCACGAGCGAGTGCTACTAATCCAGCGAACCGACAACGGCCTGTGGTCCCTGCCCGGCGGTGGTCAGGAGATCGGCGAATCGGTCGCAGAGACGGCAATCCGAGAAACCCACGAGGAGACGGGCATCGTCGTCGAGGTGACCGGGATGGTAGGCGTCTACTCCGACCCCGGCCACGTCATCGAGTACTCGGACGGCGAGGTGCGGCAACAGTTCTCGCTCTGCTTCCGCGCCGAACCGATCAGCGGCACACCGAGACCAAGCGAGGAGTCACATGATGTCCGGTGGGTGGCCCGCGACGAGCTGGCCGCGCTCGACATCCACCCGTCGACCCTGCTCCGGATCAACCACGGCTACGAGGAACGTCGCGAGCCCTACATCGGCTGACGGGCGCCCGAGAGCCGGCGCTGAGTTCGCTGCACGGCAGCGACCATCTCCGGTTCGGCCCGGCCGATGAATCGGGTTACCAGGTGCTCCGGCCCGTATCGCGAACGGATCTCCGCTAGCCGGTCCAACACCTCGAAATCCTGGCCATCCGGTCCGGTCGTCATGTCTGCGCAGCAGATGGCGTCGGTCACCGCGGTTTCCTCCCGAGGGAACTCGGCGGCCAGGGCCTCACCGAGCCCACGCTCGTCGGCTTCCAGCCAGGCGCAGGAGTGATGAGCGACCAGGGCGGCAATCCGCTCGTTGAAGTGCTCACGGCGTAGCCAGCGGCCACCATCAAGCGAGTGGAAGCCGGTGTCGACCAGGTCAGGGCTGTAACCGACGTCGTGTAGCCAGGCCGACGCTACGAGCACCTCACGATCCTCGCTCGGGACTGCTCCGCTGATCCGGTCCGCCTTGGCGGCGACCGCCTGGACGTGACTCCATCGACGTGGCAACGGTGTCTCCAGCAGGCGTCGTGCAACTTCCCGAGCGGTGTCGACGAGGTCGGCCATATCGCCAGGGTACGGAGGCACCCGGTCCGCTCGCCATCCCGTGTTCTGGTGCCGGCCGAGCTGCCGGCGAAGTGGTTCAAAGTTTCTGTACGTCTTCAAGGCGGCCCGAGACGGGCCGCGCGCGCCGCCGCCTGGGCGCGCGTCCGTCGCTCCGCTAGCGCTCCGACTCCGGCCACGCAGAACGCCCGGCGGCTGGCGCGGAGAGCGGGAAGCCCGGGGGCCGCCGTAGACGGTATCGGCGAGGAGTGATTGAGGTTGGTGGGCCGGCAGCCGGCCGGGCCGCGCCCGATCGGCGCGGCGCAGGGAAGGGCACGCCGGTCCGCGCGGCGGGTCGCGGTGGCGGATCAGTCGCGGTTAACGCGCCTCCGGCGGGGGCGCAACGACTCCGAGATGGCCGGGGGTCCATCGGCGCGTCGCGGCCCGTGGGCGGTTTTGCAGCGCCACCCCGCCGACCGCCGACCCGGGCGAGCCGAGCAGACCACCACCCGGCCCGCCAGCGTCCGAACGTGCGTCAAGGTCCGCTTGACGTGGCGGACCGGGCGGCGGCCCGCTCCCCATGAGGGCGGGTCGGCGGCAGACGGGATGGCGCGATGTTTCTGTCGGGCCGGAGGATAGGTGCTCTCCGACCGGTCAGGTACGGTGCAGTTGTGGCAGGACACAATGGAATTGCGCATTTTTCGGTTTCGGCTAGAGATGTTAAAAATTATGATATCTCTCACGAAAATTCGGTGATTGTTTATCGATGCCCTCATTGCGGAAGTAAAACGAATGCTGCTGTAATTGCGCACACTACGGGTAACAACGAGTTTGTGGGTTGGAGTCGCTGCCTTGGGTGTGGCAAGGGGGTGGTTCACAACAACGGCACGATGTCGCCTTCTACGCTTGCGGGCGAGGTGGTCGAGGGCCTTCCGATCGAGGTGGAGGCTGCTTTTCTGGAGGCACGCCAGACGGCCGGATCGGGAGCCTTTACGTCCTGCGAATTGATGTGTCGAAAGATTTTAATGCACATTGCTGCGGACAAGGGTGCGCAGGAAGGAAAAACATTCGTAGAGTACCTGGATCACTTGACAACGACAGGCTACATCACTCCTCCAATGCGGCCATGGCTCGACCTTATTAGGACGCATGGCAATCTTTCTACCCACCGTCTAGAGGCGGCAAGCCAAGAGCGAGCACTGAATACACTTGCCTTCACGACTCAATTGCTAAGGCTTGTGTACGAGATGGAACATCGCGCACAGTCTCATGTGACTGCACCCTAGGTCGGAGCCATCCACGTTGAGCGACTATTCGGATGACGATGGGTGCTCCCTGCCTTGGGCGCCCGTGGACGGCAACGGTCGTCATCCGACCAGTACCAACGGACGTAGGTGAGCACGTGATCATTGTCGCCCGAACCGTGCGGCAGCCGGGCGGCCGACGACACCGACCGGGCTGTTGTGCAGCCGTGCCAACCTCACCCGACCACCTTGCCGAGGTCTGGGGGTCAAGGGGTCGCGTTGACATCCATAGGAGCATCGGGATGGCAACAACTGCTGGGTTTTGATGCTGCCGCGAGCAAACACGGTGGCGAGTAGGCGATTACCGAATCCTCTAATCTTGGGGAGGCTCCCAACCAAGCTCCTTCATGGCGCGCACGAAATCTTCATCAAGCCCCTTTTTCATTTTGGCAAATTCGAGATCGAGGATCTTCCGAACCATCTTGTACTCAGGGATGGCATATTTAACATCACTACGTCGCGCCCTACGCTTCTTGCTCTTAATTCGATGGCCGGAACCAAGCTCTACGGTCGCCTGCAAAGGTGCTCCTGCCAGCTTGGCCGGTGTCAAAAACTCCAGGGCCGCCGCGATCGGGTAATACAAGGTTACCGAGTGGTGCCCCTCCAGCTTCCCAGGTACCTGAAATCCTCGCAGGTGGTGGTGGTTGTAGGACGGATGGGCTATCCCTTCGAATGCGATGTTAACAGAATCTATCTGAACCGTCGCCAGCCCTTCATTTCTAATTCGCACATTCATGCATACTGGGTGGAAGCCCGTCAGGCCCCAACCTGTAGAGCCGATATCCAAAAACACTTGAATTTTTGCACCAGCCCTGCGGTACGTTAGTACCGAAACGACAAAGCTTAAGAGCGCCACTACCAGGGCGGCAATCGCGAGTAGGCGAGACAGCTGATCGGCATTTCCCACACGCCCAGACTCGCAGGTGAATGCAACCCGAACGATCGTTGCCACGCGTCTAGGCGCGAGCTGGGTGACCAACTCGGTGACGATGGGCGCGAGCAACACCGGATGCCCATGGACTTCAGTGGACCGTCCCGGCAGGTCAGCCCTCCTGCCTGCGCTGCTCACAGCCGGCTGGTAGTTCCTTCGGGACGAAGGACGTCATCGGCGCGCCGGGTCCGGTGGGGTCTACTCAGAGCGCCGGACGCGCGCTACGCGTGTTGCAACCCCGCTACAACCTCTTACTCCCACCGGTTTGGCTCACGCCTCGGGTGCCCCGGCGGCACCTGTTGTCGGGGAGTGCGAGGAACGATACGCGGCCAGTTCTACTCAGATCCAGCGGTTTGGAGGCGTGCCCGCTTCACGGGAGGCAAGCTGGGTGACGAACTGAGTGACGACCGGTACCGACGTCGGCGGACAACCGTGGACGCCGGAGGACTGGTTTCGCCGCTCACCTGCCGTAGGTGAGCAGGTCGGGCAGTTGTGTTGGTTGCCTGGGGGCAAGGGGCCGGGGTTGACATCTCCAGGAACATCGGGATGCGTCTGGCTGGATTTGTATTAGCTATTTGCGATACAAAGAAGCCCCACCAAGTTGTTATCGATCTGGTGCGCCTAACCATCTAGATCCGGACCAGGAAACGGTGCTTAGATGCGCCCATCGAAGATTAATCAATGACAGCACGATCAATTATCCGCGGATCGCTGACGCCCTCTCTAGCCCATTCATTGGAAACGCCGGTGGGCACGATGGGTCGGAAGTCGTCGCCTTCCAGAATCTCGCCGAGACCCATGTTCCACCACTTGACGACAATCTCGTTAGCGGCGTGCGCCAGATGCACTGTATCCATTAAGAGCTTGGCGGTCCTCCTGAGCGTATGGCTCAGGTGCGCCAGCGAATTGAGATACTCCGGGTTGGTCTTATACTCGCTGGATATAATGTTCTCGATCGCGTCCGACAAGCCCTCTAATATGTGGTGCGCAAGAATCGCACTTTGCGGATATTGATCTAAGTGCCGAATTAGTTTGAGCATTAGCGGATTGAGTTGCGAGGTTCGGGCTACGTAGACTTGCCCATCGGTATGGAAGCGCTCGACGAGCGGCAACATGTCCGGGCCGAAACGTAGTTGGGTCGCCAGGATAGCGGAGTTAGGGCTTCTCCTTGCGCGTAGCCTCCGTATGCGTTCCTTATGTTGGTCGTATGTCGCCCGCATCTGCGCCGAATTTACCGTATCCCCCCAGACCGCCGAGAGCCAGTCTGGCAAAGCGGAATCGATTTCCTCGATGAGGTCTTGGAGGCCAGGCTCTTCATCGGAACCAGGGTCTAGCTCTCGGGATAGCTGTATCTTGCTGGCTACACCTTCAATCTCATGTAAGCGCTTCGCGAGCTGGTGTACGGCCCTGCGGTAGTTCGTTGAGGCGGGGCCTTCGAGGCGCAGCTCCCGCCAATCTACGTATTGGGTACGCCCAACGACCGCGATTGCCTCGTCGCTGTTATCGCTGCTTAGCTCGCCAATGTCGATGTAGAGGATGGGCAATACTAGTTGCTCGAGGCCGAAGCTCCTTGCTCGCCCGTAAAAATCCAACAGCTCCCGACGGCATTCTGGCCTCGTGAAGTAACGGGGCGTGATGATTGGTATGAGGAAGGTGGCGCTGGTTAGTGCCGAATCAATGCGCTGTCGCCACTCCTCGCCCCAGCTTATCGACTCGCGATCAATGAAGATCTTAAGCGGTCGTCCGGAGATCAGGTCGAATTCGTCCTGCAGGGCAGCGGAAAGGTTTAATATTGCATCTCCATCGAGGCGATTGTCCTCCCGGGCGTAGCTCCAGAAGCCCACCACCTGATCATGATCGCCCATCAACCTGAAGCTCCCTTTTTCAATCGCATGTTTGACACTTTCGGGCTCGGATGCTGCACGAAGTAAGAGACGCGTCACTCTGGCGCTCGAGAGCGTGCGGCGAGTTCGTGGCGCTCTTCTGGGCTCATCTCCCGGTAGGCCTTCCAGAAGGTCTGGAAAGAAGCTGTTAGTTCGGTGCCGTAGGTCGGGCTGGTGGCGGCCTGGCGCAGGGTGAGTTGGCCGTCTTGGACAGCGGCCGCCATCTCGCGGAGTAGCGGGTTATCGCCGCGAGCGAGCTGGTCCAGGATCCGGCGAAGGGCGTGGCTTCGATCCTCGTCGCCGCCGGTGAGGTCGTCTAGGTAGTCCACGCGCTCATGCCTTCGCGTCCGCGAGGGGATGGTCGTAGCGACCGCCGTCGGGGAGCGCGGGAAGGGCGACGGCATCAAGGTCGCTGAGTTCGCGAGTGAGGATGGCGCGGAAGACCAGGACGGCAGCGGCGATCTGCTGGCAAAGCTTGGTCGCTTCGGCCCAGAGCCGGAACATATTCGCGACCTCGACGGTTGCGACGCCGTAGCCAACGAGCGCGCCGACGCCGGTTGCCGAGGTGGCGGTGCCGGCGGCAGCGGCGAGGCCGGTGATGATGGCGGCGTCGATGAGGCTTTTGATGACGCCACCGAGGGCTTCCCCTGCGGACCAGACCGCGTCGGCCATCTCCCGGTAAGCCGTGCTGATGGCGGACAGAGGAGTGTGGAGGTCGGCGGTGGCGTTGGCGGTGGTCGTGAAGTAGCGGAAGGCTCCGTCGCCGGCGATGCCGTGCCAAAGCGGGTGCAGGGTGGTGGTGCCAGACTGGACGTTGTAAGCCAAGTCATGGAGGGCGCCACCGATGTTGTCGACGGCGGGTGCCATCTTGGCAAGGGCCTCCCAGTCTCCGGAGACCTGGCTCTGGAGCCTCCCGATGGGATCGAAGCCGAAGACGTGATTGAACACTTCGTTGAGCCAACTCGCTGGGCTGATGTAGTCCATCCAGCCGAGGGAGTTCGCGGGCTTGTCTGGGTCGCCCGGGGTATCGAGGTGGCCACGTACGTCGCGCACATCGACGAAGTTCGCGGGGGCGCAGGGGTTGTTCGCCAGTTCCAGTTCAAGGGTGGTGATGCACCGGTCGCCTGCTGGCGGGAGGGTGCGGTCAAGGCGGTCGGCGTTGGCAAGGTCGGTGGTGCGGTAGTAGCCAGCGGCGGCCCGCAGCTCGGGGGCGGAGTTTTCTAGGAGGCAGGCGAGGCGGTTGAGGGTGCCATTGATGGCCTCCACCGCCTGCTCGTGCGCGGCTTTGGCGATCTCAATCTGCTCGCCACCGGTTGCGACGTCCGCATGGCGGTAGAGGTAGCTACGCATCTCCCACACGTCGCCGGCGGCGCGGTCGACTTGGCGGGCGAAGCCGACCAAAGCTTGCGGCTCGACAGACAGCGTCATCGGTGCCGCCTAGTCGGTGAGGAAGATGCCGGTCACGCCCACGACGGCGAAGACGACGGCGGCGGCGAGCACGTAGAGCCGCGGGCGCGGCTCTCGAACCGCGTAGGTGGACAGCCCGAACGCGCCACTGAGGATCGAGATCGCGTACCACGGGAACGTCTTCGGCGTGGGCTGGCCGATGAAGATCATCCAGGTGGCCATGACCGCGACGAAGATCGTGGCGTATGCGACGGTCTGCCGCATGTTCCGGTGAGCGGTGCGCTGCAGACGAGAAACCGACGTGCGGTAGGCCTCCGCCGCCGCAGCACGTTGATCCTCGCTGACCTGTCGCCGCCTGTTACGGCTACCTGACCTCCGGCCCCCACTCATGTCGCCGAAGATACAACGAGAGTCACACTGCCGCTGCCCTGCGTAAGGCCGCCTACGCACCATCTGAGCAGGCCGACCGAACGAGGCCGCGCTCACGGGCGGGAGCCGCACCAGGAGAGTTAGTTCCACGCGAACGACCCTCTGCGGTAACAGAGGGCCGTTCAGTCCGAGGTGTGCGCCTACTGAAGCCTTGGCTCACATCTCGTTACTCATAACGATGCCTTTTCTACTTCGGTACGCGCTCGGTGCTCGGGGTGGCGTCTCGCGCCTTGAGTAGCTGACTCGTGAGTCACTTCTAGGACATCGACATGAGCCCAAGTCTAGTCTGTTTAGCCCCAGGTCAGGGCATGTCGCTCCTGCAGGTTCAAGCTTGGTCGCCGAGGCAAGATATCGAAAGTTATCAACTGAGTAGTCACATTTCATGAAAGATTAAAGGTTACTCAGGGTGACGAAAATTGAGCCGACGAGTCCGTTTTTGCGCGGTACGTGCGACGGACAACGGACACGGTGTGTGAGTGGCACGTCGCACTGGGGGGTGCCGTGACCTTGAAAGGAAGTCCTCGTTAGCGGGAGTGAGATGCCCGTCGCACGTGCGCGGCGGTAACCGGCAAGTGCCCTCCCAGGCGGGTATCTCACGGGTCCGAGGTCAACCGTCCCTACTGCCCTGCAGCCAATTTGATAATCGCTCACATCGAGGAAACATGACTAGGAATGCCCCCAGCCGACGAGGGTCGGCGCGCCCTGTCTCTGCGTCCAGCCGTAGTAGTCCCCGACGCATCCCACGGCAGGCAGAATCCCTGGACGACGGAGCAACAAACCATGATCGATACCTCTTGACGCAGCGGGACTTGCTCATCCTCGTGATCACGCTGATTGTCGGGTTGCTCGCTGCTGTGGTCGCCGGTTTGACCACGGCTGTCCAGACCAACCCCGCACTAGGGTTCGGCCCCAGCATCGCCCTGGGAGTCGCTTGCGGCGTCGTCACTCTGGTTATGACCGGCCTGGTGGTAGCCAACAGGCTTCACAGGCTCGTCCAGTAACGAAACCCGAGAAGCAGTGCCCTGCCTTGTTACCGCAGAGCAGGGCACTGCCCCGGGATCGAGGGTGACACGAAACGGCCTGCCGTAGCCCTACGCCAAATGCAGCGCGGCTAGCTACCTCACAAACTCGTGCCCGTTGCGTGCCCGATGCGACGGACGCCGAGGGGTAATGGCGGTCAAAGATGACCGCGTCCTGACGTCGTCGATCAGCGCCAGCCACAGGCTGAGACTCCGAGCAGGCAGCGGATCAGAGGATTCCTAAACCGTGTGTCGCAGGTTCGAATCCTGCCGGGGGCACCAGTGCGAGGCCCTGACCAGCGGAAAGCAAATCGGGGCCTCGGCTTCAATCTGTGCGATCTTGAGTTCCCCCGCTGCGATGATCGGCGGATGGAGTTCGTACTCGATCCACCGCGCGGGGTAGGTCCGCTACGGCTCGGGATGACGACCGACGAGGCCTGCGGGGCGCTCGAAACGCTCGGTCGGCTGACGCCGACCGCCCACGGCGAGTTGGCCGTGCACCTGCCGAGCGGGCTGGGGTTCAGCGTCGGCTTCGGGGTCGGGTCGACACGGGACCGGGTCAACGCAATCGAGGTGTGGCGTCCGCAAGAGCACGACCTGGTGCGGTACCACGATGTCGATGTCTTCGGACTGCCCGCGCCGGAGGTCGTGAAGCGCCTACGTCACCATGTCGAGATCGTGTCGAATGAGGATGACGACGGGTTCACCGCGCGGAAGCTGTACCTCGCGCTGTGGCGGCCGTTCGCCGCGGACGACGACCGGGACGAGGAACAGGGGCACTTCTTCCAATCGGTGCTCTTGGCCCGGCCGGGGTACGACGACACGCCCGCCGAGGCAGTGGCCCGGCTCGCCGCCGGCGGCGAGCCGGGCTACTGATTCATCTGATCTGCGCTCGGTATCGCCTGCCAGGTCACATCTGTCGCGGCCGGCCTCTGGTGCCGAAGTGCGGGTCACCAGTGGTAGCTCAGGTTCACGGCCAGTGTCGCCACCACGGTGGAGAAGAACACGGCCCATCCCACGAGCTGACGGGAACCCACTCGCAGGTGCGCGACCAGCGCGCCGATGAAGTAGAGCACGAGGCCAGCGGCGGCGAGTGTGCCCAGCAGCGGTACGGCGAACCCGACCAGCAGCCCCAGGGAACCCGCCGCCAGCAACATGCCCAGCACCGGTATCCACGACCGTGGTACGCGTTTCATGTCGGCCTGGGCCTTCGGATAGTCGTGGCCGATCAGGTAGGTGACGGCGGCGAAGCCGGTGAAGACCGAGGCGATAACGGTGACCGTGACATAGGCGGCGAACATGAGCCCTCCCTGTGGTTGGTTGCCCCAAGGACGAGCGCGCCCGACGGACTGTTACCTCCTGTGACCTGAAGCACAAGGAGCGCGGGGGTCTCCGGCGACCGAGCGCGGGGACCTCCGGCTGCCGGAGGTCCCCCGCTGCCAAGTCAGGCGGCGTAGATGAGCTTGACGCCGGCCAGTCCCAGTACGGCCGCAGCGGTGCCGCGCACCGAACTGTTGAGGTTGCGCCAGGCGTTGTTGCTGGCGGCTTCGTGCACGTACCCGTCGACGACGTTGTAGATGTGCTTCACGCCGTTGAGGTTGAGTGCGGCCAGGGCGGTGCCCTGTGCGCCGTAGATGCCGGTCCACAGGTTCGTCCAGCCCGCGTTGCTGGCGGCCTCGTAGATCCGGCCGCCGTTGAGGCTGTAGATGATTTTCGTACTGCCCACGGTGATCGCCGCGACCGCCGAAGCCGGGATGCCCGTGTTCAGGTTGCGCCAGGCGTTGGCGCTGTGCGCCTCGTGCACGTAACCGCCGACGATGCTGTAGATGTACGTGACCCCGGCCAATTCGATGACCGAGATCGAGGAGGAGCTCGCGCCGCCGATGCCGGTGTTGAGGTTGCGCCAGGCGTTGGCGCTGTGTGCCTCGTGCACGTAGCCATCGACGACGTTGTAGATGTACTTCACGCCGTTGAGGTTGAGTGCGGCGAGGGCGGTGCCCTGTGCGCCGTAGATGCCGGTCCACAGGTTCGTCCAGCCCGCGTTGCTGGCGGCCTCGTAGATCCGGCCCCCGTTGAGGCTGTAGAGGATCTTCGTGCTGCCGAGCGTGATCGCGGCCACCGCCGTGCCGGCGACGGCGCCAGCACTGCCGGAGACCGGCAGGGCCTGCCAACCGGCGTTGCTGGCCGCCTCGAACACCTGCCGCGGTTGTCCGACCGGATTCTGCTGGATGTAGACCAGCGGACTGATGTAGGTGCCGGACGGGTTGATCATGTGCCAGTGCAGGTGCGGGCCGGTGGAGCTGCCTGAGCCGGGCGCGCCGGCGGCACCCCCGGACAGGCCCACGATGTCACCCGCGTTGACGCTGGTGCCGTTGGCGAGCAGGAACTGCGACAGGTGCAGGTACTGACTGCGGTAGCCGTCGGCGTGCTGGATCGTGACGGTGTGCCCGCCGTCGCCGTTGTAGGGGATGTTCTGGACGGTGCCGGCGCCGCAGGCGGGCAGGGCCGTGCCCACCCGCATGCCGAAGTCGATGCCGCCGCGCGAGCCACGGCTGAGGTGACCCTCCCAGGTGTCGGTGATCGGGTAGCCGCTGAACGGGTTGTAGATCGCCGGTGCGGCCTGCGCCGTACCGGGGATCAGCACCCCGCCCACGGTCACGGCACCCGCGCCGAGCGCCGCGGCGCGCAACACCGTGCGCCGGCTCATGCCTGGTGTGGGATCGCTGCCGCCCCCGCAGCAGTTGAGGTCGTCGTCCTGCGTCATTTCCGCTCCTTCTGCGACCACGAGCCGTTGGCACGGGCACGACGGTCGTCGCCGTCGTTGCCGTCGATCATCGGCGCGATCGTAGCGAGCATCGATGGATAGTCCATGGCGTCGGAGTGGACGACGTGGTCCGGGGCGGCGCTGGCACCAGCCGCCGCCCCGGACCGGGCCCTGGTCAGGCGATCCGGTAGGCCCGCTGGATCGTCTGCGTCACCGAGTTGCCGGCGGTGTCGGTGGCCGTCAGGCGCAGCGAGACGAAGCCGGGCTTCCGAGGGTGGGCGCTGAGGGCGACGTTGTGGAGCACCGGCAACGCGACCCACGTCTTACCGTCGTCGTACGAGGCCGAGACGCTGAGCGTCCGACCGGGCGCGGCCGCCGATCCCGTCTGCCGGTCCAGCGCCACGGGGATGACCATCGGCCAGCCCGCCCGGGCCGAGTTGGTGTCGTCGAGCACCGGCATCGGCCGGGCCGTCGTCAGGGGCAGTGGCGCCGGCGTCGACGCGTGCGCCGAGGTGAACGTCCAGGCCACCGAGACCGACGTCGACAGGGTGTCCGGAGCGCCCCGGGTCACCGTCGCCTCGAGGCGGTAGGTGGCCTTGGCGGCGGGCACCGTGAAGTCCGCGTACGGGCTGTCCGCGGTGCCGATCTCCTTGCCGTTGCGCGACAGTCGCAGGTGGACCTGCAGGTCGCTACGGTCACCGGGGCGGCCGGTCGCATCGGCGAACAGAGGCGGCGCCGCGATCGAGATCGTGTCCCCGTCGCGGCCCGCGTACCCCATTGGTGACCAGGCCGGGGCCTTGCTCACCGTCGGCCCGAAGGGCGCCGCGTTCCAGGTCTGGGTATACGTCCGGCCAGCCTGGTAGGTGGCCTCCTGCGTGGTGAGGTTCTCGCCCTCGAGGAACGTGGACGTCCAGACGATGCCGCCGTCGGTGTTGTAGTACTCGGTGGCGTGGAACGGCAGGTCGATCGCCGTGTTCGACCCGATCGGGCCCGGCCCGCCGGGGGCCGACGCGCGGTGGAACCGGGCGGCGGTCCTGGTGGTGGACTGGCTCCGGTAGGTGGCCTTGACGGTGGCGAGGTTCTTCGGCGACAGCGTCCTGGTCAGGCCGGTGAACATGTCGCCTTGGCGGACGTACGCGAGGTCGTACGTGTAGGGGCTGTTCCGGAAGGTCCCGTCCTTGCCGGGGCGGGCGAGCCCGACACCCAGCGTCGCGGCGAACTCGGGGGCCTCGACGGCGGGCCCGACCCGGCCGAAGAAGACGTCGCCGAACGACACCCCGCTGAGCTGGACACCGGGGTAGCGGAAGCCGTCGTTCCAGTTCGCGGCCACGTTGATCGAGATCGGTGCGGCGTCCTTCTGCGGCAGAGTCAGCGCGACCGGCCGAGCCGTGCGGGCGTCGAGCGCCTCGGTGACCGGGCCTCGTACGTCGAGCACTGGCTGCACGAGCAGCGTCGACGCGGTGCCCTCGTGGATGGTGCTGTAGAGCGCGTAGCGGCCCTTGGCCAGCCGCATGGTGCCGCCGCCCGAGACGTTGGCGAGGTCGGTGAACTCGCCGGTCGCCAGGTTCGCCGCCACGGTCCTGTACTCCGTGGCCGGCTTGCCGTCACGCCCGGTGTGGTCGAGCCGGACGTCGTAGCTTTCGATCTCCCGGTTCAGCGCGAACGGCGTCCGGACCCGCAGGTCGCCGGCGCCGGTCGCGGTCACCGCGCCCGGGTAGAGGCCATCGGGGGCGTCCACACGGGTGTCCACGGTGATCGTCGCCTCGGCGCGGCCGCCAGCCGGCACCACGAGGGTGGTCGGGCTGATGGTGATCATGCCGGCCGGGGCCGGCGCGACGGCCAGCGACAGGGTGACCGGGGTGTTGCCCGCGTTGCGGTAACCGATGACCTGGGTGAACGGGGTGTCGTCGCCGTGCGGCCACCGCTGGACCGGGAAGTCGATGGCGGCGAGCTCGGCGGTGATCGGCTGGGCGACGGCGCGGCCGATGTCCAGCCGGCCCGCGCCCTGCTCGTACAGGCTGCCCTCGCCGCCCGGCTTGGCCGAGTCCATGAGGGCGGCCTTGAGCTGCGGGCCGGACCAGTCCGGGTGCTGCCCGGCGAGGATGGCGGCGGAACCCGCGACGTGCGGAGTCGCCATCGACGTGCCCGACATGGTGGCGTAGCCGCCACCGGGTGCACCCGCCACGATGTCGACGCCCGGCGCGCTGATCTCCGGCTTGATGTGGTTGTCGCCGAGTCGGGGACCCCGGCTCGAGAAGTACGCCCGCTGGTCGTCGGCGTCGACCGCGGCGACGGCGAGGGCGTCGTCGACGGTGGCCGGCGAGGAGACCGACTTCGGCTTGCCCTCGTTGCCGGCGGCGACCACGAAGAGGGTGCCGTACCGGTGGCTCAGGTCCTGGACCGCGGTCTCCAGCGGGTCGAGACCCGGCGTGTCGGTGCCGCCCACGCTCATGTTGACCACCCGGGTCTGCGGCGCGAGCCACTGCATACCGGTGATGATGTCCGAGTCCTGGCACTCGGTGGTGGCGCAGACCTTGCCGACCAGCAGCTTCGCGCCCGGTGCCACGCCGCGGTACTTGCCGTCCGAGGCCGCGCCGCTGCCCATGATGGTCGACGCCACGTGGGTGCCGTGGCCGACGTTGTCGCTCGGGTCGTTGCCGCCGGTGAAGTCCCGGACCTCGGCGAGGTGCCCGGCGAAGTCGGGGTGGCTCGCGTCGATCCCGGTGTCCAGCACGCCGACGGTGACGCCGGTGCCGTCGAAGCCGGCCTGCCAGGCCGCCGGGGCACCGATCTGCGGCACGCTGCGGTCCAGGGAGACCTTGCGCTTGCCGTCCAGCCAGACGTGGGTGACGCCGGTGGCGAGCGTGCGCTCCGAGGCCGTGCCGCGGGTCAGCGAAGCCCAGAGCTCGACGCGGTCGCCGCGGTCCGCCCGTACGGCCAGCGCGTGGGCGGCCGGCAGATCGGCCCGCACCCGCGCGGCACCCGCGACGGCGACGGACCGCGCCCGTGCCGCCATGTTCTGCGGGTACGCGACCAGCAGCGGCAGCTCGGCCGTCCGGTCGTCGTAACCGAACTCGCCGAGCGCCGTGAGGTCGAACAGCCGCCGGTCGAGCTGACCGTCGTTCAGCAGCGGCAGCGCGTCCACCGGGATGACGTACTGGTGGCCCTCCTCCCGGCTGCTCACGAACCGCATGTCGGCGCGCCCCGGCCCCCGCTGGATGTCCAGGTCGCCGTTCGCGTCCAGCAACACCCGGTCGCCGGTGATCAGCGTGAAGGTGCCGGACGTGCCGTGCGTGCCGGAGACCGGAGCCTCCGGCTTCTGCCGCGCCTGCGCCGGTTGAGCCGTGAGGCCCGCCGCAACCAGCGCGGTCGTGAGCACGCCGGCTGTCAGGGCGCGTCGTTGCCGTCGTCGCACTTCGTCCTCTCCGCCACGGGCCTTTCCCGGGACGGCACGATGACGCCTGACCTGGTCGTTAGGTTGATCACCTCGGGTGTGACGGTGAACACAATCTTGCCCCGCGCCGGTGCGGCCAGGTGACCCGGGCGAGTTCCATGCGCGGTGGTGGCGGGACGAGGGTGCGAGGGGGCGCAGGTCAGATGCGTGACGCCGAGGAGTTCGACGCCCTCTACGCGGCCTGCGCCGGACGGATCGTGGGTCACGTCTACGCGCTGACCGGCAACCGGAGCGAGGCGGAGGACGCCGTCGCCGAGGCGTTCATGCGGGCCTGGCAGCGCTGGCCAACGGTACGGGAGGCGGACAGCCCGGAGGCGTGGGTGCGCCGGGTCGCCTCCCGGATCGCGGTGAGTAGCTGGCGCAAGACGTTCAACCGGATCCGTGCGCACCACCGGGCTGCCGTCGACCAGGGCGTGCCCGGCCTCAGCGAGGACCACGTCGCCCTGCTGCAGGCGCTCCAGCGGCTGAGCGCCAACCAGCGCCGCGCCGTCGTGCTGCACCACTTGAACGACCTGAGTGTCGCCGAGGTGGCAGCCGAGATGGAGATCCCCGTCGGGACCGTCAAGACGTATCTCGCCCGCGGTCGGAGGGCGATGGCCGGGATGCTGACCGAGGCGCACCAGGAGGAGGCCTCTCATGGCTGATCCGCACGACGACCTCACGGCGATCGTCGACGAGGTCCGGCGAGTCACCACCCTGCCCGCCGCGCAGTCGTTGCGTCGCCGCAGCGACCAGCGTCGGCGGCACCGGGTGGCCGCCACCGGCGTGGGGCTGGTCGCGCTGGCGGTGGCGGCGGGCAGCACCCTGCTCCCCGGGCGCGAGCATGTGGAGACGCCGAGCTGGGTCTCACCGTCGGTCGTTCCCTCCGTGACCACCCCGGCGGGACCGCAGGAGATCCTCGGCGGTCGGCGGCAGGTCCTGATCGAGGTGCCCAGCATGGCTGGGGCGGCACTGGCGATCGACCGGGACACCGACCGGGTGCGGGCCACCACCGAGCGGGGCATCGACGACCGGGCGCTGTGGGTGCTGCGCCCCGAGGGGGACGCGTTCCGGATCGTGCTGGCCGCGCCGCGCGACGGCGGCCAGGTCTGCATGACCGTCGTGCACGACGCCGCGCCGGGCAGTGTCCGTGGCCAGGTGTGCGACCCGACGGTCCAGACGCAGCGCTTCACGATCGAGCAGGTCCCCGACGGAAGCTATTCGATCTTCTCCGGTAAGCGCTACGTCCAGGTCGTCGACGGCACCAACGCCCTGGTTCCCGACCTGCCCGAGGCGCTGACCACCACGTACGAGTTCGCGGACCGTGGCCCGGCATCCGGGTGAGGGGTCAGACCGCCGGCAGCTGCTCGGCCCGGGTGAGCACCCGATCGATCAGGCCGTACTCCCGGGCCTGCTCGGCGGTGAACCAACGGTCCCGGTCCCAGTCCCGCTGGATCTCGTCGAGCGTGCGTCCACTGTGCTCTGCGATGAGCTCCTGCATCGTCCGCTTGACGTGCAGCATGTTCTCGGCCTGGATGGTGATGTCCGAGGCGGTGCCGCCCATCCCGCCGGACGGCTGGTGCATCATGATCCGTGAGTGTGGCAGCGCGTACCGCTTGCCAGCCGCGCCGGCGCAGAGCAGGAACTGCCCCATCGAGCCGGCAAATCCCAACGCCAGCGTCGCCACGTCGTTACGGACGTAGCGCATCGTGTCGTAGACCGCCATCCCCGCGCTCACCGACCCACCCGGCGAGTTGATGTAGAGGAAGATGTCCCGTTCGGCGTCCTCGGCGGCGAGCAGCAGGATCTGCGCGCAGATCTGGTTGGCCGACTCCTCGGTCACCTCGGTGCCGAGAAAGACGATCCGCTCCCGTAGCAGCCGCTCGAACACCTGGTCACCGAAGGTCGGCTGCCCGCCGTCCAGCATCCGTACGCCGTACCCGATCATTGTCGCCGCCTTCCACCGTGCCGGCGGGCGGCGGACCGCCCGGTGGACCGGCCCTCCCAGCGTGCGGGCGTCGGTGCCGTCGGGCCCAGGAATTCTGCCGCCGGCAGATCCGCCGACGGCAGAACCGGCGCGGCCTACGCGGCGGTCAGCCGCCGCGCGCCCGCCCGGGCCCGCACGCAGCCCAGCAGGGCGGCGGTACGCGGACCGGGGCGCAAGCCACCAGCGGAGGCCAGAGCACCGACGCAGAGGGTCGGCCCGCTCACCCGCGGCGCGAGGTGCAGGTTCGGACCGCTGGTGCGCAGGGTGTGCTGACCGGCGGCCGGCCGGACGGCCGTGGCGTGCTCCAGTCGGGTCAGCACTGCCCGTGGTGCGGCCGGGATGCGCGGCTCGACCCGGCGCAGGTCGTCGCGGGCCTCCTCGAGCAGGTCGGAGAGGCGGATGCCGAGTGCCCGGCAGATCGCCGCGAGCACCTCGGAGGAGGCTTCCTTGCGCCCCCGCTCCACCTCGGAGAGGTAGGGCACGGAGACGCCGGCCGACTCGGCCACCTCGCGCAGCGTGCGGCCCTGGCTCTGGCGTTGCCGGCGCAGCACCCCGCCGATCACTCGTCGCAGCAACGACATGCGGGCCTCACTTTCGCGGTCGTCGTCCGGGGACACCCCCATCATGCCCGTTTTCGGCCGTCGCGGCCGACCCCTGCGGGCCCGCGTCGCGACGGCGGCGCGGGCCCGGGGCCTCACGGGTGCAGGTGCGTGTGCCAGGCGGCCGGCTCGGCCACCAGCGTGATCTTGGGGAACAGTGCCCGGGTGCCGCCGGCGGGCAGCAGCGCGCTGTCGTCGATCGAGACGGTCGCTCCGTCGACGTCGTACACGGTCAGAGTCTCATTGCCGTCCTTCCCGCCGAACCGCGCCGGGTGCCCGTCCAGCGTGGTGTTCGGGTCGACGTACGCCTTGTCGGCGGGATCGGTGACATTGCGGTAGCGGGAGACGCCGACGGACAACGTGCGGGCCCGCTGCCAGCGGGGCTCGGCGGTGGCCGGCTCGGGGGACCAGGTCATCCGGGTATACCAGTCCTCGGGCTTGTCCAGCGACTCGTGCACGCTCACCTCGATCAGCCGCAGGGCGGCCGGCACGTCCGGCACCGTCGCGGGCATCGGAACGAGGTCGTTGCCGAAGCGCAGCGAACGGGCAACCTGTGCCGCGATGCCCCGCGCATCCGGGCCCATCCCGAACACGCGGACCTGCGCCCAGCCGTCCGGGGCGTATCGCCAGCGCAGGATCGCCTCCGGTTTCTCGGCGCCGGAGTAGCTGGCGAAGGTGCTGTCCCCGCCGTTCAGTGCGGGCCCGTTGCTGGTGCCGGTCGGACTGGCCGGCTCGCCGCTGTCCCGTTGTGGTGCCGACGGCTGCACGCCCTTCGGGAGGAGCGAGACCCCCACGAACCGTGCGTCGTTGGGCTGGCCGTTGGACGCGCCGAGGTACACGCCAGAGCCGCCGAGCATCAGCCCGGCCTGGTACTGGAGGTCGCGCAGCCCGTCCGGCAGCCAGCCGAACCGGACGTACACCCGCTGTGGATCCACCGTGGTGAGCGCAGCCGGCAGGCCGGTCTGGCCGGGGCCGGTCTGGCCGGGGCCGAACGGGGCCGTGGCCGGCGGCCGCTCGGCGGTCAGCAGGTCGGGCACGGTGAGCCCGCCGACGGCCAGCGCCGCCGCCAGCAGCACCGCGCCCGCTCCTCGGGCCTGGCGGCGTTGCCGCCGCCCGGTGGTCATCGCCTGGTCCAGGTTCAACACTCCGGAGGGCCGCTCGGCCGACTCGATCTCGGCCAGCATCAGGTCGCCCATCTGGCGTTCGTCCAGCATCGTCGCTCCTCTCAGTTGCCGGTCAGGCTGGGGGTGAGCAGGGTGCGCAGGGTGGCCAGGCCCTTGGCGGTCTGGCTCTTGACCGTCCCCGTCGAGCAGCCCATCGCGCGGGCGGTCTCCTCGACGCTGAGGTCCTGGAAGTACCGCAGCACCAGCACCGCGCGTTGCCGTGGCGGCACCTGGCGCAGCGCGCCGACCAGGGTGACGCGGTCGGTGGGATCGGTGACGGTCGTCGACGCCTCGGGCATCGGGCCGCCGAGCCGGACCCGCGCCCAGCGCAGCCGCCGTTCGTCGATCAACCGCCGCAGCAGCATGGTGCGCACCAGCGCGTCCGGGTGGTCGGCCTGCCGTGCTCGTGCCCAGTTGCGGTACAGCTCGGTCAGCACCCGCTGCAGAATGTCGTCGCCCCGGTCCCAGTCCCCACACATCAGGTAGGCGGTCCGCCGCCACTGGAGCATCCGGGACCGGACGTACTCGGTGTATTCGCGGTCGGCCTCGGCCCGCCGTCCGCCGCTGGTTGTCACGAGGGTCGCGCCCCCTCCGTCTGCCGGCCTGCACCGGTTCGTCGTTGTCGCCCGTTAGTCGGGTACGGGCCGGGCATCGGTTGTCCGTCGCGCGACCCGGACGTGCGGCGTACGCCGTACCCGCTATGTTGTGGGCGTGCAGGCGACGGTGGCGGAACAGGTTCGACGGTGATCCATTTTCCCGCGCAGCGCCGGGGCCCGCTGAGTGCGCTGAGCCTTCGGCTGGCTGCCGCCCTCGGCCTGGTCTTCGCGGTGGTCGCCGCGGTCTATATCGGCCGGGACGGCTATCGCGACGTCAACGACGACGGCCTCACCCTGCTCGACTGCTTCTACTACGCGGTCGTCTCGCTCTCCACCACTGGCTACGGTGACATCACGCCGGCCGCGCAGTCGGCCCGGCTGGTCAACGTCCTCTTTGTCACTCCGGCCCGGGTGCTCTTCCTGATCATCCTGGTCGGCACCACTCTGGAAGTCCTGACCGAGCAGTACCGGACCGGCCGTCGCCTGTCGCGGTGGAGGAGAACCGTGAAGGACCACGTCATCATCTGCGGCTACGGCACCAAGGGCCGCAGCGCGGTCTCCGCCCTGCTGGAGAACGGCCTGGACCGGTCTCGGATCGTGGTGGTGGAGCGCAGCGCCGCCGCCCTGCGGGGTGCCACCGCGGCCGGGCTGGTCGCCATCGAGGGCTCGGCGACCCGGTCGTCGGTGTTGAACGAGGCGCACGTCAAGAACGCGAAGGCCGTGATCATCGCGACCGACAGTGACGACGCTTCGGTGCTGGTGGCGCTGACCGTACGGCAGCTCACCGCCGGTCAGGTCCGGATCATCGCGGCGGCCCGGGAGGCCGAGAACGCCCCGCTGCTCAAGCAGAGCGGCGCGCACCACGTGATCGTCTCCTCGGCCACCGCTGGTCGACTGCTCGGCCTCTCCACCTCGGCGCCGCCACTGATCGACGTGGTGGAGGATCTGCTCACCCCCGGTCAGGGCATGGCGCTGGCGATGCGCTCGGCGGAGCGGGACGAGGTGGGTCGCTCACCGCGGGAGCTGGAGACCCTGGTCATCGCACTGGTCCGGCGGGGCAAGGTGGTCACCCTGGCCGATCGGGCGGGCGCGGTGATCGAGACCGGCGACATGCTGGTGCACGTCCGCGACGACCGCCCGTCGTCCGCGTCCGTCGCCTGACCGACGGTCCGCCGCCCCGCCAGGGGTGTCGGACGAGCGGCCGCGCCCCGTTCAGCAGGCGGGATCGTCAGGAAGCTCGGCGCCCGCGCAGGTGATCTCGCCCGCGCCCGCGCAGGTGATCTCGTTGGCGCCCGCTCCGGTGGTGGCGCGGCGCAGCAGCTCGTAGAGCGACTCCCGCTCGGCGGGATCCAGTGCCGTCAGCACCTCGTCCTCGGCGGTCGACAGAGCGCATTCGGCCTCGTTCAGGCGTTTTGCCCCGGCGTCGGTGATTTCCACGACGTGCCGTCGACGGTCGGCGGGTGAGCGTCGCCGCTCGACCAGACCGCCCGCTTCCAGGTGGTTGAGCAGCCCGACGATGTTGGTGCCGTCCATCTCCAGGGTGCTGGCGAGCGCCTGCTGGCTGATGCCGCCGCCCGCGCGCAGCACGGTGAGTGCGACGAGGTGCCGGGGCCGCAGGTCGAACGGTGCCAACACCGACTCGGCCCGCAGTCGCATCCGACGCGCCAGGTGATCCAGCAGCGGGCCGGCGCGGTGCTCCGACGGTTCCGGCTGGACAGGCATGTGACCCACTCTACCGAGCCAACGGAACATCTGCCTGCTATAAATAGTTGGTGCTACACATACGATCCTTGGAGGGGGAGTAATGCACCTGCTGCATATCGATTCGAGTATCCGAGGTGACTGGTCGGTCAGCCGACAGCTCACCGCCCGCGCCGCCGCCGTCTGGCGCGCGGCCCACCCGGACGGCACTGTGACCTACCGGGACCTGGGCGCCGAGCCGCCACCGCACCTGAACTCGGACAGCGGCCTGGCCCGGATGACGCCGCCGGATCAGCACACCCCGGCGCAGCGCGAGTCCTGGGAGCTCAGCGAGCGACTGGTCCACGAGGTCAAGCAGGCCGACGTGGTGCTGCTCGGGCTGCCGCTCTACAACTACGGCGCCCCCAGCAGCGTCAAGTCCTGGGTCGACCACCTGATCCTGCCCGGGCTCGCGTACGACCCGGCGACATCGCAAGGCCTGCTCGGCGACCGCGAGTTCGTGGTGGTCGCCAGTCGGGGCGGCGGCTACGGCGAGGGCACCCCGCGCAACGGCTGGGACCACGCCGAGCCCTGGCTCCCGCACGGCCTCTCGATGACCGGCCTGGAGCCGCGCTTCATCAGCGCCGAGTTGACGCTCGCGCCCACCGTCCCGGCGATGGCCGAGCTGATCCCGCTGCACGAGACGAGCCTCGCGGCGGCCGAGAAGGAGATCGACAACCTCTGGCTGCCGGCCTCCGCCCAGCGCTGAGTCCCGCGTACGTACGACGAGAGCGGCCGCCCCCACCAGGGGACGGCCGCTCTCGTCAGGTCGGACCGATCAGAGGATCGTCCAGGTGTCGCCGCTGCCCAGCAGGCCGGCGAGCTGCTGCTCCGGAGTTTCGGTGACCTTCGCCCGGGCGGCCTGGAGCTGGCTCTGCACCACGCTGTCGTAGGACGGTCGATCCACCGAACGGAACACCCCGATCGGGGTGTTGCGCAGGTCCAGACCGGGCAGCCGGGACAGGGCGAAGGCATACGCCGGGTCGGCCACCGTCGCGTCGTGCACGACGATCTCCTCCGGGCGGACCGAGGCGGTCTCCCGGACCTCCAGGCCGAAACCGCCCGGCGGGTGCACCACGCAGAACCGCCCGTCGGCGCCGAAGGTGATCGGCTGCCCGTGCTCCAGGCGGATCAGGTAGTCGTCCCGGGTGCCCGGGTCCTTGAGCTGCTCGAACGCCCCGTCGTTGAAGATGTTGCAGTTCTGGTAGATCTCCACGAACGCCGAACCCTCGTGCTCGGCGGCGGCCCGCAGCACCGACTGGAGGTGCTTGCGGTCGGAGTCGATGGTCCGGCCGACGAAGCTGGCCTCCGCGCCGAGCGCGAGGGAGAGCGGGTTGAACGGGGCGTCCGCCGAACCGGCCGGAGTCGACTTGGTGATCTTGCCGACCTCGGAGGTGGGCGAGTACTGGCCCTTGGTCAGCCCGTAGATCCGGTTGTTGAACAGCAGGATCTTGAGGTTGACGTTGCGTCGGAGCGCGTGGATCAGGTGGTTGCCGCCGATCGAGAGCGCGTCACCGTCGCCGGTGACCACCCAGACCGACAGGTCGGGCCGGGACACCGACAGGCCGGTGGCGATCGCCGGGGCGCGACCGTGGATCGAGTGCATCCCGTAGGTGTTCATGTAGTACGGGAAACGCGACGAGCAGCCGATCCCGGAGACGAAGACCGTCCGCTCCCGGGGGATGTTCAACTCCGGCATGAACTGCTGAATGGCCGCCAGGATCGCGTAGTCGCCACAGCCGGGGCACCAACGCACCTCCTGGTCGGACTTGAAGTCCTTGGCGGTGAGCTTGAGCGCGACGGGCTCAGACATTCTTCAGCACCTCTTCCAGCGTCGTCTCCAGCTCGGCGGACGTGAACGGCAGGCCGCGGACCTGGTTGTAGCTGATCGCGTCGACCAGGTAGCGGGCTCGGATGACGTGGGCGAGCTGACCCAGGTTCATCTCCGGGATGACCACGCGGTCGTACGAGCGCAGGACCTCACCCAGGTTGGCCGGCATCGGGGCCAGGTGCCGCAGGTGAGCCTGGGCGATGGACAGGCCGCGCTGGCGGACCCCGCGGCACGCCGCGCCGATCGGCCCGTACGTCGAGCCCCAGCCGAGCACCAGCACCCGGGCGTCGCCGTCCGGATCCTCCACCTCGAGGTCGGGCACCGGGATGGTCTCGATCCGGGCCGCCCGGGTACGGACCATGAAGTCGTGGTTGGCCGGGTCGTAGGAGATGTCACCGGTCTTGTCGGCCTTCTCCAGGCCGCCGATCCGGTGCTCCAGCCCCGCCGTGCCCGGGATCGCCCACGGACGGGCCAGGGTCTCCGGGTCGCGCAGGTAGGGCAGGAAGGTGGTGCCGTCCTCGCCGTTGGGCTTGGTGGCGAACTCGACCCGCAGGTCGGGCAGCGACTCGACGTCGGGCAGCAGCCACGGCTCCGAGCCGTTGGCGACGTAGTTGTCGGACAGCAGGATCACCGGGGTGCGGTAGGTCAGCGCGATCCGGGCCGCCTCCAGCGCCGCGAAGAAGCAGTCCGCCGGCGACTTGGGCGCGATCACCGCGACCGGCGCTTCGCCGTGTCGGCCGTACAGCGCCATGTTGAGGTCGGCCTGCTCGGTCTTGGTCGGCATGCCGGTCGACGGGCCGGCGCGCTGCACGTCCACGATCACCAGGGGCAGCTCGAGGGCCACCGCCAGAGAGATCGTCTCGCTCTTCAAGGCCACACCCGGGCCGCTGGTGGTGGTCACACCGAGCGACCCACCGTACGACGCGCCCAGCGCGGCGCCGACCGCCGCGATCTCGTCCTCCGCCTGCATGGTGAGCACGCCGAAGCGCTTGTGCTTGCTCAGCTCGTGCAGGATGTCCGACGCCGGCGTGATCGGGTACGCGCCGAGGAACACCGGCAGCCCGGACCGGACCCCGGCGGCGACCAGACCCAGCGAGAGAGCCGCGTTGCCGGTGATGTTGCGGTAGGTGCCCGGCGTCATCTTGGCCGGCTTGACCTCGTAGCGGACTGCGAAGTCCTCGGTGGTCTCGCCGAAGTTCCAGCCGGCCTTGAAGGCGGCCACGTTCGCCGCGACCAGCTCCGGGCGCTTCGCGAACTTGGTCTCGAGGAAGCGCAGCGTCGACTCGTACGGACGCGAGTACATCCAGGAGAGCAGGCCGAGGGCGAACATGTTCTTCGACCGTTCGGCATCCTTCTTGGAAACCGCGTGGGTGGCGAGCGCGCCCACCGTCATCGAGGTCAGCGCCACCGGGTGCACCACGTACCCGGCCAGCGAGTCGTCGTCCAGCGGGCTGGTCTGGTAACCGACCTTGGCCAGGTTGCGCTTGGTGAACTCGTCCGTGTTGACGATGACGTCGGCGCCGCGCGGCAGGTCGGCCAGGTTGGCCTTGAGCGCTGCCGGGTTCATCGCCACCAGCACGTTCGGCGCGTCGCCGGGAGTCAGGATGTCGTAGTCGGCGAAGTGCACCTGGAAGCTCGACACGCCGGGCAGGGTGCCGGCGGGAGCCCGGATCTCGGCGGGGAAGTTGGGCAGCGTGGAGATGTCGTTGCCGAGCTGCGCCGTCTCCGAGGTGAACCGGTCCCCGGTCAGCTGCATGCCGTCGCCGGAGTCGCCGGCGAACCGGATGATCACCCGGTCGAGTTGACGGATCTGCTTGGTCACTGTGCCACCTTCGCTCGCGACTGCGCGGCTCGCAAAACCCGCTCACTCCTCGCGCTCACGCCTGTACCTCGCTTCGCTGTGCACGCTGGCGCGGGCGGCTGAACATGATGGTGACCTCGCCTTGCCCGGCCACGGGACCTCCTTGACGCAACGCTGTACCGCACCGCCCCAGGGTGGTCCGGTCCGCTGTCGTACCTCACCTGAGAGCCTACGTCGAAGAGGCCCTCGGCCTTCCCAAGAGGTCCGCCGACTGGGACCGGATCACGACGAGATTTACCCGGAATTGCGACGTATTACCCTGCACGCCGTAATCCAGATCACCGCTGACGGCACGTCGGCGACCCCGGCCGGATCGGCCGGGGTCGCCAACCCGTCAGTCGATGCGGGCCGCCGTCGGGCCGGGCACCTGGTCGGTGAGCCGGCGGCGCAGCGCGGTGGTGGCCAGCGTGAGGGCCAGCACCACCAGCAGCGCGGAGACCGAGATCAGGATGACCGCGGTGCGCTGGGTCGAGGTCATCCCGCCGTCGTCGGTGGCGGCGCCCCCTGGGAGTACGCCCTGGGAGCCGGTCGGCGCGGGCGGTGAGACCACCGGGGTTGCCAGCGCGGCCGCGGCGGTGATCCGGAAACTCATCTGCACCTGTCGGGTCGGGCCGCTGCGGGGATCGAGCCGGCCGATCACCGCGCCGGACAGGGGCGCCTCCCGCTGTGCCTGTGGTGTCGCCTCCACCGGCAGCCGCAGCTCGGCCGTTCCGCCCGCCAGCACCAGACCGGCGTCGCACCGGGTACGCGCCGGGTCGACCGCCACGCAGCCAGCCGGCGGGGTCGGCACGGTCACCCCGGTCGGCAGGACGACCTCGAGCCGACCGGCGGCGTCCACCTTGCCGGTGTTGCCCAACCGGACCGTGAGGGTGCTCGGCGCGCCGCTGATGTCGAAGCCCACCTCGTCGGCGGCCAGTGCTATCCCCGGCACCGGCGGACCGGGCGGGAAGAGCACCGCGAAGCCCTGGTCGTCGGCCGCCTGGCCGGTCACTCCCGGCGCCTCCGCGGTGACCTGCACGGAACCGCTGAGCGGCATCTGCCGCCAGGCGGTGCCAGCGACCCGCAGCCGGACCAGGCTGCTGAACCGCGCGCCCGCCGCGGCCGTCCAGGCCCCACAGGTGTGCACACCGCCGCCGATGGCGGTGCAGCCACTCGTTCCAGCATCCGTCAGGCCGGCCGGCAGGGTGTACTTCAGCCGGATCCGCTGGGCGGTGGTGCCGGTGTTGGTCACCGTCACCCGCAGCGTGCTGGCCGTGCTCGGTGTGTTCCAGTACGCGCCGGCGAGGGTGACGTCCTCGGTGGTCACCCGTACGCCGAGCGGGTTCGGCGGTGGTGCGTCCGACCCCGGCGCCGGCGGGGGCAACGGCGGCGGTGGCGGTGGCCCGAGGGTGGGCGCCGAGGTGGTGGTGCCCGGGGCGGGCGCGTTGCTGCTCGGTGTCGGCAGCTCCGGCGCGGTCGTCTCCGGGTCCGGTGGCGTCGTCTCCGGCGCCGGTGCGGTGGTCACCGGTGCCGGGTCGCTCGGCACGGGCTCCTCCGGCTCGTCCGGTGGGGTGGGCTCCGCCGCCGTGGTCTCCGGGTCCGGCTCGACCTCGGTCCCCGGAGCGGGCTCTGCCGCGACCAGGTTGGCGTTCGGCACCGCGGCATCCGCCCAGGCCGGACCCACGGCGAATGCCGCGAGTAGGCCGAGCGCGAGCGAGACCGCCAGCAGGGGCGTGGTACGCCACCCCGCCGCCCGGTGAGCGGGCGGTACGTTCACGCGGGCCATCTGTCCTCCGGTGACATGGGTGAGGCTCCAATATTCAGCAACAATTGCCCCGGTGCACTAGTCCCAACTGGAAACAACTCCGTAACGTGTTCGGGACGGCCCTGCCGAGCGGGGCGGTAGGCTCCCGGACGTGACCGGTTACCTGGGCTCGTACGCGACGCTCGGGCTGTTGCTGCTCGCCAGCGTCCTGTTCTTCGTTGCAGCGTTCTCGGCCAACCGGGTGTTACGTCCAGCTCGTCCCGCCGACCCGCCCGGCAAGCGGGCCAGCTACGAGTGCGGGCTCGACCCGGTCGGCGACGACTGGGCGCAGATGCAGATCCGCTACTACGTCTACGCCTACCTGTACGTCCTGTTCGCGGTCGAGGCGGTGTTCCTCTTCCCCTGGGCGGTGGTCTTCGACCGGCCGGGCTTCGGCCTGGTCACGGTGGTGGAGATGGCGGTGTTCGTGGCGGTGTTGGCGCTGGGCATCCTCTATGCCTGGCGTAGGAACATCCTGCGCTGGACCTGAGCGCCTCGGCCTCCGGCGATCGTGTCGTCCGCCCGGCCGTTCAAGGCCGGTCGCCGCGCCGACCGGTCAGGCCAGCCCCCGGCGGGTCACCGACGGCGGGCGGTCACCGCGGATCGAGGCCACCATGTCCAGCACCCGACGGGTGGGTCCCACCTGGTGCGCCCGGAACACCCGGGCGCCCAGCCAGGCGGAGACCGCCGTGGCGGCGAGCGTCCCCTCCAGCCGTTCGGCCACCGGCAGGTCCAGCGTCTCGCCGATGAAGTCCTTGTTGGAGAGCGCGACCAGCAACGGCCAACCGCTGCCGGTCAGCTCGTCCAACCGACGCGTGATCTCCAGCGAGTGCCGGGTGTTCTTGCCGAAGTCGTGAGCCGGGTCGATGAGGATCCCGTCGGGGCGTACCCCCGTCGCCACCGCGCGCTCGGCGAGCCCGGTCACCGTCGTGACCACGTCGGCGACCACGTCGTCGAAGGCCGCCCGGTGTGGCCGGGTCCGTGGCACCAGGCCACCCGCGTGTGAGCAGACCAGACCGGCGCCGGTCTGCGCGGCCACCCGGGCCAGCGCCGGGTCGGCACCCGACCAGGTGTCGTTGAGCAGGTCCGCACCGGCAGCCACGGCCTCGGTGGCGACCTCGGCGCGCCAGGTGTCGATGGAGATCACCACCTCGGGGAACGCGGCCCGGACGGCGGAGATGGTGCCCACGGTGCGCCGGATCTCCTCGGTGGCGTCCACCTCGGCGCCCGGGCCGGCCTTCACCCCACCGATGTCGATGATCTCGGCGCCCTCGTTCACCGCCCGCTCCACGGCGCGCAGCGCGCTGTCGGCGGCGAAGGTGGCGCCCCGGTCGAAGAACGAGTCCGGGGTGCGGTTGACGATCGCCATCACCACCAGCTCACCGGGGGCGAACGTCCGCCCACCGAGCCGAAGCGCCCCGGCCATGCCCGCCTCCCGAGAGTTCGCACCGCCGCTGCCGCGCCGGCCGGTCCCGACGCTAGCCGGTCGGATGGCTGCCGCGCCGGGCGGGCATCGGGGCTGATCCTGATCAGGGTGGGTGGCGGGCTCGCTCCCGGCCCGTCCGCCGTGCCACGATCAGTGACATGGGTCAGCTTCTGCTCCTCCTGGTCGTGGCGTTGACCGTCGCGGCGGTCGTGTTCGGCGTGACGGTGCTGGTCAGCGGTCGTGATCCCGGCCTGGTGCCGGTCGAGGCCGACTCGCTGGCCGTGCCGTTGCCCGGCACCCGGCCACTGCGCGAGTCCGACGTGGGCGCGGTTCGTTTCGACACCGCGTTGCGCGGGTACCGGATGGCCCAGGTCGATCAGGCGATGCGCCGCGCCGCCTACGACATCGGTTACAAGTCGGAGCTGATCGGCGTGCTGGAGGCGGAGGTCATCGCATTGCGGGACGGCCGGATCGCCGACGCCGACGTGCTGCGCCAGGCTCGCGAACAGGCGGACGCCAGCAGCGCGGCGGTCGGCAGCGTGCCGGTCGACGGCGTGGCGGGCGAGTCGGCCGTGGGTGCCCAGCCGGTCGACGACGCCGATTCCGGCGCGGCCCCGGCCGGCTCGACCGTCGGGGAGCCGCTGCCCGACGCCACCGCCTCCCCGGCGGATGCCGACGGCGTGGCGCCGGCCCACGGTCAGCCGACCAACGGTGTCGGGCAACACGGCGCGGTGGTCCGGTCGGAGTCGGCGTGACCGACCCGCAGGGCTCTGACGATCTTCGCGAGGCGGCCCAACCGGGCGCTGGCGAGGTGACCGCGACGGTCATCGTCAAAGCTCCGGCGGAGCGGGTCTTCGCCGCCCTGCTCGCCTGGCACCGCCAGTCCGACTGGATCCCGTTCACCAAGGTGCGGGTGGTCGAGGGTGACGGCCGCGAGGGCAGCCTCATCGAGGCGGTGACCACGCTCGGCCCGGCGGTGCTGCGCGACGAGATGCGGGTGACCCGGGTCGACGAGCCCTACGAGATCGGCGTCGTGCACTGCGGCCGGATACTGCGCGGCCCGGGCGTGCTGCGCTGCACCCCGCTGGCCCGGGATCGCACCCAGGTCGTCTGGCACGAGTGGTTCCACGTGCCGGGCGGCCCGGCGGGCCGACTGGCGTGGCCGGTGCTCTGGCCCGGGTCCAAGGTCGGTCTCACCCAGGCGCTGAAGAGGTTTGGCCGGCTGATCGAGCAGGGTCGACTACCCTGACCACCGCCGGCGCGGGCTGCCAGCCCGGCGCGCGGAACAGGTGCCCGACACGGTGCCGCCACACTGTCGCCGCGCGCACGTCCCGGGCGATCGAGACGTACTCGTGGAAGGCCACCTGGATCGGGTTGTAGCTGCCGACATTCTTGGTCAGGCCGTACACGCAGCGCTCCCGCTCCGGCGCGAACGAGCCGAACAGTCGGTCCCAGATGATCAGGATGCCGCCGAAGTTGCGGTCCAGGTAGCTGCCCTGCGAGGCGTGGTGCACCCGGTGGTGCGACGGGGTGTTGAACACGGCCTCGTACCAGCCGGGCAGCCGGTCGATCCGTTCGGTGTGGATCCAGAACTGGTAGAGCAGATTGACCGAGCCGCAGAACGCCACCACCGCCGTGCACACCCGCCAGGACCAGCGGCAGGTAGAAGATCCAGCCGGTCAGGCTGGTCCACGGTTGCCGCAGCGCGGTGGACAGGTTGAACCGCTGCGACGAGTGGTGCACCACGTGCGCGGCCCAGAGGATCCGAACCACGTGGTGGCCTCGGTGCGACCAGTAGTAACAGAAGTCCTGCGCCAACAGGATCAGCGGCCAACTCCACCAGACCTCGGCCACCCGCAGCGGGGTGAGCGCGTAGAGCAGCGCGTAGGCGGCGGCGATCGGCACCTTCCAGAGCAGGTCGGTGAAGACGCTGCCCAACCCCATCGCCAGGCTGGTGGCGGTGTCCGCGCCGCCGTAACCGACCTCGTCGTCGTCGCGGTGCAGCAGGTAGGACACCCGCTCCAGCACGACGAGCAGCAGGAAAGCCGGGATCGACCAGGCGATGACGTCCGGGAACTCCTTCATCGCGCCGCCTCCGCTCGCCGTTGCCGCCCGGAAACGCGGCGGTGGGTGACCCCGCCCTACCGGTCGGTAACCACGACCATAGGCAGCCGGCCGGCCGGTGGCAATGGGCTGTCGGTGCGATGCCCTAGCGTGTGCAGCGTGACTGACCTGGTGATCGGTGCCGACGGGTTGCCGCGCTGCGCCTGGGGGGCGAGCACCCCCGATTACGCCATCTACCACGACACGGAGTGGGGCCGGCCGCTGCGCGGCGACGACGCGCTCTACGAGCGGATGACCCTGGAGGCGTTCCAGTCCGGGCTGTCCTGGCTGACGATCCTGCGCAAGCGCCCGGCGTTCCGGCTGGCCTTCGACGAGTTCCGGATCCAGACCGTCGCGGACTACGACGAGACCGACGTGACCCGGCTGCTCGCCGATGCCGGCATCGTCCGCAACCGGGCCAAGATCGAGGCGGCGATCTCCAACGCCCGGGCCGCGCTCGACCTGCCCGACGGGCTGTCCGCGCTGCTCTGGTCGTACGCGCCAGCGCCCCGGCCGACCCGCCCCGCCTCGTTCGCCGAGGTCCCGGCGATCACCCCGGAGTCGACCGCGATGGCCAAGGCGCTCAAGAAGGGCGGCTTCCGGTTCGTCGGCCCGACCACCGCGTACGCGCTCATGCAGGCCACCGGCATGGTCGACGATCACATCGTCGGCTGTCACGTCACGCTCCCACCGGCGGCGTGATGGGATGGCAGGCATGACGACCGAGACCGCGTACCGGGCCGACGGGACCGGCCACGCCGACGGGGCGGGCACCTGGGCCGTGCTGCTGCCGGCCGAGCGCTATGAGGCCGAGCGGCTCGTGCACCACGACACGCTGGAGCTGACCGGGCTGCCCGACGTCGGCCAGCCCAGCGCGGGTGACCGGGTGGCGGTGCTGGCCGACGAGCCGCCTCGGCTGGTGGCGCTCGGTCGGGTCACCGCGCCGGCCCTGGCGCACCGGGAGGACCCGGACGACCCGCAGTCCCCGGTCGAGCCGGGGGCGCTCGTCGTGGCGTACACCCGGAGGGCCTTCGACGAGCCGGTGCCCGCCGACCGGCTGACGCTCGACGGGCCGGTCACCGCACTCGACCCGGCGGCGTTCCGGGCGCTGGCCGACCGGCTCGGCCCACCCCCGGCGCGGCGCACCTGGTTGGTCAGCCTCGACCTGCCGATCGAGGCCGGCACGCCGGCCGAGGCGGTCCGCCTGTTCTGGTCCTACGTGCAGGAGCTGGGGCCGCGTGAGCTGCCCGCCTTCGTCTCGCCATCCGGGGACGAGCTGGCCATGCAGGCGTTCGTGCTGGGCGCGGAGGCCAACCAGGACCCGGAGGAAGACGACTGAGCTCCCCCCGCCGTAGCTCCCCCGGCCTGTAGACCCGGGCTGCCCGCGACCGATTGGTCGCGGGCAGCTCAGTGTTGGGACGAGGCGCCCCAGGCGGTAGGCGACCCGCTCTTCAGCCTCGCAGCACCGGTCGCATCAGAGACACGTCCATCGCACGGCGCGCAGAGCTCCTTGCTCGTCCGTGGCGTAGCCGGCGATCGTCCGGCCGTCGTCGCTGATGTCGGTCGCCTCGTCGTAGCTGTCTTCGGCGGCGGCAGCCAGGCCGGGCAGTTCGACGTACTGTGAATTGGCTCGGAGGAGCGGCTTCTGGTTCAGCCCGCTACCGACGAGCCATCCGGACGCGTTCGCGTTGGACAGATGGTCGAATCGGGGGAAAGCCTGCGGCTCACCTGTCACCTGCCACCGCACTTGCTGCCATGCGCCGTCCGTGGACAACGCACGTCCGGTGATCCAACCTGCGCGGATGGTGAACGCGGCGCTTCCGTCCGCGGCGCCCGGTAGCGACGGCAGCACGTTGACCTTGCCGTCGGGCGTCCAGATCGTGGCCCGTTCGATCCCATTGACATCGAACTGGGACCCGACGACTGTGCCGTCGTCATCGATGTCGTGCGCCTCGGCCCCGACGGCGCCCTTGGGCAGAGGCAGGAACACGGCCGTGCCGCCGACGATTCCCCTGGCTGGCCAGAGGACAGGCTGCAGGTCCGCCGTCTCGCCCACGACATCACCGCGCTGGTTGATCCCGTTGGCCGTCCCGGAGGCGACGCCCGGTAGTGAGCTGGCTTGCCCATTTCGGATGATCGAAGGAGCTAGTGGTTCCCAGGTCTGCTCGTCGTAGCTCGAAGCCACGGCGACTCCCGAGGCATTCACGTCATTGATGATCTGATCGATCCCAGGGATCTTCACCACGGTCGGCGCGCCACGGTCCCAGAGCACCGGTACCCGGGCATAGCCGCCATCCTGCGGGTAACCGCGACCGGCGACGTAACGGCCACTCGGATCCGCCGCCGTAGCGATGCTCAGGCGCCAGGTCTTGTCAGTCTCGGTAAGTCGCTCGACCAGGCAGGACGTTACCGAGTCCGGTGCTCCCGCATCTGCCATCGCGGCATTCGGCGCAACCAGTGTCGTGGCGCCCGCCAGCAGCAGGAGAATGCCAACTCTCATCGTAAATTCCATTCGGCTTCATGGCCTGTCGGCCGCCCTGTGTACAGCAGAGCTTCCGATCCGCTTCACGCCGAGGGTCCGATCCGCGCAGATCGGGCAAGATGGGCTTGCTCCTCGTCGTCCCTTCAACCCGTTCTCCGATCTCAGTCACCACTACAGACGCCACACGACTCCGGATCTATCCATCGCCGCCTGTACTCAAGTCCAGGCGATCGTGGAGTCAACGCGGAGACCCCGGCCCGCTGCCAGCGAGACGCTGCCTAGAACAGAGTGCTCAGCCGCCCCCGCCAGTCGGCGAGCACCGGGCCCGGATCGGTGTCCAACACCCGTTCGAGCAGCGTGGCGTAGACGTCCCGGAAGTCGGTGGTGTATTTCAGGTCGCCGTCGTCGAGGTCGGTGAGGCTCGGTGCCTCGCCGTGCCAGCCGCCGCGCACCCCGGCGCCGAGCAGCAGCAGGTCCGAGGCGGTGCCGTGGTCGGTGCCGTCCGACGCGTTGGCCCGGACCCGGCGGCCGAACTCCGAGTAGACCGCCACCACCACCTTCCGCCCCGCCTCGCTGCGACTCATCCGGTCGGTGAACCCGGTCAACGCCCGGTCGAGCTGACCCAGCAGGACGGCCTGCAACTGCTTCTCGTCGGCGTGCGTGTCGAAGCCGCCCAGCGACACCGAGAACACCCGGGTCGACACCCCGGCCTCGACACACTGCGCGACCAGGTCCAGCTGCGCGTCCAACGGTGTGCGCGCCCCGCCGGTGGCCGTCGCGGGCGCCTCCTCGCCGTCCGGGTCCGGGGCGTCCGCGTCGGCGGAATCCCGGACCTCCCGGATCATCTCGTCCACCGAACGCAGGTCGGCGAAGCAGGCGGCGGCCCGGGCCCGGGCCGCGGACTCGCCCGCCTCGGCAGCGGCGAACGCGGTCAGCGTCTCCGTCGACAACCCCTTGGTGGCCTTCCGGTCGGTCACCGGCACCGAGGCACCCGCACTGCTCGCGCCGGCCAGCAGCGGCGGCAGTGCCGGCTCGAACGAGACGGCCAGCCGGGGGTCGCCACCCGCCGCGTCCAGCCAGCGGCCGAGCCAGCCGGTGTTGCCCGGCCGGTCCGGTTGGGCGGTGTGCCAGATGTCCATCGACCGGAAATGACTGCGATCCGGCTTCGGGTAGCCGATTCCGCGTACGATCGCCAGCCCGTCGCCGGACCAGCGCTTCTGCAACCCGACCAGCGCAGGGTTGAGGCCGAAGTCGTCGTCCAGCCGCAGCACCTCCCCGGCCGGGTACGCCAGCTCGGGCCGCGCCGCCGCATAGGCCGGATCGCCGTACGGGATCACGGTGTTCAGGCCGTCGTTACCGCCGTAGAGGGTGACCAGCACCAGGGTGCGAGACTCCGGATCGCGGTCCCCGGCGGTGTCGAGCACGTCCCGCAGGCCGTACGCGCCGGCGCCGGCGGCCAGTGCGCTCGCGCCGACCACCCCACTGGTCAGCAGGAACTTCCGTCGGGTCAGGGTGTCCATCGGTCGACTCCTCCGCTCAGCTGACGGTGTATTCGGGGCTGACCAGACCGGCCGCCAGGAGCTTCCGGGGTTCGTTGGCCAACGGGGTCAGCGCGGCCCGGGTCCGTCCACCCCAGCCGTCGACCACCAGCAGCCGGGCCAGGGCGTCCGGCCGGCCGGCGGGAGGTGCCGCGGTCAGCCGGGTCAGCACCGCCGGCGCCGCGGCTGCGGCCAGCAGTGCGGCCATTCGGAGCCGGGCCTGCAACGACGAGGTCGTCAGCCAGGCGGCACCGGCCGGCCAGCCGCCCACGCTGGGCGGTCGCAGCGGCACCTGGTCCAGCGCGTTCAGGCCGGGAAGCAGCTGCTTGCGCTGCTGCTCGGGCAGGGCGGAGGGGCGGACGCCGAGCTGCCGCAGCGCGCCCACCAGCCATTCGACCGGCTGCTTGACCAGGGTGCCGCGGGTCTGTGCGAAGGCCGGGGAGGTGAACAACGCGCGCAGGGTGGCGACGGTGTCCGCGCCGGCCAGACCCTCCGGCACGGGGACCTCGGTGCCGGCGTAGCGGAACCAGAGCCGGTTGGCGACGAACGTCGTCGCCCCGGTTTGGGCGGCGAGCAGCTCGGCGTACGACTCGGTGTCGAACCGACCGCTCTGCCCGAGGATGGTCTTCTCGCCCGGGTCGTGCCGACGGGCCTCGAAGCGGGCCACGCCGGTGCGCCGGTCCACCACCCAGCCGGTGAGCGCCCGGGCGCCGGCCTTCACGTCGGCCTCGGTGTAGCCACCGATGCCGAGGGTGAACAGTTCCATCAGCTCGCGGGCCAGGTTCTCGTTCGGTGCCTTGCGGGTGTTCTTCTGCCCGTCCAGCCACACGATCAGGGCCGGGTCGCGCACCATCGCGGCGACCAACGAGCCGAACGGCCCTCGTCCGTGGCGGCGCAGCGTCTCCAGCTGACCCAGCATCATCCGCGCCGACTTGACCTTCTGCGCGCTGGTCGCCCAGTGCCCGTGCCAGAAGAAGAGCAGCTTCTCGGTCAGCCCGTCCTCGGCCGCCACCATCCGGTCCAGCCACCAGAGGGTCAGCCCCTGGAGCTGTTCCCGGCGCTGCGCGTTGGCCTTCTGCCGCTGCTCACGGCTGGACTCCTTGGTCAGCGCGGCGTACGGATCCGCCGGCAGCGCCGGCACCGGGGTGGCCAGCGCACCCCGGTCGGCACGGGCCGGGTCGAGCAGGCTGGCCAGGGTCGCCGCCGGTCCGGCCCGTTCGGCCACGTCCACCTCGTCTGCGGTCGGCCCGAAGGTCGCCCGGCGCAACAGGTGCGCCACCGCTTCGCGATCGGTCATGTTCGCTGACGCTAGGCGGCCCGTGTTCGAGGACGGTAAGGACGGGGTGCGAATCGCGTTCAGTGCCCCTCGAAGACCGGTTTCTGCTTGGCGACGAAGGCGAGGGTTGCCGCCCGGTGGTCCGCCGTGGCACCGCAGATCGCCTGCGCCTGCGCCTCGGCGGCGAGGGCGTCGGCCAGGGTGCCGGCGTCGGCGATGGAGAGCTGCCGCTTGATCGCCCCGTACGCGACGGTGGGGCCGGCGGCGAGCCGAGCGGCCAACTCCTGCGCGGTCGGCAGCACCTGCTCGTCGTCGTCCGTCAAGCGGTTGAGCAGCCCCAGTCGGCAGGCCTCCTCGGCGCGGACCGGCTCGGCCAGCATCAGCAACTCCACCGCCTTGGCGTGACCGACCAGCCGGGGCAGCGTCCAGGAGGCGCCGGTGTCGGCGGCGAGGCCGACCTTCGCGAAGGCCATCAGGAAGCTAGTGGTCGGGCCGCCGATCCGGATGTCGGCGAGGAAGGCCAGCGACGCGCCGGCCCCGGCAGCCATCCCACGGACCGCTGCGACGACTGGCTTGGGCAGGTTGGCCAGCCGGGCGGCGATCGGGTTGTAGTGCGCCCGCACCGTGCCCAGCGGGTCGTTGGCGGAGTTCTCCAGGGTCGACACGTGCTCGCGCAGGTCCTGGCCGGCGCAGAACGAGCCACCCGAGCCGGCCAGCACGACCGCTCGGCAGGACCGGTCGGCCTCCAACTCGGCCAGGGTGTCGCGCAGCGCCTCCTTGAGGGCCACGTCGAGCGCGTTCATCGCGTTCGGCCGGTTCAGCGTGAGGGTGACGACGGCGTCGGTCCGGTCGACCAGCAACGGCTCGGTCACGTGTTCAACGACCCTTCTGTCGGACGATCCGGTTGCCGGCGTCGAGGCACTGCGCGACGTACCGGTCGGCGGCCGGACGCAGGCGGGCCGCGTGCCGGTCGAAGAAACTGGCCGCGGCGGTGCCGGACCAGCGCTCGGGCAGCAGCGCCGGGGGCAGCTGCGGGTCCCGGAAGAGGAAGGTACGCCACGCGTGCACGAGCCGGAACCGGGCGGCGTACGCCTCCTCGTCACTGCTGCGGACGGTGACCGCGCTGAGCAGCGGGCGCTGCTCGGCGACGAACCGCTCGTAGGCGCGGCCGATCTCGTTCAGGTCCCAGGCGCGGCGGACGACGCCCATCGCGCCCGGGGTGCCGGCGAAGTGTGCGGCGGTGAACCGCTCAAATCTGACACCGGCCTCGCTGAGCAGCAGGTCGACGTCCTCGGCGGGGCGGGTGGCCACCCAGGTCTGCTCGTCCAGCGTGCCGTAGCCGAGGAAGCTGAGGTTGGCGGCGAGCCGTTGCCGGTCCCGGCGGGAGCCCGGCGCGTCCAGCACGAGCAGATCGAACCGGCCGTCCCAGCTCACCCGGCCGGTCCGGTAGATCCGGGCCGCCGCTTCGTCCAGTCGCCGGGCGGCTTTCGGTGTGATCGAATATCCCGGTCCGGATGCCAGTCGGAGCGGATCGAGCCAGCCCTGACGCACCATCCGGGACACGGCGGTACGAACGGCCGGCGGCGCAATTCCCAGCGGTGCCAGTAGCTTGACCAGGGCGGCGACCGGTGCCCGGCCACCTCGCGGTCGGAGGTGGTCGCCGTACAGGTCGAAGAGTGCCGACCGTGCCTGCATGACCGCACATTGTGACAGGCCTTCTCAAGATAAGCTAGATGCTGTTACATCAATGCTGCTCCGGTTTGGGTCCGGCGGTGTTCATCAGGGAAAATCGTTGGTCGACACCCCCGCGACCGTTGCGGGTGGTCGTGACGAAGTGGCTGTGGGGCAACCCACCGACCCTGGTGTAGGTCTGAGGGGAGACAACATGGCGGCGATGAAGCCGCGGACGGGCGACGGTCCGCTGGAAGTCACCAAGGAGGGTCGGGGCATCGTCATGCGGGTCCCGCTGGAGGGCGGTGGCCGGCTCGTCGTCGAGATGACTCCCGACGAGGCCAACGCGCTCGGTGACGCGTTGAAGGCAGCGGCCGGCTGAGCGAGGAGAGACCCGGGCGGCCTGCGCCGCCCGGGACGATCCTCGGTCCCTGAGCCACCGGTTCCTCCGGTGGCTCAGGGACTTCATCGGTGCGGGCAGACGCGCCCGTTCCCGCTCCGCGAGACTTTCCTGGAGGTACGGTTCCGCGTGCTCGCCATTCATCCGGTCACCGAGCCCGACCGGCTCGACGTCCTTGTCCTGCCCGTCCGCCCCACCACTCCGGCAACGGGTGAGGGTGCCGCGGCCGAACCGGTGCCCACCGCCGTGACGACCCCGGACGGCACCGCCGACGAGGCCGCCGCGCTGGCCCCGGCAGCCCGGCTGACCGGCCGTGCCGGCGAGATCCGCACCCAGCTTCGCCCCGGGCGTACCCCTGGCCGGCTCCTGCTGCTCGGCATCGGCGACGGTGGCGAGGCGGCCTGGCGGACCGCTGGCGCGGCCCTGGCCCGCTCCGCCGCGGATGAGACGCACATCACCATCGCGCTTCCGGCCGACGTCACGCCGGCCGCGGTCCGCGGACTGACCGAGGGGCTGCTGCTCGCGTCGTACCGGTTCCGGCTGACCGAGGCCGGCGACCGACCCGCGCTCGACTGCGTCGACCTGCTGCTCACTGATCCGGCCGAGCACGAGGCCACCATCGCGACCGCGCGGACCACCGCCGCGATGACGCACCTCGCCCGCGACCTGACCAACGCCCCCTCGTCGGTGAAGAACCCGCAGTGGTTCGTCGACCAGGTGGCCGCGGCCGCAGCCGACCTGCCGGGCCTGCGCCTGCGGGTCCGTGGCCCGGCCGAGCTGGCCGCCGAGGGCTTCGGCGGGATCCTCGCCGTGGGCGGTGGCTCGGCCAGCGACCCGCGCCTGCTCGAGGTGGAATGGCACCCGGCCGACGCCCGGACCCACGTGGTGCTGGTGGGCAAGGGCATCACCTTCGACACCGGCGGCATCTCGATCAAGCCGGTGCCGGCCATGAAGCTGATGCGCAAGGACATGGGCGGCGCGGCGGCGGTCGTCGCCGCCACCCTCGGCGCTGCGACGCTGGGGCTGCCGGTCCGGGTGACCACGCTGGCCCCACTGGCCGAAAACATGGTCAGCGGCTCCGCCTTCCGCCCCGGCGACGTCATCCGGCACTACGGCGGCACGACCAGCGAGACGACCAACTCCGATGCCGAGGGCCGGTTGGTCCTGGCCGACGCGCTGGCGTACGCGGTTCGCGAGCTGGCACCCGACCTGCTGCTCGACCTGGCCACCCTCACCGGTGCCAACGCGGTGGCGCTGGGCAAGCGCACGGCCGCCCTCTACAGCGAGAACGACCGACTGGCGGCCGACGTGCTGGCCGCGTCCGAGGCGGCCGGCGAGGCGGCCTGGCGGATGCCGCTGCACCCCGACTACGTCGAGTACCTGAGCAGCGACATCGCCGACCTGTACAGCGCACCGAGCCAGGGTGCCGGGTCGGTGCTGGCCGCGCTGTACCTGCGCGAGTTCACCGGCGAGCTACGGGACCGCTGGCTGCACCTGGACATGTCCGCCCCGTCCTGGGCGGACGGCGACCATGCCGAGCTGACCCGCGGCGCCACCGGCTGGGGCGTCCGCTCGTTGCTGCGCTGGCTGGCCAGCGTCGACTGACCGGCGTCAGCACTTCACCGCGGCGAGCACCCCGTGACCGACCGGGAGCAGCGCGGGGATCCAGTGCTCCGACTCCCGCACGGCCTTGATCGTCTCGCGGACGGTCACGGTCTCCGCGTCCCGGGCGGCCGGGTCACCGATCCGGCCGCCGGCCAGCACGCCGTTGAGCGCGAGCACGCCGCCTGGGCGCAGCAGGCGCAGGGCCGCCTCCACACAGGCGTGGAAGCCGGTCGCTTCGGCGTCCACGAACACCAGGTCGTACGCCCCGTCGGCGAGCCTCGGCAGCACGTCCAGCGCGCGTCCGGTGATGATGCGGGTGCGACCACCGGCGAAGCCCGCCTCGGCGAAGATCCGCCGAGCGATCCGCTGGTGCTCGACCTCCACGTCGATGGTGGTGAGCACGCCGTCGACGCGCATGCCCCGCAGCAGCCAGACCCCGCTCACTCCGGTGCCGGTGCCGATCTCCACCACGGCCCGGGCGTTGCCGGCCGCGGCCAGCAGCCGCAGTGCCGCTCCCGCGCCGGGCGTGACCGCGTCCAGGCCGACCTCGTGGGCCAGGCTGCGGGCCGTGCGGAGGACGAGATCCTCGGTGACGTACGACTCGGCGAACTGCTGAGCCTGGGCCATGGAACTGCCGGAACCGGCGACCGTGGCGATGGGGCACCTCCGGGCGGCGCGTGGTGCGGGGGCGGGTTGGCAACTGAGAGCGTAGAGGCGACCGTCGCCGAGCGCAGCCGCGCCTCCGTCCCTCGCGATCGGCGGGGGCAACCGCTGACTCCACTGACGGCATCCGTGCAATCCTGGAGGCGGTATCCCGTCAGCCGCGACCGAACCGGTCCGTGGCCGGGCGACGCGGCGCGGGATCCGGGGACGGACTGGGAGGCACCGACGTGACCGACGGCTGGGAGTGGCGCCGGGGCGGTGAGACTCCGGCGCGACCGCCCGGGGCAGGGACCCCGCCAGCGGGGTCGCCGACCGCGCCAGCGGATGCCAACGAGCCCGCAGCCCTGCCCGAAACGCCTACGGCCTCGCCGGGTGCGCCTGCGGCCGTGTCCGGTGCGCAGGGGAGCTGGCCGAATCAGCCTGCGGCCGTGCCCGGTGCGCAGGGGACCTGGCCGAATCAGCCTGCGGCCGTGCCCGGTGCGCCTGCGGCCTGGCCGAACGCGCCTGTGGTCTCGCCGGGTGGACCTGGCGTCGGTTCGCCGTCGCCCTGGTGGTCGGATGCGCTCGCCGATCCGTGGCGGGACCCGGCGGCACCGGCCGCAGTGGTGCTCCCCGCCGTGGTCACGGCCGGCACCGAGCCCGAGCCGGTCACCGATCCGGACGCACCGGGCCGGCCGAAGCTGCGCCAACTGCTGCTCATTCCGGTCATCACGGCGTTGCTCGCCGGCACCCTCGGTGGCGCGCTGGGTTACGCGTTCGCGGTGCGCGGTGGGGTCGGTGGGACGGTGCTGGGGGCCGAGGCGGCAGAACCACCGGCGTTGGCCCAGCGCAAGCCGGAGTCGCTGGCCGGGGTCGCGGAACGGGTCCTACCCAGCGTGGTCACCGTCCGGATGACCAGCCTCGGTGGGACGAGCGAGGGCTCCGGCTTCATCGCCAGCGCAGACGGCCACGTGATCACCAACGATCACGTGGTGGCCGGCGGCACCGGCAAGGCCTCGGTGATCTTCAATGACGGCAGCTCCGCGCCGGCGACCGTGGTCGGGCAGGATCCGGAGTCCGACATCGCGGTGATCAAGGTGAACCGGACCGGGCTGCGGCCGGTGGAGTTCGGCGACTCCGAAGCGCTGGCGGTCGGCGACCCCGTACTGGCCATCGGCTCGCCACTCTCGTTGGCCAACACGGTCACCGCCGGCATCGTGAGCGCCCTGGACCGGACGATGCAGGCTGGCGAACCGGGGGGCCCGGTGCGCTACTACGCGGCGATCCAGACCGACGCCGCGGTCAACCACGGCAACTCGGGCGGCCCGCTCGTCGACGGTGCCGGGCGGGTGGTGGGGGTGAACTCCACCATCAAGTCGCTCGTCGCCGAGGGGCAGGAGGCGGGCAACATCGGCCTCGCCTTCGCCATCCCGATCAACCAGGCCAAGCGGGTGACCCAGGACATCATCGGCACCGGCAAGGCCCGGCGTACGGTGATCGGCGCCCAGGTCGGCGGGCCGGGTGCCGGCGGCGGGGGCGGTGGCGGGGGCGTACGGCTGGCCGCCGTGGAGCCGTCCGGGCCGGCGGCCGATGCCGGGTTGAAGGTCGGCGACGTCATCCTGAAGCTCAACGGCCGGCCGATGACCGAGCCCACGGACCTGATCGCTCTGGTCCGCAAATTCGCCCCGGGCTCGGTGGTGACCGTCGAGTTCCGGCGAGGGGCCAGCCGGCAGAACACTTCGGTCACTCTCGCCGCGGATGCCAAGTGAACTGCGGGTCACCCCCTGCCGGAACGGTGCCCGGCGTGCGTAGTCTTGCTGCTGACGCCGAGAGGAGGCCCGCGGGATGCTCGACAACCTGAACTGGTGGGAGATCGGTGCGCTGCTGCTCCTGGCGCTGTTGATCTTCGGTGACCGGCTGCCCGCCGTCATCAACGACGGCATGCGCATGGTGCGCAACCTGCGCAACATGGCCCGCAACGCCACCGGTGACCTGAGCCGCGAGCTGGGCACCGACATCCAGCTCGAGGATCTGCACCCGAAGGCGTTCATCCGCAAGCACCTCCTCAGCGAGGAGGACGAGGCGGCGATCCGCAAGCCGTTGCAGGGCGTCTACGACAACCTGCGCGCGGACGTCACCGGCGTGCACAACGACCTGAAGGACGTGGCCAACGCCGCGGACCTGCGCTCGAGTGGGCCCCGCTCCGGCACGGCCACCGGGACCCCGTCGGCGCCGGCCCCCCGGGTCAGCTACGACGACGCCACCTGACCGACCCGCCACCCGTCCGGCCCGCACTTGTCTAGCCGGACCCACCGACCCTGGATCGAGCCGTGATCAACTCGGTTTCCAGGAAGTCGGTCGATCAATCGGCGGAGATGCCCCGACTTCCTGAAAGTCCAGTCGATCATGCCGGCGGCGGGCTTGTAGGCCGCGCGCGGTGGATCGGGTGCTCAGCGCCCGGCGGCCCTGTAGGCCGCGCGCGGTGGATCGGGCGCTCAGCGCCCGGCGGGCTTGAGGCCGAGCGGCTTGCCGAGCAGCGACTCCCGACGCAGCGCGAGCCGATCGGCCACGACACCGAGCGCCTGCGCGGCCGGCGACTCCGGCTCGGCCAGCACGATCGGATTGCCGGCGTCGCCGGCCTCCCGGACGCGCGTGTCCAGCGGGATCTGCCCGAGCAGCGGCACCTGTGCGCCGATCGTCCGACTCAGCGACTCGGCGACCGCCGCGCCGCCGCCGGCACCGAAGATCTCCATCCGGGAGCCGTCCGGCAGCTCCAGCCAGGACATGTTCTCGATGACGCCGACCACCCGCTGGTGGGTCTGCAGGGCGATCGCGCCGGCCCGCTCGGCCACCTCGGCGGCGGCCGTCTGCGGGGTGGTGACGATCAGGATCTCCGAGTTGGGCAGCAACTGGGCCAGCGAGATGGCCACGTCGCCGGTGCCCGGCGGCAGGTCGAGCAGGAGCACGTCCAGATCGCCCCAGTAGACGTCGGCCAGGAACTGCTGCAACGCCCGGTGCAGCATCGGGCCACGCCACACCACGGCGGCGTTGCCCGAGGTGAACATGCCGATCGAGATCACCTTCACGCCGTGCGCCTGCGGCGGCATGATCATGTCTTCGACCCGGGTCGGGCGGCCGTCCGCGCCGAGCATCCGGGGCACCGAGTGGCCGTAGATGTCCGCGTCGACCACGCCGACGGAGAGCCCACGTGCGGCCAGCGCCGCCGCCAGGTTGACCGTCACGCTGGACTTGCCGACGCCGCCCTTGCCGCTGGCCACCGCGTACACCCGGGTCCGTGAGCCCGGCTGGGCGAACGGGATGACCGGCTCCTCGGTGGCGCCACCGCCGCGCAGCTGCGACTGCAACGACTGCCGCTGCTCGGTGCTCATCACCCCAAAGTCGATCTCCACGCCGGTCACCCCGGGCACTGCGGCGACCGCAGCGGTGATGTCCGTGCGCAGCTTGTCCTTGAGTGGGCAGCCGGCGACGGTGAGCAGCAGTTCGACCCGTACGACGCCGCTGTCGGCGATCGTGGCGGAGCGGACCATGCCCAGCTCGGTGATGGGCCGGCGGATCTCCGGGTCGTTGACGGTGGCCAGGGCGGCCTGGATCGCGTCCTCGACGGTGCGCACGGGTGCTGACATGCCCGCAATGCTACGTCGCGGGGCATCCGCGCCAGCCGCTGGCCGGGGCGGTGTGAGCGAATCGATGACCCGTCTCGGCGGCCGGTCAGCTGTCCTGTCGGCGCGGCCCCGCGCCATCCGGCCGGGTGTCGCGTGCGAAGTCGCCGTCCAGGTCGTCGCGAGGCTCGTCCAGCCCCTCGCCGCCGATCGCCCGCTGACCGCGCTTCTCCGGGCCGCCCCTGTCCTGTTGGCGGCGCTCCAACCGCTGCCGGCGCTGCCCCGCCTCGTCCAGCTCCTCGGCCAGCCGGGCCAGCTCGGAGCGGAGGAAGTCGCGGGTGGCCACCTCGCTGAGCGCGATCCGCAGTGCGGCGATCTCCCGGGCCAGGTACTCGGTGTCCGCCTTCTGCGCGGTCGCCCGCCGCCGGTCCTCCTCCAGCGCCACCCGGTCCCGGTCGGCCTGCCGGTTCTGCGCCAGCAGGATCAGGGGTGCCGCGTAGCTGGCCTGCAGGGACAGCACCAGGGTGAGGAACGTGAAGGTGTACGGGTCGAAGCGCAGGCTGGCCGGGGCCAGCGTGTTCCAGCCGAACCACACCGCGATCACCACCGTCATGTAGACGATGAAGTTCGCGGTGCCCATGCTCCGGGCGATGCCCTCCGACCAGCGGCCGAACGCCTCCGCGTCGAAGCGGGGCAGCTTGACGCCGCGAGGCTCGCGCGGCTGGTCGAGTCGTGGTGCCCGCCGCTGGTCAGCCATCCGCGCCATCCAACACCGGGTCGGTGGCGCTCGGGCTGCCGACGGCGTCCCGGTCCCGCCAGTCCCGAGGCAACGAGTGGTCGAGCACGTCGTCCACCGTCACGGCGCCGACCAGCCGGTTGTTCCGGTCGATCACCGGCATGGCGACGAGGTCGTAGGTGGCCATCCGGCGGGTGATCTCCGGCAACGGAGTGGTGGGGCGCAGCGGGTCGATGTCGTTGACCACCACCTTGCCCAGCAGATCCGCCGGTGGCTCGCGCAGCAGCGACTGGAAGTGCACCATGCCCAGGTAGCGGCCGGTCGGGGTGTTCTGCGGCGCCCGGGTCACGAAGACCTGGGCGGCGACGGCGGGGGAGAGCTGGGGCTCCCGGATCCGGGCGAGCGCCTCGGCGACGGTGGCGTCCGGCGGCATGATGACCGGCTCCGAGGTCATCACGCTGCCCGCCGTGCCGGGGGTGTACTTGAGCAGCTGGCGGACCGGGTCGGCCTCGTCCGGCTCCATCAGGTCCAGCAGGACGTCCTGCTCCGGCGGAGGGAGCTCGTTGAGCAGGTCGGCGGCGTCGTCCGGGTCCATCTCCTCCAGCACGTCGGCGGCCCGCTCCCGGTCCAGTGCAGCGAGGATCTCGACCTGGTCGTGCTCCGGCAACTCGCTCAGTACGTCGGCCAGCCGCTCGTCGTCCAGCGCGGCCGCGACCTCGTTGCGCCGCGCGTCGGGCAGGTCCTGTAGCGCATTAGCCAGGTCGGCCGGGCGCATGTCCTCCAGTACGGCGAGCAGGTTCGCCGTACCCCGGCTGTCGGCGATGCCGCTGAGTCCGCGCACGCGGTCCCACTCCACCTGGTGCAGGTGGCCACGGCGGGTGAGCCGGCCGGTCTGCTCGCGGACCGCGACCCGGCTGAGCGACCACTCGCCGCCGCGGGTGCACTCCATGGCGATGTCCACCACCGCACCGGGCTGGCCGCCCGGGTCGACCTGCACCCGCCGGTCGAGCAACTCCTGGAGCACCAGCAGCTCGTTCGGCCGCTTCTCGAAGCGCCGCAGGTTGAGGGTGCCGGAACCGAGCACCACCGCGTCCGGGTCGATCGAGGTGATCCGGTTGATGGACAGGAAGATCCGCCGACGCATGGGCATCTCGGCGACGAGACCCACCACCTCCGGGGGGCGCTTGGTCGCCCGGAGTCGGGCCACCGCGTCGCGAATCCGCCCCACCTGGTCGCCGTTCGGATCGAAGACGGCGACTCCGGCGAGGCGGGCGATGTAGACCCGGGTCGGCGTGCTCACAGCATCAGCCTAAGCGCCTAGTGTTTATCAACATGTCGACCTTGGCCTACGAGATCGTGGACGTCTTCACCGATCGCCCGTTCGCCGGCAACCCGCTGGCCGTGGTGTTCGGTGCGGAGGCGCTGGCCACGGAGCAGATGCAGGCGCTCGCGCTGGAGTTCAACCTCTCCGAGACGGTGTTCGTGCTGCCGCCGACGCAGGTCGGCGCCACCTACCGGGCCCGGATCTTCACCCCGGTCGAGGAGTTGCCGTTCGCCGGGCATCCCAGCGTCGGCGCCGCGGTCACCGCGCGCCGACGCGGAATGTTCGGTGTGGGGCAGGTCACGCAGGAGTGCGGGGCGGGTGTGCTGCCGATCGAGGTGACCGCGTCCGGGGCGACGCTGACCGGTGGCACACCCACCCTCGGCCCCGAACTGGATCCGGAGCCGTTGCTGGAGATCGCCGGGTTGGTCGCGGCCGACCACGTCGGGCCGGCGCCGCGGGTCGCCGGGTGCGGGCTGGAGTTCCCGTACCTGCCGGTACGGCCGGAGTCGGTGGCTCGCGCCATGGTGAGTCCGGCGGCGGCGGAACGGTACGGGGTGTCGCACGTCAGCGTCTTCTCCTGGGACGCCGCCACGCAAACCGCGCACGCCCGGGTCTTCGTGCCGGGCATCGGCGTGCCGGAGGACCCGGCGACCGGCTCGGCGGCGCTCGGCCTCGGCGTCTGGCTGGTGGCCAGCGGTCTGCTGCCCGGCGAGGGGCAGTCCCGCTTCGCCGTGCGGCAGGGCGCGGAGATGAACCGACCGTCCGCGCTGACCTGCACGGTCACCGCGGCGAACGGCGCGGCCGTCGGCGCGACGGTCGCCGGTGAGGTGATGCCGGTGGCCCGAGGTGAGATCGCCGTGCCACCCTTCGTGGGCTGAGGCCGCACGCGGGGCTCGATGGGGAAGGATGCGGGTGTGACCGACGAGGGCGCTCCGGCCGGCACGCCGCTGGTCGACGAGGCGATGAAGAAGGCCGCCGTGGCCTGGGTCAGCGTGGCCGGTGGTCCGGCGCTGGCGCTGTGGTGTGCCCCGCTGGAGGGCGCGCTCCTCGTGGTCAGCGGCCCCGGTGAGCAGGCCGCGCCGGGGCTTGCCGACGCGACCGAGGCGCAGGTCACCCTGCGCGGTGATCACGGCGGCCGGATCGTCACCTGGCCGGCCCGGGTGACCCGGCTGTTGCCGGACACCGAGGCCTGGGCCACCACCGCGCCGCTGGTGGCGGGGAAGCGGTTGAACGCCCCGGGCCCGACGGCCGACCTGGTGGCCCGTTGGGCTGCCGACGGGTGCGCGGTCAACCGCCTCGCCCCGGCCGGCGAGCCGCTGGCCGGCGCCGACCTGCCGGCCGACGCGCAGGCCGAGCCACCCCGGGACACTCCGGCGGTCCGGGCAACCCGCAAGCCGTTCCGCCTGCACCGGGTCCGCCGACGCTGACCCGCGCAAACGCCGTGGTCAGCCGGCCCGACCGCCCGCGCCGACGACCTCTGGGCCGACGAGGTCGAGCACCTCGGGCAGCGCGCCGAGCACCGGGCCCTGCCAGTCGAGGTCGGCGTTGAACACCATGTGCTCGCCGAGGTCGGGCGCGGCCAGCCGGACCGCACTCATCCCGGCCCGCTCGGCGCCGGTCAACTCCTGGCTGCCGCCGTCGCCCACGTACAGGCAGTCGGCGGGCGTGAGCCCCAGCCGCTGGCAGGCGGCCAGGTAGAGCGCCGGATCCGGCTTGCACCGCCCGACCTGCACGGAGAAGACCCGCACGTCGAGCAGCGGCGCCACCGCCAACTGCGGCAGGAAGGCCGGCAGCTCGTGGGTGCAATCGCTGATCACTCCGGTGCGCACCCCCCGCTGGCGTAGCGCCGTCAGCACCGGCACCGCGTCGGCCCGGAGCCGGGTGTCCGCGCGGACGGCCGCGTGCCGGGAGGCCACGGCCGCGCGCACCGCACGGTCATTCGGGTGTACGCCGGCCTGCGCGCAGACCCAACGCAGGGTCGCCTCGGCGTTGCCGAAGTGGCCGGTGGCCCGCTGGTAGAAGGTCCGATCCAGCACCGCCGTCAGCACGTCCGCGGGGCAGCCGAGCAGCTCGGCGGTGCCCCGGTGCGCGGCGCCCCGCTGGATCGAACGGGTCAACGTGCCGAAGAAGTCGAACAGCACCGCCTGGTACCTGGGCATGGGGGTGGCGCCTCCGGACGGTAGGGGGTCGTCCGCGCGGACGGGCGTGATCGTAACGGAGCGCTGACGGTCCGTGCCGTCCCGTGATCGTGTGAGGATGCACCCCGTGCCCGCACCTCACCACCGCCCGCCACTGGACCCGCTGACCACCGGGGCGGTGGGCCTGGCCGTGGTCGCCGTCTCGTCGTCGGGACCGCTGATCGTGTACGCCGCAGCCCCCGCCCTGGCCATCGCGTTCTGGCGCAACCTGCTCGCGGTGGCGGTGTTGAGCCCCTTCTCGCTGTCCCGTCGGCGCGTCGAGTTCCGGGCCTTGGCCAGTCGGGTGGGCCGGAGGGAGGGCCTGTTCTGCGTACTCTCCGGGGTGGCGCTGGCCGCGCACTTCGCCACCTGGATGCCGAGCGCCCAGCTCACCTCGATCGCCACGGCCACCGCCCTGGGCGCCACCCAGCCGGTCTGGCAGGGGCTGATCGCCCGCGCGCAGGGTCGCCGGCTACCACCGCTGGTCTGGATCGGCATCGCGGTGGCGGTCGGCGGCGCGGTGGTCGCCACCGGGGCGGACGTGGGCATCTCCGGGCGGGCCGTGCTGGGCGACCTGCTGGCGGTTGCCGGCGGCATGTTCGCCGCCATCTACACCGCCTTCGGCGAGCGGGCCCGGGCCAGCATCAGCACCACCACGTACACCACCATCTGCTACGGCATCTGCGCACTGGTCCTGCTGGTGGTCTGCCTGCTCGGCGGGGTCCGGCTGGTCGGCTTCGACGGGCGTACCTGGCTGGCCATCCTGGCCCTGGTGGCCGGCGCCCAACTGCTCGGCCACTCGATGTTCAACTACGCCCTGCACCGGATACCGGCGACCACGGTCAGCGTGCTGATCCTGCTGGAGGTGCCGGGCGCGGCCCTGCTCGGGTGGCTCTGGCTGGGTCAGTCGCCGCGCCCGCAGGCGTTGCTGGGACTAGCGCTGGCGCTGGTCGGAGTGGCGGTCGTGGTGCTCGGCGGTGCGCGAGCCGGCAGCCGTGCCGCCCCCACCGCGTTACCCGCCGACCCGGTCCCGCTGAACGGCTGACCGGAGGCCACGCCCTCCCCTCCCCGCCCCTCCCCTCCCCTCCCCGCCTCGCCTCGCCTCGCCGATCTTGCAGTTTCGGTCGCCGATTTGCGTGGGATGCCCGCTACGTCGAGGCAGCAACCGCAAGATCGCGGGAAGGGGCACCTCGGGCCTCGTTGACTATGCAAGCGTGGTGCCACGATTGTGCTAAAGCAACCACTTTGTCGCTCACCACAACTCCATGATCGACGGAGTGGACGGGGTTAGCTTTCGTTCACCTCGATCACGCGGGCGGTCGGTGCGGTCTCGCCGAGGGCGGCACGCAGCGCGGTCCGATCCGGGTCAGCTATGAATGCCTCGTATCCGGCGCGGCGTCGAACCGGATCACGTGCACCTCGGCCTGCCCGTCGGTGCTGCGCAGCCGCCGGTCCAGTCGACCACCGTGCCGGCCGAGGAGGGCCAGCACCGCGTCCTCGTACCGTCTCCCGGCCTCTTCGGCCCCGGCGGCGAACTCGACCACCGCGACCAGGTGCAGCACCTTCGCCACGCTACCCATCGATCCCGACGGCCTTGGCGCTGGCCGCCCAGAGCCGGGCGGCGAGCTGCGGATCCCGCGCCTTGCGGTACGTCCAGCGCAGCCGCCGGTCGGCGTAGTAGCCGCCGTCGACGAGTCGGGACGGGTCCTGGTTGGCGAGCCAGACCAACGTCTCGGCGCCCTTCTCCGGGCTGCGGAACGGCAGGAACCGCATGCCCAGCGCGGCCAGCCGGCTGTCGTTGGCGAACCGGGTGCGCACCACGCCGGGGTGGAAGCTGTGCGTGGGGATGGCCGGCCAGCGACGTGCCGCCTCGCTGGCGAAGAGGATGTTCGCCTGCTTGCTGGTGCCGTACGCGACCAGCGGCCGGTAGCGGCGCAGCGGCTTGTTCAGGTCGTCCGGGTCCAGCGCGCCGCTACGGTGCGCGCCGGAGGCGGTGACCACGATCCGGCCGACCCGGTCGGCGAGCAGGTTGGTCAGCAGGAACGGCGCCAGGTGGTTGGCCTGGATGGACAGCTCGAAGCCGTCGACCGTGGTGAGCGGCTGGAGCGCGATCGCGCCGGCGTTGTTCGCCAGCACGTCGATCCGGTCGTACGCGGCCCGCAACTGCTCGGCGAGCCGGCGTACGTCGTCGAGCACCGCGAAGTCGGCTCGGAACAGTTCGGGACGCTCGCCCGCGTTCTCCCGTACGCGTGCCGCCGCGGCCTGCAGGCGTGCCGGGTCCCGCCCGACCAGTACCACCTGGTCGCCCCGGCAGGCCAGGTTGACCGCAGCCGCGAGCCCGATCCCGGAGCTGGCCCCGGTCACCACCACCAGTCGTCGCCCAGTGAGATCTTCCACAGGTCCATTCACCCCGGTCATGGCGTGAGGTTACCGTGGCGTCACCACGCCCTTTGGGATCGTTAAGTTCTAGGAGCACATTCATGGCCGCAGTCGGTCGTCCCCGCCGGTCCTGCCTCGCCGTACCGGGTTCCAGCGTGAAGATGCTCGGCAAGGCGCAGGGGCTCCCCGCCGACCAGGTCTTCCTCGACCTGGAGGACGCCGTCGCCCCGCTGGCCAAGCCGGATGCGCGCAAGAACATCGTGGCCGCGCTCAACGAGGGTGACTGGGCCGGCAAGACCCGGGTGGTCCGGGTCAACGACCTGACCACCCCGTGGACCTACCGGGACGTCATCGAGGTGGTCGAGGGCGCCGGCGCGAACCTGGACTGCATCATGCTGCCGAAGGTGCAGGACGCGGCCCAGGTGCAGTGGTTGGACCTGACACTCACGCAGATCGAGAAGACGCTCGGCCTGGAGGTCGGCCGGATCGGCATCGAGGCGCAGATCGAGAACGCCGCTGGCCTGGTCAACGTGGACTCCATCGCAGCCGCGTCGCCCCGGGTCGAGACCATCATCTTCGGCCCGGCCGACTTCATGGCGTCGATCAACATGAAGTCGCTGGTGGTCGGTGCGCTGATCCCGGACTACCCGGGGGACCCCTACCACTACATCCTGATGCGGATCCTGATGGCCGCGCGGATGCACGACAAGCAGGCCATCGACGGCCCGTTCCTGCAGATCCGGGACGTCGACGGCTTCCGCGAGGTGGCCAGGCGCTCGGCGGCGCTGGGCTTCGACGGCAAGTGGGTGCTGCACCCGGGCCAACTCGACGCGGCGAACGAGGTCTACTCGCCGGCACAGGCCGACTTCGACCACGCCGAGCTGATCCTCGACGCGTACGAGCACTACACCTCGGAGGCCGGCGGCCGGCTCGGTGCGGTGATGCTCGGCGACGAGATGATCGACGAGGCGTCCCGCAAGATGGCACTGGTGATCGCCGCAAAGGGCCGGGCCGCCGGGATGAGCCGTACCTCGTCGTTCACCCCGCCGGCGGAGTGAGCGCGTCGGTCAGTAGCTGCTGTCGCTGCTGGCGCCGGTCGCGACGGCCACGATGATGATGACCACGTAGCCGAGGATCACCAGCGCGATAAGCCCGGTCAGGACCCAGCCGACGATGATCGCAGCCTTCGCCATGCCCTCGCCGGCCTCGCCGGTGAGCCGGATCTGTTTCTGGGCCACGTGACCGAGGATCGCCCCGACCGGTGCGGTGAGGCCGCACGAGAGGCCGATCAGGGCCAGCACCAGCGCAGCGATGGCCGTCCCGTTGGTCTTCTGCGGGGGCGGGTAGCCGTACCCGGCGTACGGCGGCGGGTAGCCGGGTACCGCGTACCCGGCAGGGGGTTGATTCGGGTCGGCGTACGGTGCGACCGGCGCGTACGGGTCTGCCGGGCCGGGCTGGGTGGGCACCGACGGACCGGCCACCAGGGTCGGGTCCGTCTGTGGGGTCGGCTGCTGGCTCGACCGGGTGGGGTCGTTCCAGTCGCCGGACGGCGGGGGATAGGTCATTCGATCTCTCCGTCAGGTCGGGTGCGCCCGTCAGGGTAGCCAGCACCACACAAAACCGATGCCCCCACTACCGGGTGCCGCGTTGCTCGGGCCGATCCGACCGGGCAGGATCTCGGCATGGCATTCGACGCGCGCGCCGCGGACCGTTCCGGCAGTCGACCGAGACGGGACGTCAGCCGCCCGGGCGCGGCCCGACGCGGTCGGGCGACGACGCCGGCCGGGGCTCCCGGCCCGGACGAGCCGGTCGCGCTCGCCGACCCGGTGACCATGCGGCTCGACGGGCGGGTCGCCCTCGTGACGGGGGCGGGCAGCCCGGACGGCATCGGGTACGCCACGGCCCGCCGGCTCGCCGACCTGGGCGCCCGGGTGGCCATCGTCTCCACCACCCGCCGCATCCACGAGCGGGCCGGCGAGCTGGGGGTGACCGGCTTCGTCGCGGACCTGACCGACGAGTCCGAGGTCGGCGCGCTGGCCGACGCGGTCGCCGAGCAGTTGGGCGACGTCGAGGTGCTGGTCAACAATGCCGGCCTGGCCAGCCGGGCCAGCCAGGGTGTGCTGCGGCCGGTCGCGCAGCTCACCTACGACGAGTGGCGTGGCGAGATCGACCGCAACCTGAGCACCGCCTTCCTGTGCAGTCGGGCGTTCATCGGCGGGATGGCCGAGCGGGGCTGGGGGCGGATCGTCAATCTGGCGGCCACCGCCGGCCCGGTCAACGCTCTGCCCACCGAGGCCGCCTACGCCGCGGCGAAGGCCGGGGTGGTCGGGCTGACCCGGGCGTTGGCCATGGAGATGATCGCCGACGGGGTGACCGTGAACGCGGTGGCGCCCGGCACCATCTACACCGCGGCGTCCACGATGGCCGAGATCAAGCAGGGTCTGGGGACACCGGTCGGTCGCCCCGGCACTCCGGACGAGGTGGCCGCCGCGATCAGCTTCCTCTGCTCGCCGGCCGCGTCGTACATCACCGGCCAGATGCTGGTGGTCGACGGGGGCAACAGCGTGCGCGAGGCCCGGTTCCGCTGACCGGGCCGGTCCACCGTCGTCCGGTCAGTACCCGCTGCTACGGCCGGTGTTGCCGAAGATGACCAGGGCCAGCCAGCCGCAGCAGGCCAGCAGGACGATCCCGGTGAAGACGTAGCCGAGGATCAGCCCCCAGGTGGCCAGCTGGTCGCCGTCCTCACCGCTGGTGCGGATCTGCCGCTTGGCCAGGTGACCGAGGACGACGCCGGCGGGAGCGAACACGAAGGCGAACACCAGCGACAGGATCGCCAGCACGTTGGTGCCCCGAGCTGGCCCCGGCGGCGGGCCGTACTGGGCGTAGGGACCCTGCGGGGCGTACGGCGGCTGCTGTGCCCAGTGCCCCGTCTGGTGCGACCCCGGCTGTCCGTACGGAGGCTGGCTGTACGGCGACGGGTCGTCGGCCGGCGGCCCGTACGGCGAGCGTTCCGGCGGCGGCCAGGTGGGCGACTGGTCCTGTGGCGGGTACGGCGGCTGACCGGGTGGCGGCGGCGCGTAGGGCGACTGGTCCCGAGGCGGCTCGTACGGCGATGGTGGCGGCTCGGCCCCGGGCGGTCCCGACGGCGGTGGGTCGCTCACGGCTGTCCTCTCCTGCCGATGCCGGAAAAGTCCCTCTTGCCGGACGCTACCCGTAGCGGTGAACCTTTTCACAGCGGTTGTGTGGACTGGTCACCTTGGCCTCGCTGGCCCGGAGGCCGATACTGACCCAGCGTTCAGTTACCCACGAGTAGTGCGCTGATCTTCGGAGGCTGAGATGGCCCGACTCGCCCAGACGCCCGGCCTGACCGATGTGCAGCGATCGATCCTGGAGACCGTCCGGGAGTTCGCCGACAAGGAAATCATTCCGCACGCCCAGCGGCTGGAGCACGCCGACGAGTACCCCACCGACATCCTCGACGGGATGCGCGAGATGGGGCTGTTCGGCCTCACCATCGACGAGGAGTACGGCGGGCTCGGCGAGTCGCTGCTCACGTACGCGCTCGTGGTGGAGGAGCTGTCCCGGGGCTGGATGTCGATCTCCGGCATCGTCAACACGCACTTCATCGTGGCGTACCTGATCTCGCAGCACGGCTCGCCCGAGCAGAAGGCCCGGCTGCTGCCGAAGATGGTCACCGGCGAGGTGCGCGGCGCCTTCTCGATGTCCGAGCCGGAGACCGGCTCCGACGTCTCAGCCATCAAGTCCCGGGCGGTGCGCGACGGCGACCGTTACGTGCTCAACGGGCAGAAGATGTGGCTGACCAACGGCGCGTACTCCTCGGTGGTGGCCACCCTGGTCAAGACCGACACGGGCGCCGAGTCGGTGTACGGCAACATGAGCACCTTCCTGCTCGAGAAGGAGCCGGGCTTCGGCGAGACCGCGCCGGGGCTCACGATCCCCGGCAAGATCGACAAGATGGGCTACAAGGGCGTCGAGACCACCGAGATGGTGCTCGACGGGGTCACCGTGCCCGACTCGGCGATCCTCGGCGGCGCCGAGAAGGTAGGCCGGGGCTTCTACCAGATGATGGACGGCATCGAGGTGGGCCGGGTCAACGTCGCCGCCCGCGCCTGCGGCATCTCCATCCGAGCCTTCGAGCTGGCGGTCAGCTACGCCCAGCAGCGCAAGACCTTCGGTCAGCCGCTCGCCAAGCACCAGGCGATCGCCTTCAAGCTCGCCGAGATGGGCACGAAGATCGAAGCCGCGCACGCCCTCATGGTCAACGCCGCCCGACTCAAGGACGCCGGCCAGCGCAACGACGTCGAGGCCGGGATGGCCAAGCTGCTCGCCTCCGAGTACTGCGCCGAGGTGGTCCAGGAGGCGTTCCGCATCCACGGCGGCTACGGCTACTCCAAGGAGTACGAGATCGAGCGGCTCATGCGGGAAGCGCCCTTCCTGCTCATCGGCGAGGGCACCTCGGAGATCCAGAAGACCATCATCTCGCGGGGCCTGCTCAAGGAGTACAAGCTCTAAGGCGAGCGCAGCTTCCCCCCGTTAGCGTCTCCGTTGACGATGTTCCTGACCACTGCGGCCCTGCCACGTCGAATCGGGTCTTCAAAAACCTTTGCTGCGCTCGCGGTGCCGAGAGGCTCGTCGCTGAGTGGGCGCGGCCGTCTGCGTAGTGCCGTGGAGGAACTCCCTGCCCCGCTGCAGCACATGTTCAGTGACGAAAGCGTCCTTGGCGAGTTTGTCGAGCAGCAGCACCCGCTTCGAACGGTTCGCTCTCTCGTACTCGGCCTGAATGAGGCGCAGCAGTTCCCTTGCCACGCCGGTACTGAAATCGGCCTCGGCCAGAGAAGCGACATCTCGTGGCTCTGGCTGCTCGTGGCCGGTCAGGACCATCCCCAGCAGCATCGCCAAGTGGTACTGGAAATCCTCAACGATGCCGATCCCGCCATCGACCACCAAGAAGTCTCCCGCAGCCCGCAAGATCTTGACACAGGCGTAGTAGGTGGGAAGCTCCCGGTCGGGAGCGAATACCTTTTCGTAGATACCCGGGTCGAATATTTTGCTTGGACTTGAGCGGGCGATGTGTGGCGTTTGCACAAGGATGCTCAGAACTGCCTGCCCCATCTGGTCGATGGAGACGATCTTGTCGACCGGCATGCCCTGGTTGAAGTAGTAGCGCCTCCGTCGCTCGTAGTAGAGTCCTTTGCTGCCCAGGTATTCCTCGATGTGACGCTGCACCTGATCTGTCGCACGCAGGGTACTGGGACCGAATGCGGTCTGACTGTTCGTGGCGCGGATGATTCGTTCCCGTGCGGCGTTGTCCTGTGCCTCGATCACCTTGACAAGCACGCTTCTTCGGTCCGTTGAGGAGTTCGATGATCGCCGCTTGTATATTTCCCAAGATGTCTGTAACCCGTTAACGATCTGTGGTGATTTGAGTTCGAGCATCTTGTTGGCTGGCTGCACCTTCTCGGCGACGATTGTCACCCCATTGTTCAGCCACCAAAAGTCCTCAGCCGGGTCGGGCTGTTCCAGAGTGTCCTGGATACTCTGATTGACTGCGGTTTCGCCCTCGTAGTCACGCACATTAGCCTCGAAGAGCGGCGAGTCGAGTTCCCCGGACCGGCCGGTGATGAACTTTTCGTAGTCGGCGAGTCGCACGACTGCGACGTATCCGCCCTCCATGTCTGTGGAAATCGGGTTCTCGGCCAGAATCAGCTTTCGGGTAATGCTGGTCGCGTGTCGAGCGAGGTTGCTGATTTCTACGGCGCCGAGAAACCGTACCTGCGGCTCGCAGGCAGCGAAGAGCTGGGAGAGGCAGTGTTCAAGTTCCTTTGCCTTGCGTTGAATGCCTGGATGCACCTCTTGCGCTCGTAGCGCGGCAAAGACCACGTTGATCTGTAATTCAGGCAGTTCCAAGGCTCGGTACGTCTCCAGGAAACGCCGGGTAACCTCAATTAGTCGGGGATTGGCAGACTGGGCCAGCGTCGCCTCGTCCCGGCCGAAAGTCAGTAGCTTCGGGAGACTGACGAGTAGCTTGTCGATCGGAGGCTCGGTGAAGCCGGCGGTATTTTTCGTCTGGGTGATCACCAGTTCGAGCCGGGTCCGTCGCCCAAGCATGCCCAGGGGCGTATCGTCGCGTACGCACATCGAATTGGCGAACAGGTGGATCGCGTCGATCCCGCAGTCGCCCTCTCCGTCTACGATCCCACTCAGTAGGTCATCGTGGCCAAGACTGAAGTTCTGGCGCAGATAGTGCTTCGCCACGAAGAACGTGTGGTGTTGGGTCGGGTCCATATTGGGAGCAGATCTGCGACGATCCTGCTCCAGCATGGTCTCGAGAAGAATGACATCGTTCAGGCCCATGACGCTCGCATTCCTCGACAGCAGCGGTCCGCCCTGGCTGTCCCGTGTCGACACAGAGGACGGCACCGGAAGCCTTCGGCAGTAGCTGCCTCAGACTGCGTCGTTCTTCTTGTTGGGGTCATCGTGCTGTCGGGTTTGCGACAATACCTGCCACGACAGTCGAACTAATTCGGTAAATACTTAACTGAACAGCCGATCGACGCTGCCCATTCTTTCGTTGATGTGGCCGCCTACGCCGACGCAGTGTCGGTCTGCCGCTCAGCGGCCATTGTGGCCACCTCCGCCGGAGTGCAGCATTGGTGTCGCTGGTGATCGGACAACAGCGACGACGTCACGATGCGACGGGAGTCGCGGATGAGGCCGGCTGCCCGCTCTTGCCAGGCCCGCGACCATGGGCTCAGCGCAGGCGGGTCAGGCCCGCCGCGGCGCGTTCGACGATCAGACAGCGGTCCTCGACGTAGTCCATCCCGGCCGCCTCGGCGATCTGCCGTGCCTCAGCCGAGACGATGCCCAGCTGCAACCAGACCGCCGGGGCGCCGATCGCTGCCGCGTCCCGGACCACCTGCACGGCGTCGGCCGCCGGCCGGAACACGTCCACGAGGTCGACCGGGTGCGGGATGTCGGCCAGCGTCGCGTACGCCCGCTCCCCGAAGAGTTCGTCGACGGTCGGGTTGACGGGGATGATGCGCCAGCCGTACTGCTGCATCTGCAACGGCACGCCGTGCGCGGCCTTGGCCGGATCACGGGACGCGCCCACGACGGCGATGACGGCGGAGTCGGCGAGGATCTGCTGAGCGGTGCGCACCCGCCGACTGTAGCTCCGCCCCCGGCTAGAGCAACGTCAGCTGTTCCGCAGCCGGCGGTGGCTCGGGCAACTGCCGGTTGTCGCCCTGCTCGGCACGGTGCAGCCCGTGCCGACGGGACGCGATCCGCACCCGCGCGGTCAGCTCCCGCTGGTACGCCTGCGGGGCGTAGGAGCCGGCCCGGTAGAGCTCGCGGTAGCGCGGCACAAGGTGCGGATATGCCTGGGCCAGCCACTGCGCGTACCACTCGCGAGCACCGGGTCGCAGGTGCAGGGCCAGTGGGGTCACGCTGGTCGCCCCGGCGGCGGCGATCGCCGACACGGTGGCGTCGATCGACTCGTCGCTGTCGCTCAGCCCCGGCAGGATCGGGGCCATCAGCACCCCGACCGAGAAGCCGGCGTCGGCGAGCGCCCGGACGGCGTCCAGCCGGCGGCGCGGGTGCGGCGTGCCCGGCTCGACCGCACGCCAGAGTTGCTCGTCGACGAAGCCCACCGAGAACGAGATGCCGACCGAGGTCACCTGGGCGGCCTCGCGCAGCAGGGGCAGGTCCCGAAGGATCAGCGTGCCCTTGGTGAGGATCGAGAACGGGTTGGCGAAGTCGCGCAGGGCACCGATGATCTGCGGCATGAGCCGGTAGCGGCCCTCGGCCCGCTGGTAGCAGTCGACGTTGGTGCCCATCGCCACGTGCGCGCCTCGCCAGCGCGGCGCGGCCAGCTCCCGCCGGACCAGCTCACCCGCGTTGACCTTGACGATCACCTTGCGGTCGAAGTCGGCCCCGGCATCGAGATCGAGATAGGTGTGAGTGTTTCTCGCAAAGCAGTTGTGGCTGACCACCCCGTCGGCGATGAAGTCCCCGGTGCCGGTGGTGATGTCCCACAGGGGTAGCTCCAGCCCGAGCTTCTGAATGTCGACCACCCTGAGAGCAGTTTGATGCTTCAAGGCGACACCCTCGATCGAGCGCTTGCGAGTGATGGCTGGGTCGGTCAGGTGGAAGAACCGGAGCCGGGCGGCGAGGCCCCCGGTCAACCTGATCTGCCGCACGCGGTTAGTTAGGCCAGGGTCCTCGCGCACACAGGTAAACCCGAACCGATGCAATGCCTCCGTCGTCTGGTCGAGGATGGCGTCGTCGCTGTTGCTGATGCGCAGAATGCCCTTGCTGCAACTGCCCTCGGCATCGAAGATTCCGGCCAGGAAGCCGAGCCGCCACTCGTCGCTGGGGCTCAGTGGCCATTGGATCAGCGCGGTGATGCTCTCGACGTCCCGCTGCTTCGAGGTGCGGATGGCGGACATCGCTCGCCGCGTGGCGCTCGCCGCCGCGAACACGAAGCGCGTCGTTGCAACGCCCTCCTCAGCTAGGTAACGCTCACTTCGGGTGAGCGCCTCATCGTCGATCAGAGCCAACCGGAAGCGGTGCAGGACCCCGGACGAGTACGAGTAGCTGCCAAGGTTTGCATCCCCCCGGACCATGCCACAGAGGTAGCCCCGCCGGTAGTCGGGCGACTCCTTTGGCCCGGCTGCGAAACGGCCTGTGCCGATCAGGCGATTGTTGGTGGTCAGGTAGGGGCGCTGGCCCGCGCCCTGCATGGCCCCGGTGACGTGCTTCCAGCCGCGATCGGAAAGGAACCGGTGGTCGCCGCTGGCGATCAACGTGGTGCCATCCGTCAATGTGACTCGGTATGCGGGCTTCACGGTGGACCACTTGTCTAGCACGGTGGTGACGACGTATCGGCGGTACGCGCCGCGTCGCTCGGTCCCATAGATGCGTTCGCCGGGCTCCAGCTTGCTGATCGGCTTGGTGCGCCCGTTCGCCATGAGGATCGGGGTGTCGCCCGACACGCAGTAGACGCAAGCATGAGAGCAGCCCCGGTACGGGTTGATCGTCCACTCGAACGGGACGCGGGACTGCCCGGGCACCCGGTTGAGGATGGACTTGGCCTGCACCTCGTAGAAGGTCATCCCGGCGAACTCCGGGGTGTCGAAGGTGCGGGCGACGGCGCTGGGCAGCGCCAGCGGCAGGGGTGGCGTCGCTGGCGCTGCCCGCTCGGGATCTCCCTCAACCGGGGGAGCGGTGAGGTTTTCCCAGCGCATGAGCACTATTCGAACACGTGTACGAGCGCAGCGCAAGTGACCCGCCGGACACCCGTGCGCGATCGGGTGATCGAGAGAGGATGATGGGCGCCATGGAGAGGTCGACCTTCGTCTACGACGGTGACTGCGCGTTCTGCACCCAGTGTGCCGAGTTCATCGCGCGCCGCATCCCCACGGGCGCGCGGGTGGTGCCCTGGCAGTTCGCCGACCTGGCCGCGCTCGGCCTCACCGAGGTCGAGTGCGAGGAGGCCGTGCAGTGGGTCGGTGCGGACGGCTCACGCGCCGCCGGCCCGGACGCCATCGCCAAGCTGCTCGCCGACAGCGGCCCGCTCTGGCGGGTGGCCGGGGCCGGCCTGCGGTTCCCTCCGGTGCGTGCGGTTGCCTGGCCGGCGTACCGCTGGGTGGCGCGCAACCGGCACCGGATGCCCGGCGGCACGGCAGCCTGCGCCCTGCCTCAGGAGGCCCGGGAGCGGCTTTACGGCCCGGCCGGTCGCCCGGTCACCGAGGGCTGACCACCGGGCACCGCGCCCTCCGCACCGGTTCCGGCTGGGGCCGGTGCCGTCTCCCCGCTGCCCGCTGCCGAGGCCGCCTGCGTATCGGCCCCTCGCGGGTCCGACTCCGTGTTTGGCAGCGCGGACCCCTCCGGGTCGGGCGCGGAACGCCCGACGAGGCGACGGGCCCACACCAACGGGCGGACTCGCTCCAGCGGCAGGAAACTGGTCATCGCCGCCAGGTGCGGGGCGAACGAGATGGTGATGGTCGCGATGGTGACCAGGTGGAACGAGTAGAAGAAGCCGACCATCGCCAGTCGCCAGCGGGCCGGCAACAGGAAGACCACCGGGGTGAGCAGCTCGAATGCCACAATGCCGAACTGGGCGACGATCAACAGGTACGGCACCTGGGCGATCAGGTCCGCCAGGTCGGTGCCGCGCCGGATGATCGCCCGGGCCAGCACCGAGCCGGTCAGCCAGTCGAGACCGCCGAAGCGCAGCTTGGCCCAGGCGGCCAGGAAATACGTGCAGATCACCGCGATCTGGGTGACCCGCAGCGCCCAGCCGCCGGCTTCCGTGCGCGTGCTGTCGCCGTGTCGGGCCCGTCCGGCGGTGGGCAGCACGGCCAGCGCGACGAGCAGTCCGAACCGGTCGTGGTCGACCTTGCCGTAGCTCATCGCGATGATCATCCACTCGAGGTACAGCGCGCAGACCGCCCAACCGAGCAGCCGGGGCGCTCGCCCGGTCGCGGCGAGCAGGCTGATCAGCAGCAGCGCCCAGAAGATCACCGCTACCAGCGCCGGGGTGGGCGTGGGCAGTGGCAGCACCCGGCCGATCAGCAAGGGCTCGTACAGCGCACCGGGAACGCCGGCTCGGGTCCGCACCCAGGGCGTGAAGATCACCAGGTCGGCGGCGACGAAGAGGTAGATCAGGGTGCGGAAGGCGGCCACCCGACCGCGGGGCACCGGCTCGGTCAACCAGCGGCTCATCGGGGTGCCTGCCAGCGGACGACGGTCTCGTCGGTGTGTCGGCCCGTCGGGCGGCCGGCGCGGATGCCGTGCCAGCGAATGACGATGCGGACCTCGACCAGCTCGGCGGCGCCCGGGTGGCGCTCGGCGTACGCGTCGGCGACCTCGCGGAGCAGCGCCGGATCCTCGGCGTAGCGGCCCTGCTGGCCCTCGATCTCGGCGCGGCGGATGCCGGTCGCGTCCTGGCCGAGGTCGATCACGGTGCCGGCGCTGTCGACCCCCTCCACGCGGGTGTCCGGCGCGGGCTCGTTCGGCGGGTTCGAGGTGGCGTACATCCGGAACGGGCCGAACGGGAAGTCGTCGTCAGCGCCCCAGAGGGTGCCGACCAGCAGCAGGGCGAGGCCGAGCGCGGTCGCGCCCAGCCGGGTGGCCCGCCCGCGGGTGGTGAGGTTCTCCATCGGGTCGTGACGATACGGGATGAACGCCGAAGGCCGAGCCCGCACCGGGCCCGGCCTTCGTGCCGTCCTGAGACGGCTCAGTGGTTGTGCTCGGCCAACTGCTTACGGACGTCGTCCATGTCCAGGGCCTCGACCTGCTCGATCAGGTTCTCCAACGCGGACTCGGGGAGAGCGCCGGGCTGGGCGAAGACGATGACGCCGTCGCGGATCGCCATGATGGTCGGGATCGACCGGATGTCGAACTTGGCGCCCAACTCCTGCTGGGCCTCGGTGTCGACCTTGCCGAAGACGATGCCCGAGTGCTTCTCCGAGGAGCGCTCGTAGACCGGGGCGAACCGCTTGCACGGACCACACCAGTCGGCCCAGAAGTCGACCAGGACGATGCCGTCGTTGCCGGTCACCTCGTCGAAGTTCTCCGAGGTCAGCTCAACGGTTGCCATTGCACTCTCCGATCACCGCGGTTTGTCTACGTCCCGTAGAACCAGGGCTGACCGTATCGAATTCCCGTGCGGTCGGGCGTGAAACGTGCTCCGGGCTGCTCAGGGGTACCGACAGTCATCGACCCGTGTCTGTTCGTCTCGACCTGCGGAACGCAAATGCATGTCGCACTTGCGTGACCTGCCGTGATGGGAGCGTTTCCATAGAGATCCACTCGATTGAGCGCTACGAATTGGTAACTTGGGCCTTGACGAGGAGGTATCCGGCCTGGGGAGATCGCTGATCAACTCATGTTTCGTCACTGAGGGTAGTGTTACAAAAAGATAAATGTGACCCGGGTCTCTGTTGAACCTACGCTTGCGTAGGGCAGAATCGTCCGCATCAGAGCGTGGGCGGCGGGTGCCGGGGAGGGCCCCGCCGCTCATTGCGTCTCCCCCCAGAGTGACCGGTGTGACATTTCCGCCGGGCTCGATCCCCGCCGGTCGCCTTAACCGCCGGTAAGGCATGCTGTGCCGAACTCCATCGCCGCCCGTCGAAGGGGACCAGGATGCAGTTCGGCCGTTACTACGAGGAGTTCGAGGTCGGCGCGGTCTACCGGCACTGGCCGGGCAAGACCGTCACCGAGTACGACGACCACCTCTTCTGCCTGCTCACCATGAACCACCACCCGCTCCACCTGGACGCGCACTACGCCGAGACGTCCAGCCAGTTCAAGCGGAACGTCGTGGTGGGCAACTACATCTACTCGCTGCTGCTCGGCATGTCGGTGCCGGATGTCAGCGGCAAGGCGATCGCCAACCTGGAGGTGGAGTCGCTGCGGCACGTCGCGCCCACCTTCCACGGCGACACCATCTACGGCGAGACCACGGTCCTGGACAAGCGGGAGTCCGGCTCCAAGCCCGACCGCGGCGTGGTGTCGGTGGAGACCCGGGGCTACAACCAGGACGGCACGATGGTCTGCGTCTTCCGCCGCCGGGTCATGGTCCCCAAGCGGGAGTACGCGGCGAGCGCCGTCGGCGAGGGCGTCGACCCGGAGCGGCCCAGCTTCCCGGAGCCGCGCTGAGCGGTACGCCGGGCTTCGGGCTCCTTCCCGCACCACGTTCTGGTGGGGAAGGGGCCCTTTTCCCGTTTCGGGGCATATGCTGACGCCGGAGGTTCCGATGAGCCACTCCGTCGCCGGAGAGCCGCCCTCTACCGGTCGCCGAGCCGCACCCTTGACCACCGCTGTCTACTCCGTCGCCGAGTGGGACCTGCTCACCAGCCTGCCCGGTCGGGTTCTCGTGGCCGCCGCCGCGCCCGGCGCCGGTCAGCCGGACCGGGGTGTCGAGGCGGGTCTCGCCGGCCTGGACGCGGTGGCTGCCGGCCGGGCCTCCGACAGTGATCTGGTCCGCGCGGTGGTGTCCGCGATCTACGCCCGCCACGACGGCGCCCCGCCACCCGCCGAGCGGCTCACCGATCTGGTGGACCTGCTGGCCGCCTGTCGGGCGACGGTTCGCGTCCTGCATCGGCGTGCCGACCCCGCCGACTCGGCCGCGTACCGCCAGTGGGTGCAGTCGGTCGCGGCCCGGGTCTGCCGGACGGCGCCCGCCACCGGCGAGCGCTCGGCGGGTGGGCCACCGAGCCCGGTCGACCGGCGTCTCCTCGACCGGCTCGGCGACGCGCTCGGGCTGCGCTGACCCGGTAGGCCGCCGCCGCGTGCGCCGGCCGGACCCGTACCCTCTGATGACCGTGACCGACGACCAGCTTGAGGTGGGTGTGGGCCCCTGGCCGGGGGACCCGCCGGACGACCCGCGCTACGACCCGCAGCTGCTGGCCGAGGGGGACCGGCGCAACGTGGTCGACCGCTACCGCTACTGGCGGCACGACGCGATCGTCGCCGACCTCGACCAGCACCGGCACGTCTTCCACGTCGCCATCGAGAACTGGCAGCACGACTTCAACATCGGCACCGTGGTCCGCAACGCCAACGCGTTCCTCGCCGCCGAGGTGCACATCGTCGGGCGTCGACGGTGGAACCGCCGCGGCGCCATGGTGACCGACCGCTACCAGCACGTCCGGCACCACGACACGATCGAGGAGTTCGTCGGGTGGGCGGCCGGACGACGGCTGCCGGTGGTCGGCATCGACAACCTGCCCGGCTCCCGGCCGCTGGAGACCGTCACCCTGCCGCGGGACTGCGTCCTGCTGTTCGGGCAGGAGGGGCCGGGGCTCTCCGAACCGGCCCGCGCCGCCTCCGAGCAGCTCTGTTCCATCGCCCAGTACGGCTCCACCCGGTCCATCAACGCGGGTGTGGCCAGCGGCATCGCCATGCACGCCTGGATCCGTACACACGCCGGGCCGCCGCCGGACTGACCCGCGCGTCGGTGCCGAATCGGGCGGTCCGGCTTGACGTGCCGCCGGTCCGGGGTGACGGTGGGGATGTGAGTGTCGCGGTGAGTTGTCCGAGATGCGGGGGCCCGGTACGGGCGCCGGATCTGATGCACACCGAGTCGAGGTGCCTGCTCTGCGGCCCTGTGCCGCCGCTGCACGTGCCCGAGCACATCGGAGCGGAGATCGTGGCGAGCGTGGTGGAACGGATCACCGCGACCGCGGGTCCGCCGGGCATGCCGCTGTGGTGCCCGTGGCCGCTGCCGCTCGGCTGGACCCTCACCGGCGTGGCGTACGCGGGGGACGACCGCTCCGGGGTGCGGGCCACGGCGGTGGCCTGCGCCGGCCCCGCGCCGCTCGGTGGAGGCCCAGCGGATCTGGTGTTCGTGGCCGAGGAGCCGGGCGTGGGCCTGGGCACCCGGCTCGCCGGACTCGCCGGCCCGGACCCGGGGCCGGAGTTGGCCGATGCGCTGACCGACCCGGGGCCCGGCCACCCCGAGCACGTCGGACAGGCCAAGATCCGGGTTGGCGGGCATCCCACTCCACTGTGGCTCGTGAATTCTCCGACGGATCGAAGCGCGTACGCCGGCGAAGCTCGGGGAATGTGGCTCCATGCGATAGCCTGGCCGGCGAGTGCGGGTCACCTGCTCGCGGAAGATGTCGTGCTACACGACCTGACCGAGTGGACACCGCCCGAGCTCGTGTACGGCGCACCGTCTCCGTACCTGCCCGGGAGAGCTTGACAACTCTCCCGAGTTAAAGGAGAACGGTCGCAGATATTCACTGTACGACACCACACTGATACTCTGGGTGCCGCTGCGGTAATGGGACCCGGCGCCGCGCGAGAGGATGGCCCGCCATGGTCAAGAAGGTCCTCACCTGGGCCGGAATCGCATTCTTGATCTTCTTCGTCGCCTACCGGCCAAACTCGGCGGCGGATGTGTTCAAGTCGCTCGGCGGCGGGATCATGGATATTGCCCAGGGGTTCGGCGACTTCTTCACCAGCCTCGTCGCCTAGCCGTCAATGGGCAGCCCCTCCGGTCCACCCTTCGACCCGGACGATCCTGACCGGGCGCGTCGCGAGCGTGACACCGAGCCGATCCCACGGATCGGTCCGGATGACGGCCCTGGCTACGGGGCCGGCGCCGGCCTGTCCGACGGTCCGTCCCTATCGGACGACGTCGGCTTCGGCGACGGCCCCGGCTACGCCGGCGAGGGTCGGTCCGGTCGAGCGTGGATCCGTGACCCAGAGGCCGGCTACCAGCCGCCGCAGATCTCCGAAGACGAGCTGGCCGGGCTGCGCGCCGACGCCACCGGCGCGGCACCCCGGCGGGTGCTGCCGCTGGAGGACGAGCCCAGCTCGCTGGTCGCCCGCTACCTCTTCCCCACCGAGCGCTACCGGGGTGAGTGGAAGCGGCACTGGGTCCATCTCACCACCCCGCTGCTGATCGGTGTCGCGGCGACCTTCGTGCTCGGCTACCTCTCCGGCTTCCTCGCCGGGCAGAACGTCGGCGCGTTGACGACCATCGCCGTACTGCTGTGGTTCGCGGTGATGGGCTGGGTGGCCTGGAAGGTCGCGGACTGGTGGTATGACCGGTTCATCCTGACCAACAAGCGGGTCATGGTGGTCAACGGCATCGTCACCCGCAAGGTGGCCATGATGCCGCTGGTCCGGGTCACCGACATGAAGTACGAGCAGACGCCCACCGGCCGTGCGCTCAACTACGGCACCTTCGTGCTGGAGTCCGCCGGCCAGGAGCAGGCGCTGCGCGAGATCAAGAATTTGCCCAACCCGAACGAGCTCTACCTGCGTGTGGTCGAGGAGATGTACGAGCCGCAGGCAGTCGAGGCGCGGCTCGGCAAGGAGGCCGACGAGGCCAAGGCCGACGACGGGGCGTGAAAGTTTTCGTCCGAACATCGGAGCAAGTGCGCACCTTTCGTCATGGACCGGACCGCCTCTGACGTGGCACTCTGCCAGGACGGCTTGGGTGCGGAGGTGGGCGGTGGCGAGCAGGGACCCCTTGGAGGAGGAGTTTCGCGAGTTCGTCGCGGCTCGCTCCCCCGCCCTGCTGCGCACCGCGTACCTGCTCGCCGGCGACTGGGCCACGGCCGAGGATCTGCTCCAGACGGCGTTGACCAAGACGTACCTCGCCTGGAAGCGGCTCGGGGGGATCGAGGCCGTCGAGCCGTACGCCCGGCGGGTGATGGTCAACACCTCGACGAGCTGGTGGCGGCGACGTTGGCACGGTGAGCGCCCCACCGAGGTGCTGCCCGAGCGGGCCGGCGTCGACGAGATCGAGCAGCAACTCGACCGGGACCTGCTCTGGCGACACCTCCGGGAGCTGCCCAGCCGGCAGCGGGCGGTGTTGGTGCTGCGCTACTACGAGGACATGTCGGAGGCGCAGACCGCCGCGATGCTCGACATCTCCCCCGGCACCGTGAAGAGCCAGGCGTCCCGAGCGCTCTCCACGCTGCGTCGCCGGATGGGTGCCGAACTGCCGGACCTACCCGTCGGCGCGGCTCCCGCCGACTCGGCTCCGGCCGGGCCCGCTACGGCGCGCCGACCGGTGCGTTCCGCCGCGCCCGGCCGTACGCCCGGCGCCGACGAGGCCGGAAACGTACGCCGGCCGGTCGGCGGTTCCGTGCCCAGGCCGGCCGTGCCCCGCCCGCTCGACCCGTCGCCCACGGTCGCTCCGGCCGTGCCCGCCGCCCCGCTGGCCGACCAGCCCGTCGCCCCGCCGGCCGACCAGCCCGTCGCCCCGCCGACCGTGCTGCCCGCCGCGCAGCCGGCCGTACCCGTCGGCACCGGCGCCGGGAAGTTGCGGTGAGCGCATCCCGCGGCCGGTCCGACAACCTGACGGGCACCCCGCCGCGTTCATACGAGGTGCGACCTGACGAGCTGGAAGGGGCGGTGCGGGAGACTCTCTCGCACCAGGTCGCTGTCACCCGCCCGCTCAGTGCCGACCCGGCAGGCCAGGCCATCCGCCGGGCGAACCGGGTCCGGCGTCGGCGCGCCGGCGTCGGCCTCGCCCTCGCGGCGGCCACCACCGTGCTGATCAGCGCCAGCGTGGCGCAGCTCGGGGGGCACTCCGGGCGGCCACCGTCGCCCATCGTGGTGATCGGTGACCCGTACTCGTCCGGTCGGCCGATCCCGTCAGCCTCCAGTGCCGCCCCCGCTCCCGCGCCCGGCACCTCGCTGGATTTCCTCGTGAGCGGGGCGTTGACCAGCGCGGACGGCGAGCGGCTGCCGCTGCCCGGCATCGGGCCGGCCGAGCACGCCCACCTGCTGCCCGACGGCGCCGGTTGGCTGGTGGTCGGCGCGCCGACCGCCGCCGGCCGCTCCCTCTGGGTGGCGCAGCGCGACGGGCTGGTGCAGGTGCTGCTCGCCGGTGCGGGCCCGATCACCATCGCCGCCGACGGGCGCCAGGTCGCCTGGCGCGACGGCAGCGGCCTGCTCATGGCGGGCGTGGTGGGCACCCAGCTCATCGGTCCGGTGCGCACACCCGCGCCGGTCGACGCGGTGCCGGTCCGGTTCGTCGGCGACAGCGTGCTGGTCCGGCTCGACCCAAACCGGCCCGGTCACACCCTCTGGCAGCCGGGTGTCGGTGAGCTGACCACGGGTGCCGACCGGAAGACCCTCAGCGTCTACGGCGCACTGCCCGACGGCCGGCTCGTCGGCCAGGTCTCCGGCGCTGACCCGCGCCAGACCTGCCTGGCCCTGCTCGACCCGCAGCGCGACCTGCGGCCGGTACGCACCGGTTGTGGTCCCGAGCTCAGCCCGGACGGAGTCGGCGGGACCTCTCCCGACGGCCGGTGGCTGCTGGTCAACGGCACTGTCGGCAAGGCCGGCCGGTCCCTGCTCGTCGACCTGGGCCAGCTCGGCTCGGACGTGACCGCCCTGCCGGTTGGTCCGTCGATGGTTGGCACGGTGTCGTGGACCACCGACTCCGCCGCCACCTACATCGACGGCGAGGGCAAGCTGGTCCGGGTGGACGTCGACCGGGTACGAGCGGGCCAGCCGGCTGCCCCGGCCCCGGTGCCCGGTGTGCAGCCGGGGGAGCGGCCGGTCCTGGTGACCGGCTCCTGACCCCGACCGGGTCGGGTCCGTCGGTGGGCGTGCACGGGTCGGCTGCGGTCCCGGTCCACGGTTCTCGGTAGCGTCATGAAATGACCTCGCGTACCGGCCCGGCCCCGCGGATCGACCTGCACGCCCACTCGACGGCCAGCGACGGCACGCTGAGCCCGGCCGAGCTGGTCCGCGCGGCCGCCGAGGCAGGGCTGGACGTGCTGGCGATCACCGATCACGACACCACGGCCGGCTGGGCGCCGGCCGTCCGGGCGCTGCCCCCCGGGCTGCGCCTCATCCGGGGAGCCGAGCTGTCCTGCCGCTGGTCCGGCACGCGATCGGCGGTGGCGCTGCACCTGCTCGCGTACCTGTTCGACCCGGACCACCCGGAGCTGGTCGCCGAGCTGTCCCGCGTCCGGGCCGCCCGCGAGGAGCGCGGCGAGCGGATGGTCGCGCTGCTGCGCGCCGACGGAATCGACGTGAGCTGGCCCGACATCCTGGCCCGAGCGGGCGGCGGCACGGTGGGCCGTCCGCACATCGCGCAGGCGTTGATCCGAGCCGGTCTGGTGGTCGACACCCGGGAGGCGTTCGGCCCAGCGTGGTTGGGCGAGCGGTACCGGCTGCCCAAGGAGGACATCGACGTGTTCCGGGCGGTCCGGCTGGTCCGGGCGGCCGGCGGCGTGCCGGTCTTCGCCCACCCCCGAGCCACCCGCCGCGGTCGGGTGGTGCCCGACGAGTTGATCGCCGAGCTGGCGGCTGCCGGGCTGGCCGGACTGGAGGCGGACCACGAGGACCACAGCCCGGCCGAGCGGGAGCACGTACGAGCGCTCGCCGCCGAGCTGGGCCTGCTGGTCACCGGCTCCTCGGATTTCCACGGCACCCACAAGACCGTCCAGCTCGGCGCCTTCAGCACCAGCGTCGAGGCGTACGAGCGGATCGTCGCCGAAGGCGTGACCGAGGTCGCTTCGGGCTGATCCGGGTTTCCGCCCGCAACGGCGCGGCTAGTTTGATCACGTGGACCTGAAGCTGTTCGGCGAGGTTTTCGTGACCCTGCTGGTGATCACCGACCCGCCGGGCATGGTGCCGATCTTCCTCGCGCTGACCGGCCCACTGCCGGCCCGCGACCGCAACCGGGCAGCCTGGCAGGCGGTCGCGCTGGCGCTCGGCGTGATCGTCGTCTTCGCGGTGGCTGGGCAGAACCTGCTCGACTACCTGCACGTGGACCTGCCGGCCCTGCAGGCGGCCGGTGGGCTGCTGCTCGTCCTGGTCGCCCTGGAGCTGTTGACCGGCAAGACCGACGGCCCGAGCCCGGACGCCACCTCGAACATCGCGCTGGTGCCGCTGGGCACCCCGCTGTTGGCCGGCCCGGGCGCCATCGTGGCCACCATGCTCTTCGTCCAGCAGGCCCACGGGTTGGGCGACCACACCGCCATCGCCGCGGGGATCCTGGCCGTGATGGTCGCGGTCTGGATCGTGCTGCGATTCTCCGGCGGCATCGTGAAGATCCTGCGTCCCGCCGGGATCGAGGTGCTGACCCGGATCGCCGGCCTGCTGCTGGCCGCGATCGCCGTACAGCTCATCGCGGACGCGGTGGCCGCCTTCGTACGGCACTACCTGAACGCCACCTGACCCGGGACACCCGCGATGTCGGGGGTGGATGGCAGGATCGCAGGCGTGCGACGAGCTTCTTCAGCCGGACGACCCGCCGCTGGCGGCCGGGCTCCCAGACAGCGTGACGGCGGCGCCGAGCAGCTCGGCTTCGAGGGCATGCCGGAGCGGCTGTTCGTCTGCACCCCGAGCAAGCTCGGCGCGTACGCGGACTGCCCACGCCGCTACCGCTACTCCTACGTCGACCGGCCGGCGCCCCCGAAAGGCCCGCCGTGGGCGCACAACTCGCTCGGCGCCAGCGTGCACACCGCCCTGAAGAACTGGTATGCGCTGCCCGCCGACCGCCGTCGCCCCGAGGCGTTGGCCACCCTGCTCAAGGGCACCTGGGTGCGCGAGGGCTACCGCGACGACGAGCAGGAGCGGGCCGCCTACCGGCGGGCGCTGGGTTGGCTGGAATCGTACGTCGACACGCTGGAGCCGGAGGCTGACCCGCTCGGCGTGGAACGGGTCGTCGCGGTCAAGACCGCCGTGCTGGCCTTCAACGGTCGCGCCGACCGGATCGACTCCCGCCCCGGGCCGGAGGGCCCGGAGCTGGTCATCGTCGACTACAAGACCGGCCGCACCGGCATGGACGCGGACGACGCCCGGGGCTCCCAGGCGCTGGCGCTCTACGCGTACGCGGCCGAGCGGGTGTTCCGCCGACCGTGCCGTCGGGTGGAGCTGCACCACCTGCCGACCGGTACGGTCGCCGGGCACGACCACACCGTCGAGTCGCTGGCCCGACAGCTCACGCGTGCTGAGCAGACAGCTCAGGACATCATGGCTGCCGAGCGGGCGGTCGCCGACGGCACCGATCCCGACGAAGCGTTTCCCGTGGCACCCGGCCCGCGCTGCGGCTGGTGCGACTACCGGCGCAGTTGCCCGACCGGGGCGCAGACACCGGGTAAGGAGCCGTGGGCGGCCGTCGACCGGGCCACCGACGGCTGACCTCTGGCGACAGGCCGCGCTCAGCCGGCCAGCGGGCTGGCGGCGAGGCGCTCGGCGCGCTCCTTGGCGGCCTGCAACAGCGGCCCCTCCCGATAGCGACGGGGCACGGCGCCGAGCGCCAGCCGTAGGGCACGCACGGTCAGGTCCGCCGACAGTGCGGTGGTGGGCAGGCCCAGCCCGCCGTACATCCGGCGGGCCCAGGCCGGCAGCATTGCGAGGGCGGTGCCGGCGATGCCCAGGTACGCCCAACGCGGCGGGCCGAGGGTGAGCCCCAACCGGGCCGGCAGGCTGAGCTTCCACGGCAGCGGCGGAGCGGTGAGGAAGAGCGCGGTCTCGGCGGCCTCCCGCGTCATCCGCAGTTCCGGCCGCACCCCGCGGTAGTACGCGGCAATCTCGTCGGCGGTGCCGGGGACGGTGGCCGGGTCCAGACCCACCAGCGCGGCGGAGCGGCGCTGCTCGGTGTAGTAGCCGTCCACCTCGGCGTCGGTGAGTGGCAGGCCAGCCCGCCGCGCGGTGCTGAGGAACGACTCGACCTCGGTGACGTGCACCCAGCGCAGCAGATCCGGATCGTCGATCCGGAACTCCTCGCCGCTGAACGGGTCGGTGGCCCGCAGCCGGGCGTGCAGCCGGCGCAGTCGCGACCCGGCAGCCTCCGCCTCGGCGGTGGTCCCGTAGACGGTGGTCGCCACGTAGGTGGCCGTACGGACCAGACGGCCCCAGGCGTCAGTGCGGTAGTTGCTGATCTGCGCCACCCCGGCCATCGCCCGTGGGTGCAGCGCCTGCAGGTAGAGCGAGCGCAGGCCGGCGACGATCAGGATCGGCTCCTCGTGCACCTTCCACGTGACCGAACCCGGACCGAAGAGGCCGAGGTCATCGGAGTCCACCGACCAAGAGTGCCACGGCGGGACCCGCCCGCACCGGGCGCGGCCGGCGGCGACGCGGATTTGGCTGCGGTGAACCCGATCGTGCCGGCGTGCGTGTGTCCGGTCGAAGGCCTCGGGACGGCCAGCGGACCCTGGGCTCGCAACTCCCACCGTGATCCACCTGGAGGATGTCGATGTTCAAGGAGATCCTGGGCCTACCGGTACACGCCATGGTGGTCCACGCGGTGGTCGTGTTCGTGCCACTGCTGGCTGTGCTGGCCATCGCCTACGTGGGTCTGCCGCGCTGGCGGCACCGACTGGACTGGGCGGTGGGCATCCTCGCCGTGGTCGCGCCGGTCACCGCCTTCGTGGCGGTCAAGTCGGGTGAGGCCCTCGCTGACGCGCTGGTCGCCAAGGGCTTCCAGGGCGAAATCCTCGACCAGATCTTCGAACACTCCCGCTACGGCGACATCCTGTTCCGGATCGCGGTGCCGCTTGGGATCGTGGCCATCCTGCTGTTGGTGGCGACCAGCGACCACCCCCGGGTGCCGCAACTGCCGGCGCTGGTGGTGCCGGTGTTGGCGGTGGCGGTCGTCGCGCTGGCCATCGCCGCCCTGGTCTACGTCTACCTGACCGGGCATTCCGGTGCCGAGGCCGTCTGGGGCACCACCGTCTGACGTGCTCGTGGGCGCGGGTCAGAAGATGACCCGGGAGCAGAGCAGGCAGACCAACACCACCAGCACCACGCCGGCGGCCGCGCCGAAGCCGTAGGTGAGCCGCTGGGAGCGCTGTTCGGCCGCGTCCAGGTCGGCCAGGTTCTGCGGCGGTAGCCGTCGTGGCGGCGCCGCCTCCAGGTGTACGGGTGGACGCCAGCCCGCGGGCGGCGGCACGCTCGGCGGCGGGCCGGCGTATTCGTTCGTGGGCGGGGTCGAGGACACGACGGGAGGTTGGTCGGCGTCGTCGCCACCCCCGGGCCGCCGCCAGTAGTCGTCCGGGATGCTGCCACCGCTGGGGGTCGTCACGCCGTCCGACGCTACCAACGCGGCCCACGGCCTGGTCGGTTCTGGCCGGCGCGGCACCGTCGGCGTCGGCTGCGCCGCCGTGGGCTGCGTTAGTCTTGCCGCTCGTGAGCACCGAGGACCCCGGTAAGCAGGGCGCGCGCGGCGACGATGACCGCACCGTCGACCTGAGCGACGATTTCGTGGTGCTGCCCGAGCAGACCGCCGACGACACCGATCGTGGCTGGGGCGAGCGGGCCGGCGGGAACGACGACTGGCTGCTCGCCGAGCGCCCCCCGCACTGGGACTGAGCGTCGGCGCCGCGAACCGGGACTGAGATCGCGCTCGTGCTCGTGCTGAGGTCCGACCAGAGGGCGGGAGCTGTTGCGCCCGGACACCGGGCTGGTCAGGCGCGGACGACGATGGCGAATCGGCTGCCCTCGGGCAGCCCGACGATGCGTCGTGCCTGGTCGGGGCGCAGCGCCAGATAGAGCGCCGAGGATCCGTCGGTCGCCTCGGCGCCCAGTACGTCCAGCACCAACGCTCGGGGAGCGAGCAGGGTGGCCTCGGTGCCCAGCCCGCCCGGCGGTGCCACGAGCAGGTCGACCCGGGCTCCGGGGCGGACCACGGCCAACGCTGCTGGTTCGGCGAGCCGGAGCGGCACCCCGACCGTCCCGCTGGGCAGCGGAAGCTGACGGGACGTGGCGCTCCCGCTGGCCGCCGCATCCGTGCCGGCAGGCCCCTCGACCGCTCCACTCGGGCCGGTCCGCCCGCCGTCGGCCTGCTGATTCGGGTCGGTGGGCTCGCCGCCGGCCGGGCGGTCCGGATCGGTCGGGTCGCTGCGGTTGGCCTGCTGACTCGGCTCGGTCGGGCCCGCGCCGGTCGGGTGCGGGGTGGCTCCGGCCCGGTCGGCCGGTGGGCAGCCGGTCGGGGTGTGCAGGACGGCGGCGGCCAGGCCGAGCAGCGCGGCGACCAGGCCCGCCCGGAGCAGGGTGCGCCCACCGGGCAGGGCGAGCCGGCGTAGCGGACGCAACGCGCGCGGTGAGTCTGGATCGCCGGTCGCCATCTGCCGCCTCCCGTCCCGGGTGCTGGAGCGACACCCACGGACGGCAGGCTAGGCCGGTCGGAGGCCGTTCAGCCGGCCGCTCGTCCATGCCTGTGGACAACCGGCCGGCCTGTGGACAACGTCCACGGACCGGCCGGGTTTGCTATGAGACGCGACGACCGCGCCCGGCTTGGTCAGGACCGGCCGGGTCAGGATGCGGAACTGGTCGCCGGGGACTTGCCGCCGCTCGACCCGCCGGACGACGAGGAGGAGCCGGACGCCGAAGACGACCCCGAGGACGACGACCCCGAACCGGACGACGAGGACGAGGAGCCCGACGACGACCCGGAGTCTCCACCGGAGGACGACGAGGACGACTCGGACTTGGCCGGCTTGCTGGCCGTCCCGCCGGCCGCCACCTCGGAGCCGGACGCGCGCGAGTCGGTGCGGTAGAAGCCGGAGCCCTTGAAGACGATGCCGACCGAGTTGAAGACCTTGCGCAGCCGCCCCTCACACGCCGGGCACTCGGTCAGCGGCTCGTCAGAGAAGGACTGCACTGCCTCGAGCTGGTGACCGCACGCGGTGCAGGCGTACTGGTACGTGGGCACGTTCTCCTCCGGATCTGGACTCGGCCAGTTGGCACTCGACGTATTCGAGTGCCAATGGTGCGTCATTCGCCCGGGGTTCGTCCAGCGGACGTGTGGGGCGCGACACTATGCGCCGCACCCGGGCCGCCGTCAAGGGTACGCACCCCGTCGGTGGGGTTGACGACCGCGCGGACCGGGCGGTCGTGCGGCTCGACGGGCAGCGCCTCGACCAGCTCCCCGTCGTGCAGCGGAACCACGGTCAGTGTCGTCGTGGGCACCCGGGCCAGCGCCCGGTCGTACGAGCCGCCGCCGCGACCGAGCCGCCGGCCCCGCAGGTCGACCGCCAGTGCCGGTACGACCACCAGCTCCGCGCCGCTGACCACGCTCACCCCGAGCCTCGGCCCGTCCGGCTCACGGATACCCCGGCCGGCCGGGATCAAGCCGTCCGGCCCGGTGTACGCGGCCCAGTCCAGGTCCAGGTCAGCGCGGAGCACCGGCAGCAGCAGCTCGCCCCCGAGAGGCAGCGCCGCCCGTAACACCTCCGGCAGGTCGCCGCCGCCCGGCTCGGAGCCCACCGGCACGTACGCCGTCATCCGGAGTGGGCGCAGCCTGCGTACCAGGGCGACCAGTTCGGCCTGGACGCGGCCGGCGGCCGTGGCCCGGGTCGCAGCGGTCAGCGCGTGGCGGCGGGCGAGCAGCTCGGCGCGGGCGTCGCGCTTCGTCACCCGCGTCACTTCCGCTTCATCAGAAAAATCCGGCACGCAACACTCCTGACGCATCGCCTCTCCCACGGTTGCTCTGTGTCAGCATCGCAAGCATCGGAGGCGGAACTTCCGGGGGGACGAGTGACGCTACGCGGGCGGTTGACGGCAGCCTTCCTCGTGGTGGTGCTCGGGCCGGTCCTGCTCGGTGCGTACTTCGTCGCCTCCATCGTCACCGCCGTCGACCGCGGCCGCTCCGCCGAGCGCCTCGCGGTGGCGGTGTCCACCGTGCGCACCTCGGTCGATGCGCTCTGCCAGCAGCTCCGTGCCACCGCCGACGCGGTGGCCCTCACCACGGACCCGGCGGCTGCCGCCGGTCAACTGGTCAGCCGGGGGTTGGCCGCCGCAGTGTTGATCACCGATGGGACCGGCGAGGTCACCTACGCCTCGCCCGGCGCGCCGTCGACGCCATGGCGGGACTGCTCCGGGCTGGCCGAGGCGTCGTCCGGCCCGGTCCGCGCGGTGGCCGCCCGGGTCGACCTGCACGACCGGGCCGGCACCCCGCTGGGCACGGTGTCCGCCGCGCAGCTCGTCGACCCGGCCTTCGTGGCGCGGCTGGCGGCGGTGACCGGGGTGGCGGTCACGCTGCTCGACGACGGCGCGAGCGTCGCGCGGGTCACCCACACGACCGAGAGCCGTGAGGTACGCGACGCGGTGCTGGCCGCCGCCGGCACCGTCGACGGCGAGCGGGTCACCGAGACCACGGAGGGCCGGTACGTGCGGCGGGTCGGGCCGTCCATCGGGCAGCCACTGCCGCTGGTGCTCTCCGTGCCCAGCGAACGGCCACCCGGCCTGCACGCCACGCTCGCCAGCGTGGTCGTACTGGCCGGGCTGCTCGCCGTGCTGACCGCCTGGCGACTGGCCCGGGTCACCACCCGACCGCTGGTGGAGCTGGCCGGCGCGGTGGACCGGGTGGCGCACGGCGACCTGACCGCCCGGGTGCCGGTGCGCAGTCGCGACGAGGTGGGCCGGCTGGCCGGCGCGTTCAACCGGATGACCCGGGAGACCGGCTCCTACGTGGCCGCGCTGACCAGCAGCCGGGACCAGTTGCGAGGGCACCTCGCGGTGCTCGGGGACACCCTGGCCAGCACGCACGACCTGCAACGCATCCTGCGGGTGATCCTGCACAGCGCGATCGCCGCCACCGGGGCTCGGGCCGGCGCGGTGCTGCTGGTGGAGACCGGTGGGGTGCTCGTCGCGCAGTGCACCGAGGGGCTGGACGGGCGCTGGCCGGCGGGCGACGACGGCAGCCCGCAGACGTTGCGGGTGCCGGTGGGCGTCGGCGTGGTCGGCGCCGTGGCCGCCACGGGTGAGCCGCAGCGGGGGCGGCTGGAGCCGACCGAGGTCCTGGTGGGCGAGCCGCGCTGTCGCACGTACGTCGCGGTTCCGTTCGCCACCCCGGGCGGCGGCACCCCGAGTGGGCTCGGTCCGCCCGTCGGCGTCGGCGAGGAGGTGGGTACGCCGGCGGTGGCGCTCGGCGTCCTCGCCCTCTACGACCGGCTGGGCGCCGACGACTTCGACGACGACGACCTGGTCACGCTGCGCACCTTCGCCGGGCACGCCGCGGTGGCGGTGGACAACGTACGGGTGCACGAGGAGGCGCAGCGCCTCTCGCTGACCGACCCGCTGACCGGGCTGTGGAACTACCGCTACCTGGGCGAGTCCATCCGCCGGGAGGTGGAACGGGCCAGCCGGTTCGGCCGCATGCTGAGTGTCCTGGCCCTGGACCTGGACCGGTTCAAGGACGTCAACGACACGTACGGGCACGCGGCCGGGGACACCGTGCTGGCCGAGTTCGCCCGGCGGGTGCGCGGCGAGATCCGCGAGGTCGACCTGGCCTTCCGGCAGGGTGGGGAGGAGTTCGTGCTGCTGCTGCCGGAGACCGACGCCCGGGGTGCGGCGATCGTGGCGGAGCGGCTGGGCGCGGCGGTACGGGACACGCCGATCGCCGTCGAGGCGTACGCCGGGCCGATCGTGGTGACCGTGTCGGTGGGCATCGCCGTGTACCCGGATCACGGCAGCACCGGGCGGGAGGTGCTGGACGCCGCCGACAATGCGCTCTACGTGGCCAAGGCGGCCGGCCGGGACACCTACCGGGTGGCCGAGGACCGCCCGGACGTGCCGATGCGGGAGATCCCGGTGCCGGCGGGGGCGGTGAGTCCGCCCGACGGGTTGCCGCGGGCCGGGCGGCCCGCGCAGGTCACCCGGGAGCCGGGCGGGCACGCCCGGTCGGAGCCGGCCGCGGGCGTACCCGAATCGTCCCGGCCGGGGCCGGCGCACGCGCGGCCGGAGCCGGCCGACGACGCGGCGGACATCGCCACGAACGCGGCCTGGGGCGGCCCCGATGCCACCCGGCCGGGGTCAGGTGGCGGCGCGTCTTCCGGGCCACACCCGCCGCGGCAGAGCCGTGGCCGATAGTCTCGCGGCATGTCGGAGCACTCAGCGAACCCCTCATCGACGGTCGCCGCAACCGGCCGTCCCGTGGCGGTCAAGGCCGTCATCCCGGCCGCCGGTCTGGCCACCCGGTTCCTGCCGGCCACGAAGGCGGTGCCCAAGGAGCTGCTGCCGGTGGTGGACCGGCCGGTACTGCAGTACATCGTCGAGGAGGCCACCCAGGCCGGCATCGGTGACGTGTTGCTGATCACCGGTCGGGGTAAGACGTCGATGGTGGACCACTTCGACCGTCGCCCCGACCTGGAGGCCAGGCTGGAAGAGAAGGGCGACACCGCGCGGCTGGCCGCCGTGCGTCGGCCCAGCGAACTGGCCGAGATCTACACCGTCCGGCAGCCGGAGCAGCTCGGGCTCGGTCACGCCGTCGGGTACGCCGAGTCGCACGTCGGCGACCAGCCCTTCGCGGTGCTGCTCGGCGACGAGTTCGTCAAGCCGTCCGAGCCACTGCTGCCGGCGATGCTGGAGCTGCAGGCCCGCACCGGGGGCGTGGTGCTCGCCTTCTTCGAGGTCGACCCCGCCGACACCAAGCGGTACGGCATCGCGTCGGTCGAGCCCGCCGAGGCGGAGCTGACCGACATCGGTGAGGTCGTCCGGGTGACCGGGATGGTGGAGAAGCCGCAGCCGGAGGACGCGCCGAGCAACCTCGCGGTGCTCGGCCGTTACGTGCTGCCGGGCAAGATCTTCGACGCGATCCGGCGGACCAAGCCGGGCAGCGGCGGCGAGATCCAGCTGACCGACGCGATGGAACTACTGCGTACCGAGGGCACGCCGGTGCACGCGATCGTCTACCGGGGCACCCGCTACGACACCGGAATGCCGCTGGGCTACCTCCAGACGGTGGTGCAGATCGCGGCGGAGCGCGACGACCTGGGCGCAGAGTTCCGCGCCTGGCTGGCCGAGTTCGTCAACGCCGACACGGCGGGCGGATCTGGTACATGACCGCGACGGCCGACGCCGAGGCGGCCGCGAACGAGTTGACGCCGCTCGCCGACTACCTGGGCAGCGTGCTGCGCAGGTTACGCGCGCTGCCTCCGCTCGACCTCGACCTCACCCAGGCCCACGGCAACGTCCTCGCCGAGGACGTCGTCGCGCCGCACGCCTTTCCGGCCTTCGACCAGGCGGCCGTGGACGGGTACGCGGCCCGCTGGGAGGACATTTCGGGAGGGGCCCGGGGCGCGAGCTACGTCCCGGCCCCCTCCGGCACGCCCGGTGGCCGGACGATCCGGCTCAACGTGGTCGGCGATCTCGGCGCGGCGAGCTGGCGGCCGGTCCGGCTGACCCCGGGCTCCTGCTTCTCGGTGGCCGCCGGTGCGCCGCTGCCGGTGGCCGCCGACGTGGTGGTGCCGGTGGAGTGGACCGACCAGGGCATGGCCGCCGTGGAGATCTTCCGCACCCCCAAGCGGGGGTACGGGGTGCGCCGCGCCGGTGAGGAGTTGCCCGCGGGCACCCTGCTCGCCCGAGCCGGCACGTACGTCTCCCCGGCGCTGGTCGCGGTCTTCGCCGCCACCGGCATCGGGCACGTGGTGGTGCGGCCCAGCCCGCGGGTGGTCATCGTGGCCACCGGCGACGAGCTGGTCGACGTGGGCCGGGGCAGTCAGCCCGGCCAGGTGGTGGACGCGAACTCACACGCGCTGACCGCCGCCGCGGCCGAAGTGGGTGCGCAGGCGTACCGGGTGGGCATCTGCGACGACGACCCCGAGGGGTTGCGTGGGCTGCTGGAGGACCAGACCCTGCGCGCAGACCTGATCATCACCACCGGAGGCACCGGCACCGGCCCCGGTGACATGGTGCGTCGGATCCTGTCCCGCCGGGAGGGCGGCCGGGCCGGGCCGGTCACCTTCACCGATGTGGCGCTCTATCCCGGCACCGCGCTCGGCTTCGGCACGGTCGGCGCCGAGGAGGTGCCGGTGGTCTGTCTGCCCGGTGACCCCGGCGCCGCGCTGATCGGGTTCGAGGTGCTGGCCCGCCCGGCCATCCAACTGCTCGCTGGCGCCGAACCGGTGTTCCGGCCCAGTGTCCGGGCACACCTGCTGGAGACCGTGTCGTCCCCGGGCGGGCTGCGTGAATTCCGGCCCGCACACGTCGCCGAGCGGCGCGGCGGCGGCTACACGGTGCAGCCGTTGAGCGGTGGCCCGTTCACCCTCTCCGGGCTGGCCGAGGCCAACGGGTTGCTGGTGCTGGGTGAGCGGGTGACCACCGCCGCCGCCGGCTCCACCGTGGACGTGTTGCTGTTGGACCGCCGCCGGTGAGTTCGCGCGTTCGTCGCGCGGTGGCAGTTCCACTTGCGCACGGACCGGTCCCGCGCGGGAGACTGTGCGGGTGAGTCTCTTCGGGCCTGCGCGCGCGCCGGGCTGGCCGGCGGTGCTGGTCGACGGTCCGGTGCTGCTGCGGCCCTATCGACGGTCCGATGCGGCGGCCTGGTCGGAGGTGCGCCGGGCCAACCGGGCCTGGCTGGCACCCTGGGAATCGTCGCTGCCCGGCAGTTGGGACGAGCTGAATTCGCCGGCCGCGTTCCGCTGGGTGCACCGCGACCAGCGACGTTCGGCCCGCGAGGGCGAGGGCATGCCGTTCGCCGTCTGCCTACGCGAGGCCGACCGGGACCGGCTGGTCGGGCATCTTAACGTGGGCAGCATCGTGCGGCGTGCGTTCTGCTCCGGGTACGTCGGCTACTGGGTGGACGCCCGCGTCGCCGGGCAGGGTGTGATCCCGACGGCGCTCGCGTTGGCCGTGGATCACGCGTTCGGTCCGGGCGGCCTGCACCGGGTGGAGGTCAACATTCGGCCGGAGAACCGACCGTCCCGCCGGGTCGTGGAGAAGCTCGGCTTCCGTGAGGAGTCGTACCACGTGCGCTACATGCACATCGACGGTGCCTGGCGGGACCACATTGGATACGCGATGACCAATGAGGAGATCACCGCCGAGGGTGGCCTGCTGGCCCGCTGGCACCGGGTACGCGCCGCCGCTCGGTGAGTCGTCCCACGGACGGGATCGGCGCGGCGTGGTGGCATCACGGTCGGTGCACCGTAACCTCAAGTAACTGCAAGCTACGGCAAGCGCTGCCCGTCCGGACGATCCACGCACCTGAGCGCGATCGGTGGAAGATCCTGCGGTCGGGTGGCGGTTGCTCCGAATTCGGTGACGGGAGGGGTGAGGGTGCCGACCTCGGTGCTCCTCGCCGTCCTCGCCGCCGCCGGCCTGCTCGCACTGGCCCCGGCGTTGGTTCGCCGGTACGACGCCACCGAGCGACTGGTGGCGGAGCGGGCGCAGTCGACGGCGCGGGTGCTCCAGCGCCGCCGACGACGCCGCACTGTGCCGGGACGGCAACCCGTCCACCCCCCGCGCTCCCTCGTCGTCACTATCAGTGAAGACTCGGCTACTGGCGAGCTGACCACACCGGTCTCCGCGCCCCCGGCGGCCCGCCGGTCCGGCCGACTGCGCGCCGTGCCGCCCGCTCCGAAGCGGTCCCGCCGCCGGCCGCCGCGCCGCCGCCAGCACACCCCCGCCGTGTACCGACGCCGCCGCGTCCTCGCCGCGCTGCTGCTCCTCAACGTCGTCGAACTGATCGGCGTGCTGCTCGTCAGCCCCGGCTTCTGGATCGGTTTCTCGGTCACCTTCCTGCTGCTGGTCGCGTACGTCGTCCACCTGCGGGGTCAGGCCCTGGCCGCGCGCCGCCGACGCCGCGCCCGGGCCCGGGAGGCCGCCTGGCTGGCCGCCCGGCAGGCCGAGGTGCGCCGCGAGCAGGCCCGCCGGGCAGCGGCCCGCCGGGAGGCGCAGCGCCGCCTGGCAGCCCAGCGCGAGGGGGTACGCCGAGCCGCGATGGGCCTGGACCGCCCCGGGGACCTGCCGACGGCCGTGAACGGCGGTTCGGTCTCGTACCGGCGTTCAGGTGGCCTACGCGGCCGCCCCTACGAGGCCGGCCGCAACTCCCACCCGGCCTAGACCCGGCCCCCAGGCGCGTCGGCCGGGTCGCGGCGGGGTCGCGGCGCTTGATCGACTCGAGGTCGCCGAAGTCGGGGTGTTCTCCGGGCGCGGATGCCCCCGAATCACCGATCTGGAGTCGATCAAGCGCGTGCGCCGACCGGTGGGTCGCTCGGTGCGTGATCGACTCGAGGTCGCCGAAGTTGGGGTGCCCCGGCGTCCTGGATGCCCCGATTTCGCGAACCCGAGTGGATCAGCGGCGGCGCGCTGGGGGCGGATTCGCGGTGGGGACCGTGGACCTGTTAGCCTTGCTGCCGGCCCGCCCGGTGTAAGCCGGGTGGGACCGAAGCCGGTTCGCCGGCGGAGGGGCTGTGGCGCAGACTGGTAGCGCACCTCGTTCGCATCGAGGGGGTCAGGGGTTCAAATCCCCTCAGCTCCACCAGCAACACCGTTGACCAGGGGAAACCCCGCTAGCAAGATCAGCGGGCACAGATCCGGCACAAATCAGCGAGAGTCCAGGGCCTTCGGGCCCTGCTTTCGTTTGGCGCTCGCCTCGCGGAGCGCGCCGCTGATGATGTTGCGGCGGCGGTCCTTCTTCGGCCACCAGTGGACGTAGGAAGCGCTACTAAGGCGTCTCTCCTGGCTCTTGGTGAGTGGGATCGAGGGTGAGGTTGAGCAGTTCCAGGCCGGTGACGGGCTGGAAGCCGACTTCGGTGTAGAGCGTCAGGGCCGGGATGTTGTCGGTCTCGGTTTGGAGTGACACGCGATGCGCGCCAGCAGCACGGGCGTTGTAGATGATGTGCTGAAGGAGGGCGTTTGCGATACCGCTACGGCGGTGGTGCGGGGCCACGTAGAGGTCGCGGATCGACCATGCGGTGCCCAGCCTGAGCGATGCCGGCATGATCGTGGCTGTTATGAAGCCGCAGACGTGATCGGCTTGGATGGCGGCGGCTGCGGAAAACCGGTGCTGTGCGAGCTGGTCGTGCAGCCAGGAGCGGGTGCTCTCCGGAGATGACGGGTGGCCGTAGTGCGCCCGATAGTCGTCGAACAGGGCAGCCACCTGATCGAACGCCGGATGAGCGGAGGCCACCGGCACAATTTTCGTCGTCACGTCATAAGTGTGGCCGACGGTCAAGCAACCGAATGCCCTCGGGTGAGCTCCGGGCTAAACGGTCGTCATGGCGACGGGAAGATCATCGGGCACAGTTCCGGCACAACCGGGACCGACAAGCCGTGTCAAACGCCGAGAGGCGTTGGCGGTGGTTGCGCAGGTTAGCCTGGTGATCGGTCCGATAGGGAACGATCTGTCGAAGCCGGAGGTGCAAGGGGTTCAAATCCCCTCAGCTCCACCACGAAACAGCAGGTCAAGACGGGTTCTCGCACGACGGGGAGCCCGCCTTTGATCATTTGACCGCCACGTGACCGTCGGACGGAAGCTCCGACCGCAGCGGGAGGCGGCAGGCCGGACGGATGGGTTCGGCGCCACTGGCGGCCGGCTGGGAGTCAAGTGGCAGGTAGCTGCAATGACGACCAACCGCAGTGGGTTGGATTCCAGAGCTCAAGTTCGACGCCGCTGAGCGCCGACTCAGTTGTATGATCCCGGGCCTGCGGCGCTGGCTGCCGGTAGGAGGGGTCGGTGCGGTGCTCTTGGCGCGCCGGTGGACGCACTCAGCAAGTGTCAGGGATGGACGGGGGACAAGCAGGTGCTGCCCAGCGTCGAGATCGACACCAAGCTGCTGCCACCGTCAGATCGCTTTGAATTCTGGCATGATCTTGTATCGCGAGAAACCGCCCCGGCGCATATCAGTAGTCCACACATGGACAATTTCCTCGCTTATGTCCGCGCGATCGACCTGGGTGCTGTCACCATGCAGTCTCTGCGGTACCCATCACTCGACTCGACTCGTTCGGCTCGACTGGTCCGCCAGAGCGCGCCTGAGTACTACCAACTGGCGCTGCCGACGGTGGGGGAGAGCAGGCTTATTCAGGACCGGCGGGAGACGGCGGTGAAGGCTTCCGAGTTCACCTTCCTGGATACCGCCCGTCCCCACGTCGCGTCGCAGGCGGCCGGTGAGCGGAAGCTCGCCGAGACCATCACCGTGATGATCCCCCACTCGGCACTGCCCTTGTCCCCGGACCAGGTTCGCCGTCTGCTCGCCTCGTCGATTCCGGCCAACGAGGGCTTCGGTGCTCTGCTGGCGCAGTTTCTGCGGCGCGTTGGTGCGCACCCGGAGCAACATCAACCGGCCGAGGCGCTGCGGCTGGGTGGCATTGTCCTCGACCTCGTCTCCGCCACGCTTGCACGGCAGCTCGATGTCGAGCAGGCGTTGCCCGCGGAAGTGCGGCGGCATGCCCTCCGTGTCCGTGTTCTGGCGTTCATCGAGCAGAATCTGCCGGATCGCGAGCTCACTCCGTCATCGGTCGCCGGTGCCCACCATATTTCCCTGCGAACGTTGAATCGGCTCTTCGAGGGTGAGTCGATGACGGTCGCGGAAATAATTCGGCATCGCCGCCTCGACCGGTGCCAGCGTGATCTGACTAGCCCGCTCGCGGCCCATCAGCCGATTTATGTGATTGCCGCTCGCTGGGGTTTCCCGGACAAGGCCCATTTCACTCGGCTGTTCCGATCGACGTACGGCTTGTCACCTCAGCAGTATCGATCCGAGACGCCTGTTCTGGGCTCGTCCGACCCGCTGCGTGCCCAGCAGCGGGGTTTCGGGCCTGCGGCGAGCTAGTTCTGCCAGCGGTGTGGTCGAGGGAGGCCGTGTCACCGGCAGTGGCAGCTCCGGTCTGATGGTGGCGCCGGACGAGTGGAAGTCTCCAGCGCGAATGCTGCTGTCCATACACGACATTCGGTGATGCGCAGTGTGACGGTGAGCACAGGCACGGTACTGCGCGCGGCCGCGCCGAGGAGGCGGCGAGCGGATCAGACGGCTGCCGATCCGGCGCCCGCCGTGTCGATGCTGCCGCCCACGGCAGGTCAGACCCTCAAACGCGCCACCGTCGGATCATTCTCTTCCGCCGCTTGAGGGCATCCGATCGATCCTGGTCAGCCCCGCCAAGCGTGCGAAGTCCATCGGCGGGCTCGGTGTGACCATCTGGATCACCCATTGCCCGGGCGCGTTACACCTAGGACACTGGCGGCCACTGTGGCTTCGAGGCGGTGACCAAGGGTTCCCGGCGGGGCGCGGTACGGGAGGGGTATCACGTTGCCGAAGACGACGCCAGGCACCAGGGCCAAGTCCATTCCTGCCTACAGGGCGCTACCGCGCTTGGTCCGCAACACGCACCAGTCGCTCGTCGACATCGCCAACTCGTCCGGCGGTGACGTCGTCCGTCTCGGACTCGGCGTTTCCAGCGCCTACCTCGTGACGAACCCCGCCCACGTACAGCAGGTGCTGCAGGAGAGGGCCGACAATTACCCGCGCGGAGACGACACCGCGTTGTGGCGGTCAGTGCGGAGGCTGGTCGGTGACGGCATCCTCGCCGAGGGGGAGACCTGGGCGGCGAGTCGCCGGACGCTCGGCCCGCTGTTCCGGCCGACCCGCATCAGCACCCTGGTCGACACGATGGCCGACGCCATCGCCACCTCGATCGACGGGCTGGAGGCGGTGGCGGCATCGGCGACGCCCATCGACGTGGGCGCGGAGCTGTCCCGCATCGTTTCCAGCGCCATCATGCGGGTGTTCTTCGCCGATCGGGTCGACATCGACACCGCCCTGCGGATCATGGCCGCGCAGGAGGTGATCGTCACCTCGATGGCGCCGCGCCTGCTGGCACCCTTCGTGCCGTGGTGGATCCGCATGCCCGGCGACCGCCGGTTCCACGCCGCCGTGCAGACCATCGACGACATCCTGCTTCCGGTGCTGCGCGAGGCACTCGATCAGCCAGGTGACGGAGACGACGTCCTGTCCACCCTGGCCCGGGCGCGTACTCCCGACGGGAGCCGCTTGAGCGAGAAACAGATGCGCGACGACCTCGTGTCGATGGTCGCGGTCACGACGGAGACCTCGTACGTCGTGCTCACCTGGCTGTGGCCGGTCCTCGCCAATCATCCTGAGGTCGCCACCCGGCTCTACGACGAGCTCGACCACGTCGTCGGGGCCGGCCCGGTCCGGGCCGAACATCTACAGGATCTGACCTACACCCGGATGGTGCTGGACGAGCTCCTGCGGCTCTACCCCGCCGGGTGGATCCTGCCCCGTCGCGCGGTCGCGGCGGATGTGCTCGGCGGAGTGCGAATCGAGAAGGGTGCCAGCATCATCCTCTCCCCGTACGCCACACATCGAATGTCCGCTCTCTGGGGGGAGACGGCGGAGATCTTCGACCCCGAGCGTTTCACGCCAGGCCGTGACCCGGAGCGCCACCGGTACGCGTACTTCCCCTTCGGGGGTGGGAAGCACCGTTGCCTCGGCGAGCACCTGTTCAACCTCGAGGCCGTCCTCATCGTGGCGACCTTCCTGAGCCGGTTCCGGTTTCGGCTGAGCGACCCCGCCATCCCTGACACCAGGGTCGCGGCGTCGCTGCGTCCCGCGCGCCCCGTGGAGATGGTCCTGACCCGCGTCGCTCGTACCGCCGCACGATAGGAGTTTCCGTGCCCATCGACACCCCCACCGACGCGCTCGCGGCAGCCGCGGAACAGGGGCGCATCAGCGCCCTCGCCTCGCGGGGCCACCGGGATCTGCAGGAGCGCGTCGCGCTCTATCCCACCCTGTTTCCCAGTCCACCTGTCGACGGCGCGATGCTGGGTGCGCTCGCACTGTCGACGGCGTTCATCGCGCCCTGGTGCACCGCCCAGCAGCTTCGCATCGCCAACCGTGCATCCCTGTGGGTCACTGCGGAAGACTGGCTGATCGATGCGGTTGCGACGTCTCTGGACGCCGTAACGGGGATCGTGTCCAACTGCATCGCGGTCGCCGAGGGAGCTACGCCGGCGGCCGACGACGTGCTCGGCCAGTTCCTCGCCGAGATTCGCGACGAGCTGGCCACCGTTCCGGCCTTCGCCGACGCCCAGCCGCTGTGGCGCGACGAGGTACGCCGCATGCTCGCCGCTGACGCCCTCGAGTGGCGCTGGCGCGCGGCCAGAGCCGCCGACGACCGTCAGCTACCCACCTTCGTCGAATATCTCGACAACGCCGACGGCTACGGCGCGTCCTTCGTCAACGTGTCGCACTGGATAGCTACCGGCACCGCCGACACCCTGAACCACCTCCCGACACTGACAGCGGCCAGTCGTGAGGTGCAGCAGATCCTGCGGCTGGTCAACGATCTGGCCAGTTACGAACGCGACCTCAAGACGGGCGATCTCAACGCTCTCCTGCTCGGCGTCGACCAGGACGAGATCAATCGGCAGATCGCCGAGCGGATCGACCAGTGCCGCGCGCTGCTACACGACCTGGAACAGGTCTGCCCGCAGGAGGCCACCTACCTGGCCCGCGAGATCGGGTTCACCACTGCCTTCTACGGCCGCACCGACTTCTGGGGCAGCGTTGAGCGTTGAGATTGCTGCGCGACACCTGCTCGACGGCCCGCCGGCCGCGCACCCTGTCGCCGCCGCTGAACGCCTGGTCGCGGAAATGCTCCGGGAACCGGCTGGTCAGGTGACCGCGTCCCTGTACGAGACCGGCCGCCTCGTGAGCCTGTCGCCCTGGCTCACCGGGCATGCCGAACGGGTGCGGTACCTCCTGGATCAGCAGCATTCCGGTGGTGGCTGGGGACCCCCCGAGGGGTACGGCCTGGTCCCGACGTTGAGCGCCACCGAGGCACTGCTCACCATCCTGCGGACCTCCGCGACGACCGAGGCGCTGAGCCAGGCCGCCGAGGCCGGACTGCGGACTCTCACGAGCTGGCTCAGCGCTGGGTGGGCCATCCCGGACACCCCGGCGATCGACCTCATCGTGCCGGCACTGATCGGCTCCATCAACGACCAGTTGACCGGCCCTGACGCCCTGCCCGGGCTCGCCCGCTGGCGCAACCACCGACTGCCCCTGCCCTCCGGCATGGATGGCCGGAGGCTGGCGGCAGTCCGGGCCCTGATGGCGTCCGGCGGGCCGGTGCCGGAGAAACTGCTGCACGCCCTGGAGGTCGTCGCCGATCTGGTCGGGGACGCCGTCGGGGTGCGGCCACCGCCGTCGGGCATCGTGGGCGCGTCGCCCGCCGCGACGGCGGCGTGGCTGGGCTCCGCCGAACCGGCACCCGCTGAGCATCCGTCGCGGGCCTACCTGGAGTCCGTCGTCGCACGGCACGGGGGGCCGGTGCCGTGCGCGACCCCGATCACGGTCTTCGAACGCGCCTGGGTGATCGGCACCCTGACCCGGGCTGGCATCACGACACCCGCGCCACCGGATCTCGTGGGTCCGCTGACAGCCGGCCTGGGGCCGCACGGGATCCCGGCGGGACCCGGCCTGCCGCCAGACGCCGACACGACCTCGGTGACTCTGTACGCCCTCGCCCGGCTGGGCCTGCCCGCCGACCCGACGAGCCTGCTGCGATTCGAGACAGCGGAAGGCTTCTGCACCTGGCCCGGTGAGGACGGCTTCTCGGTGACCACCAACGCCCACGTCCTCGACGCACTGGCCCAGCACCTTGCCACGCGGCCGGACGCGGCGCCGCACTACCACGCGGCCGCCCAGCGTCTGGTCGTCGCGCTGCAGGCCCACCAACTCCCCGACGGCAGTTGGCAGGACCGTTGGCACGCGTCCCCCTACTACGCGACCATGTGCTGCTCTCTCGCCCTCGCCGAATTCGCCGCGGCGGCGGCCACGGAGTCCCTGGACCGTGCCGTGGCGTGGACCGTGAGCACGCAGCGGGACGACGGCTCGTGGGGACGCTGGGAGGGGACCGTGGAGGAGACCGCGTACGCGATGCAGACCCTGGCCATCGCAGGGCGCGGCGTGCCATCCGCCACCGGGGCCCTCAGCCGTGGATACGCCTACCTGACAGCGGCATCGGCAGGACAACCGGACGGACCTGCCCTGTGGCATGACAAGGACCTCTACCACCCGACCATGATCGTCAATGCCGCGGTTTTCGCGGCACAGCACCTCGCCGAACAGTCCGGGCAGCGCGTCGGCACGTGACATGTCGCCGGCCGGAAGCGACGTTCTTGCGTAAGTTGGTGGACGAAGTACCCACCACGTCAGGGCGTGGGGGGCCGCGTCGGTCTGCATGTTGTGGGTGATGAGCAGATCGTCCACTCCGCCCAGGACGCAGCCGTGTACGCCGGGAACCTCCAGCCGCAGCGCGGCCAGCTGCTGACCGATGACCGGGTACGGCAGCCCCGGGCGAGCGACGGGGGAGCCGCCCGCACCGGGGGCGCTGCGCACGGTCTGTGGTCAGGCGAATCGCTCGGTCGTCACCGGTATCAACCCGTGCCGCCGCAGAACGTTCGTCAGCTCGTGGATGGTCGCCGCCACCGCTTCGGCGTTGGTGGTTCCCAACAGGACCGTCACATCGAGGCACCAGGCGAGCCGGTTGCCGATTTGACGGAGGTCCCAGGTGAACTGATCGTCACCCTTCTCGAGGTGACCGGCGGCAACCGATCCCGGTGCGGTGTCGACCGGCGAGTGCCAGAGGGCCCGGAGGCTCGCCACCTGCTCCTCCCGGAGATCCCTGGCGAAGAGGACCCGGTAGACGCGCCGCTCGTGGAATCCGGTCGGTGGCTGCGCGGGGCCGAGCCGCAGCGGCGGGACAGTCGGGATCGGCTGGTGGTCGTGGAAGTACGTCCGCAGCACCGTTTCGACCGGGAGTTGACCGCCACCGAGTGTGCGGTAGGCGTCCCCCGCAGCACTGCGCGAGGTGGGCAGCACCCTCGCTGACAGCTCCGGGTCGGAGCGCATGCTGCGGCTCAGTGAAGCGGAACTCCACCAGCCGGCACCCGTCGGCGTCCAGCCCGCGCTGTCCAGCCCCGCGGTCGTGAAGTCGGGGTGGCGGGCGAACGTCTCGACGACGATGCCCTGCACCTCGGCGCCCGGGTGACCGGCCAGGATCAGGTAGTAGTCCAGCGACGGGTCGGTGGTCATCAGCGCCACCCTAGCGAAGGGGGCCGACTAGCATCCGGATTCGACGTGAGGAGACCACATGACAGCGGCGGTCCAGACCCGGTTCGGCATCGTCGGCAGCGGCTGGCGGGGCGAGTTCTTCCTCCGGCTGGCCCGGCTCCTGCCCGAGCGTTTCCGGGTGACCGGCGTGGTCACGCGTACCGAATCGCGTGGTGACGCGGTCGCGGCCGAGTGGGGCGTGCGAACCTTCCGCACGACGGCCGACCTGCTCGCCCACGAACGGCCCGACTTCGTCATCGTGTCGGTGCCCTGGCCGGTGACGCCCGACGTCACCCGCCAGCTGGTCGCGGCCGGCGTGCCGGTGCTCGCCGAGACCCCGCCCGCGCCCGACGTGCAGGGGCTGCGGTCGCTCTGGTCCGACGTCGGCGGCAGCGGCCTGGTGCAGGTCGCCGAGCAGTACCTGCTGATGCCCGGGCACGCGGCCCGGCTGGCGCTGGTCCGCGCCGGGGTGCTCGGCGAGCCGACCTCCGTCCAGATCTCCTCGACGCACCTGTACCACGCGGTCTCGCTGATCCGTGGTCTGCTCGGCGTTGGTCACGACGCCGCCGAGGTCAGCGCGCGGGCCTTCGTCGCGCCGCTGGCCAACCCGTTGTCGCCCGCCGGCTGGAGCGGTGACGACACCCCGCAGCAGCTTTCCACCACCCTCGCGACCATCGACTTCGGCGGGCGAATGGGGTTGTACGACTTCACCGACAACCAGTGGTGGAACCCGCTACGGACCCGCCGGTTGGTGGTCCGCGGTTCACTCGGCGAGATGGTGGACGACCGGGTGGTGCGCCTGGTCGACCCGACCACGCCGGTGGAGTCCGCCCTGGTCCGACGGCAGACCGGCATCGACCTCAACCTCGAAGGGCTCGACCTGAAGCACATCAGCTTCGACGGCGGCGTCGTCTATCGCAACCCGTTCGTCGGCAGCGGGCTGTCCGACGACGACATCGCCGTGGCCGACATCGTGGCTCGCGCCGGTGCCTGGGCGCGGAACGAGGGCCCGGCGCCCTATCCGCTCGCCGAGGCGTGTCAGGACCACCTGATCAGCCTCGCCATCGAGGAGTCGATACGCACCGGCGGGCCGGTCGTCACCGCACAGGAGGCGTGGGCCGACCGCCGCGGCTAGTGGCCGAGGCTGCGGTAGTGGTAGCCGGCCACCTCGCTGAAGCCAGCCCGCTCGTACAGGCCGAGCGCGGGGGTGTTGGCCCGTTCGACCTGGAGATACAGGTGGTCGGCCCGCTGGTCGCCAGCCCACTCGGCCAATGCGGTGAGCACGCCGCGGGCCGCGCGCAGCCCGCGGGCCTCGGGCAACGTGGCCATCCCGAACAGCCCCGCCCAGCCGGTGTCGGCGACCGCGCGGCCCACCGCGACGACAGCGCCGCCGAGCATCGCGCTCGCGTACGCACAGGGGCCGGTCACCCGGCCGAGCATGGCCCATTCGGCGGCGGAGGCCCCCGCGCGACCGTGTACGGAGTCCCAGACGTCGAACCAGCGGCCGGTCGGGTGATCGTCCAGTCGTACCCGAATCCCTGTGGACAGTGCCTCGGTCCGGACGCGCGTGGTCGATGCCGCCTGCAACGACATCGGGCTCTCCGGGCGGTAGCCGCGCTCCGCCAGAACAGCGTCGAGCCTTGGCGGGCAGGCCCCCGGAGTCATCTGGAATCGCGTGGTCACGCCACGGTCGGCACAGAACGTCTCCGCGCTGATCACTCTGCGCACCAGGTCGCCCGGTGCGGGATCAGCGTGTGGCAGCACCGTCTCGACCCACCAGGCGCAGCCTGGAGAGGCGCGCAGCCACCAGCCGTCGCAGTCCTTGACGGTCGTGGCCGGAAGTGCGCGCGCCGCTCGCTCCTGCAGGCCGCGTACCGTCTCCGGGTTGCTCTCGGCACCCAAAGTCGGCACCTCCTCGCGCGACCACGGAACACCCCAATTCTGTCTAACGCCGGCCAGCGGGGGTCACGCCCGGCCCCCCCGGCCCGGACCCGTGGTCCGGGCCGGCCGGGCTACGACGGCGGGGCCCGCAGCACCCGGCGGTCAGGTGCGGACGTTGGGCAGGTTGACCCCGCAGGTGCGTTCGATGAACTCACCCGCCCGGCGACCGCTAGCCTCCACCGCCTCCGGTTCCGGCGCGGGGGCCTCCGCGCCGGAGGCGTGCTCGTGGGCGGCCGTACCGGCTTCGTGTTCGTGCCCCTCCGGGCTCGATCCGGTCGTGCCGTGGTCGTGCGCGGCGGTGGGTTCGTGGTGATCCCCCAGCGCGCCGGCAAGTCGTTCCAGGTCCGGGGTCAGCTCACGTGGCGCGGAGCGGATCAGGGCGCTCATCGCCTCGACCCGCTGATCCCCGGTGAGCCCGGCCTGGTTGGCCAGCGCGAAGGTCTGCGCCTCGGCGCAGAACTGGTCCCGGCCGGACCAGTCCGAGGGCAGGTCGGGCCGGGACAGCCACCAGCCGCCCAGTGCGGCGGCGGCCACCACGGCCACCACCCCACCGGAGAGCAGCAGACGACGGTCAGACGTTGTCATTGATCGCGTCGACGTCGTGGGCATCGAAGCTCCTGGGCCAGATCTCTTTGCGCATGCAGGAGTTGTTGTCCACGTCGGCACCGGCCGAGCGGTGGCCCAGCGAGCCGGTGTGCCCGAGCTCGTGACAGCCGAGGCTCTGCCAGTAGGACGTGGACAGTCCGCTCATCGTCCGGGTGTTGAACTTGACGTCGTAGTGGTCGCACAACCCGTTCCACCAGTTGGTGTCGGTGCAGCTCGTCAGGCCGTACCAGGTAGCGGAGTACGACTTGTCGTAGACGTGGATGTCCGAGCTGCCGGTCGAAGTGTTGATTTCCGACCGGTCGAGCTGCCCTCGGCCGTAGGAGACAGCCGCCTTGCCAGCCGTGGTCAACGAGTTCGACTCCACGGACTGGTCCTTGTTGTCCGGCTTGCCGCCGTTGGCCTTGCCTCCGTGGCCGGCCACGGCCGGCGGTGCGAACGCCACCACGGAGATCAGCGTGGCACCCAGGATCATCGTCGTACGCTTCATTCTCCACTCCCCTCCGGAGGCTGCGGCAGCTCCGCGGTCGGGATCGATTCGGTCAACGTGCCCGCGGCGACCTGTCCGCTCGCCGCGACGATCCTGTTGTTCAGGGTGCCGGGCAACATCGCGGTGACCGATGTGGCGAGCTCGGTCTCCGCGTTGCTGGGACGCAGGAAACCGTCGACCACCAGTGCCCGTCCGTCCGAGCTGGCGAGCTGATAGGTGTACGGGTCGCTGGTGCCCGCGCTGCGGCGCAGAAAGAAGTAGCCGCTGTCGCCCACCTGACTCCACGCCACGTTGTTGGAGACGTAGCCGCGACCTTCCTCGTCCCAGCCCTCCTCCTCGAGCGTGATCATCCGCGGGAAGATCAACCTCTTCGGGTTGTGCAGCGTGTCCGAGACGTCGATCGTCACCGTCCGCAGCCGGATGTCACCGCCCACCGCAGCGGGGTCCTCGTCGACGCTGCCGAGCCGGCCCGGCACCGCTGCGGTGACCGTGCCGTAGACCACCAGGTGTGACGTGGCGGTCATCTGCTCGACGGTCTGGAACTCGTACATCTCCTTGCCGAAAGCCAGCGACTCGGGGTGCGCGTCGTAGCGCACGCCGGGGTCGGCCCGACCGACACCCACGGCCGCGACGAGCGCGGTCACCGCGACCGCGCCCGCCGCCACCAAGCCCAGCCGGCGTACGCCGGTCCGCCTGAATTTCTCCACTCGCCGTTTCCCCTGTCCGAGGTGTGGTGCGGCCGGTGTCAGCCGCACGTCCCGCCGGTTGCCGTGGGGCCTCCGGACGGGATAGCGCGATGATCTACGCGCGTCTATGCAGGCGCCTTGCAGCCGGCTTGCAAGTGGTCTGAGGCGGACCGGCATACTCGCAACCCAGGAGGCGGGCCGATGGAGTTTCGGGTGTTGGGCGCGGTCGAGGCGTGGGCGCAGGGCGCCCGGGTCGACCTGGGTGGGCGCCAGCCTCGACTCGTCCTCGCGGTGCTGCTGCTGGAGCCCGGCCGAGTAGTGGCGGTGGACCGGCTGATCGATCTGGTGTGGGGTTCCTCGCCGCCGCGTAGTGCCCGGGGCACCGTGCAGGCGTTGGTCTCGCGGCTGCGCGCCGCGCTGCGACGGGCCGGGGCGCCGGTGGAGCTGATCAGTCGGGAGCCCGGTTACCTGCTGCGGGTTGATCCGCTGGCGGTCGACGCGCACCGGTTCGCCGCACTGATCGCGGGGGCCCGGGCGGCCGGCGACGACACCGCCGTGGACCTGTTCGACCAGGCGCTGACCCTGTGGCGGGGGGAGCCGCTCGCGGACGTGGCCGACGAGCAGGTGCGGCACCGACTCGGCGCGGGCCTGCATGAGGCCCGCTGGGCGGCGGTGGAAGACCGAGCCGACGTGCTGTTGCGGCAGGGACGTTCCCGGCAGGTGGCTGACGAGCTGACAAACCCGGTGGCCCGGCAACCCGGCCGTCAGCGGATGGTCGGTCAGCTCATGCTGGCCCTGTATCGCGAGGGCCGTGTCGACCGGGCGCTTGCCGTCTACCGGCAGGTACGCGATCACCTCGCCGACGAGTTGGGCCTCGACCCGGCCCCGGCACTGCGCCGCCTCGAGGAGCGGATCCTGCGGGGCGACCCGACGCTGGGGCCACCCGTCGACGTGGCCGTGCCCGGCGGAGAGGCTGGCTCCGCGCCGGTCCGCCCTGCCGGGCTGCCACACGGCACACGCAACCTCGCGGGCCGGGACGCGGAGTTGGCCCGGCTCGACGCCGGGCTGGCCGAGCCCGTCGCCGGCACCCGGATCTGGGTGGTCAGCGGTACCGCCGGGGTGGGCAAGACCGCACTCGCGGTGCACTGGGCGCACCGCGTCCGCACGGCGTTTCCGGACGGGCAGCTCTATCTGGATCTGCGCGGCTTCGACGCCGACCGCGATCCGCTGCGGCCGGAGGTGGCGCTCACCCAACTGCTGACGGCGCTCGGGGTCGACCCGAGAGCGGTGCCGGACGAGTTGGACGGCCGTGCGGTGCTGCTCCGCTCGCTGCTGGTCGGCCGGGACGTGTTGCTGGTGTTGGACAACGCCCGCGACGCCGGCCAGGTGCTGCCGCTGATCCCCTCCTCCGGCACCGTGCTGGTGACCAGCCGGCACCGCCTTGGTGAGTTGGTGGTCCAGGCGGACGCCCGGCCGCTCCCGCTGGACGTGCTCAGCTCCGGGGAGTCGGTGCGCCTGCTGGCGACGCTGCTGGGTCAGGCGGCCGTGCAGACCGAGGCGACCGCGGCAGCCGAGCTGGCTCGACTCTGCGGTCACCTGCCGCTGGCACTGCGCATCGCTGCGGCCAACGTGCAGGCGGCGGGACGACCGGCGATCGCCGACCTGGTCCGCGAGCTGACCGACGGGGACCCGCTGGCGGGGCTCACCGTGGATGGCGCCGAGGAGGGCGCGGTGACGAAGGCGTTCGCGTTGTCGTACCGCGCCCTGCCTGACCCGCAGCGGGAGCTGTTCCGCCGGCTCGGTCTGGTACCCGGGCAGAGCGTCACCGCCGGCCCGGCGGGTGCGGTCGCGGGCGTACCGGCGGCCACCGCCACCCGGCGGCTTCGTGCCCTGGCAGCGGCGCACCTGCTGGAACGGCACCCGGGGGAGCGTTACCGCTTCCATGACCTTCTGCGTCGCTACGCGGTCGACCGGGTCACCGGGGAGGAGACCGAGGCGACCCAGGAGGAGGCCCGACGCCGGCTGCTCGACCATTACCTGGACACCGCGGACGCGGCGGGCCGCCGGCTCATCCCGCACTTCGTCCGGCTGCCACGGCCGGTGGCCGCTGATCCGTTCCCGGACAACGAGACGGCCCTGACCTGGCTGGACGACGAGTCGGCGAACCTCATAGCGGCAGTGGAGCAGGCCGCCCGACGAGGTCCCCGCCGCTACGCCTGGCACCTCACCGATGCGCTGCGCGCCTACTTCCACCAGCGGGGTCGGCGGGAGGAGTGGCTGGCCGCGGCGACGGTGGCGCTGGCTGCGGCCCGGGCCGAGGACGACGCCCGGGCCCAGGCCGCCATGCACGCGAGCATCGCGCTGGTCCAGGTGAACAGTGGGCGGTACGAGGAGGCGCGCCAGCATCTGCTCGACGGGCTGCGGTGCACCGATGTGGAGTGCTGGGAGGAGGGGCGGACCGGGATCCTCAACAACCTGAGCGCGGTGCACCAGCGGCTCGGTGACCCGCAGGCGGCGATCCACTCGGCCAGCCTCGCGTTGGAGCTGAACGTCCGGGCGGGCAACGACGGTGGTGAGGCGATGTCCCTGGCGAACCTCGGCTTCTCGCACTGGCAACTCGGCGCGTTGGCGGAGGCGGACGCGCACTTCCGGGCTGCGCTGGCCCGAGGTGAGCGGGCGGGGGCGCACTACAACGTCGCGGTGCTCCTGGTCGACCTGGCGAATGTGCGCCGGGACCGGGGCGACCACCTCGGCGCCGAGGAGCTCTACGCCCGTGCGCTGGCCGCCAACAAGGACCTCGGCTACCGCTACGGCGAGGCGACCGCCCTGTCCGGACGTGCGCTGCTCTGGTGCGAGACGGGTCGGGCCGGGTTGGCCCGCGCCGACGCTGAGCGGGCGGTGACGCTGACCCGGGAGATCGGCGACGCGGGCACCGAGGCGTGGTCGGCGGACGCGTTGGGGCGGGTGTTGCTGGCACTGGGGCGCCCGGGTGAGGCGGCCGAGCAGCACAGCCGGGCGCTCGAGCTGGCTCGGCGTACCCATTTCTGCTGGTGTGAGGCGATGGCCCTGACCGGCCTCGCCGCCGCCGAACTGGCCCAGGGCGACCGGGGCGCCGCCGGGCGGCACGGTCGGGCGGCGTTGGCCCTGGCTGTCCGTTCCGGCTACCGGCCGATCGAGATCCGGGTGTCCCGCATCCTCGCCCGGGTCGCCGAGCTGGCCGGTAACGCGACCGAGGCGAGGCGGCTGGACGACCGGGCGGCGACGCTGGCGCGGGAGACCGAGGGCTGCGGCAGCGGGGCTGCCGAAATGGTGCGCTGACCATACGCTCGGTCCCCATGACGGGGATGAGGATTCGGTGGCCCAGGCGTCGGCTCTGGCGATGGGGCGCGGTCGTGCTGGTGATCGTCGGGTTGGCGGTGGCGCTCTACCCACCGGCCCACTTCTGGGGCCCGCGACCGTATCGGCACCCGGACGGGATCTTCGGCGTGACCCGGGGCGACTTCGAGGACGACATCCTGCCGCACTACCAGGTCAGCCTGCCGTGTGACGTGGACGGCCTCCGCTACAGCAACGCCGAGGACATGACCGGCCCGATGGGTCAGTTGTACCTGCATTTCACCACCTCGCAGAGGTGCCTGGACCGGATCCTGGAGGGCTGGCTCGCGGCACCGACGCAACCGCCGACGATGACGCCGAGGGATCCCGACTTCCCGTTTTCCGCCTCCTCCATTCCGGACACCTTCGGGTGGCACTTCGACGCGGAGTCGTACGACGTCTACCAGCGCGCGGGAGACCTCGTGACGGGGAGCGTGGTGGCGGTGCGCGACGGCGGGCACCTCAGCGTCTACCTGCTCGCCCGCTACGCCCACTGACGTCGTCATCGACCACGGACGTATGCCCGAGATCGATCTGTGCTCCGGTCGTGTTCGGACCCTGACCCGTCGTAGTTAGCGTGGCGGACATGACGCCATCGATGCATACACCCGTGCACACCGGGCAGCGCGGCTGGACACCCTGGGGCATCGTCGCCGCATGCGTGGCGGCGGTGCTCGCCATGGCGTTCCTGCCGGTTCTCGGTTTCCTCGTCTGGATGTACGGCGGCCCGGACATCGATGAGCCGCGGGCGGCGACCGATCAGTTCGTACAGCACCTGGAGCGAATCGAGGACGACGCCGCCTACCGGTCAATGTGCTCGGACGTGCGGGATCGGATCACGATCGTGCAGTTCACCGAGGCGGTGGAGCGCATGGGCCGGCCCGTCTCCCACGAGGTCGGCAAGGGCGGGTTCAGCAACGAGCCCGGCACGGCCGCATCGGTGACCGTACGGGTGACGGGCAGCTCCGGCGCGACAACCTCGCTGAGCCTCCGCCTCGAAGACGAGACTCACGCGGGCTGGCGCGTCTGCGATCGGGCCTTCGGCTGACCACCTCGCATGTTGCTCGACGCGGGGCCGGCCCAGGTGGGCCAGCCCCGCGTCGGACGTCACGGCTTCCAGGAGCCGACGGTCTCGAACCGATACTGGTATTCCAGAACGCCCTTGGTGTCGTGGACGTCGAACACCACGCTGCCGGTGCGCGTGCTGCCGGCGGTCAGGTCGTTGCCGGACGGCATGGGCTTGCCGCAGCCGGAGAAGGCCCCGCCGATCGCGTTGGTCTCGGTGCCGTCGGGGGCCACCCACTGGAAGAAGAGCGGGTTCACCGAAGCGGTGCCCTTGGTGATCGACACCTTCACGTCGGCGATCACGTACATGCCCTCGTCGGGCTTGAGGCCGTACGTCGTGCACGCCTTCGAGGAGGTGGAGAACTTCGTCACGGTGATCTCGAAGCTGCCCTCGTCGCCATCGACGACGAGCGTTTCACCGGGTGCCATGTTCCGGGTCTCGGCGTTGGTCGAGGGCCTGGCCGTTGCGGGTGCGGTGCCCGGCGCCAGCCCGACGCCCCGGGTCACGTTGGGGGTCGGCCGCGCGTCGGTCACCTGTTCGGCGGCCCGGTTCGCGCCGATGACCACCGCCACGATGCCGCCGGCGCAGCACAGCAGGGCGAGGACGGCCGCGGTGACCGCGACGACCACCACGGTCTTCTTGGAACTCTTCGCCGGTGTGGGCGGGGGCATGGTGAGTGGGTACGCGCCTCCGCCGGGCGGCGGGTACGCGCCCCCGCCCGGCGGCGGGTACGCCCCGCCGGCGAACGGCGGCTGCGGCCAGGGCTGATCGGGCGAGGTCGGGTACGGCGTGCTGGCGAAGGGCGGCGGTGGCGCGCTGGCGTACGACGGCTGCGGTGTCGTCGCGAATGGCTGCGTCGGCGGCTCCGGATTCGGCTGTTGGGGGTCCTGCGGCCCGACGGGGGGCTGGGGGTGGGTCACCGTGCTCCTTGGCTCCTCGGCACATGCTGTTTCGGGAACCCGCCGACGCTATCGTGCGTCGCCGACGGCCCGGTCGCCGCGCTGGACCTCATCCCAACCGCCGGCAGCGGTGCACGGACCAGCTTGGACGGTGCCGAGGTCAGCCCAGCGGGAGTACGGCTGCGGTGCGGACCAGCCCGTCGGCGACCGTGAACCGGCCGCTGATGGTGGCCGGCGGTGCGGGTACCGTCGCCGCGGCCAGCCGGGCCACCGCGATCCGGGCGGTGAACGTGCCGGCGTCCGGGTCCAGCTCGAGCCGGGCATCGTGGAAGTCCAGCCAACTCCCGACGACCGGGAACCAGACCTTGTAGACGGTCTCCTTGGCGCTGAACAGCACGATCGGCCAGGACGTGTCGCTGGGCAGTCGCGCGCAGGTCTCCTCCTCCTCGGGCAGCAGCACGAGTCGGCGTACCCCCGGATTCAGCTCGCGGTGCTGCTCGGCGTCCATGCCGACGGACCGGACGTCGGTGGTGCGTGCCGCGGCGGCGGCGCAGTAGCCGGCGGTGTGGGTGATGGCGCCGACCACTCCGGCCGGCCAGATCGGGGCCCGGTCATCGGCGGCTGGCACGGGCGCCGGCGGCAGGCCGAGGTCGGCCATCGCCCGCCGGGCGCAGACCCGCCCGGCGGTGAAGTCCCGCCGCCGGCTCTGGACCGCCCGGTCGCTGAGGCACGCCTGCTCGGCGGGGAGCAGCTCGCCTGTCCAGTCGGCCGGGCCCGCGATGGCCACCGCGACCGACGGCGGCAGCAGGTCACGCATCACCGCCTCCTCGCCAATACCATCCGTGACGGTCCGACGACACTCGGTGGAGGGTCACATTTCCGACTGCCACGATGGGACAACGTACCGCAAGGATGTAACAGCGGAGGGGCGTGCATCGCTCTCCTGATGGCTCTGGGGGGACCACCATCAACCGCTGACCGGGCACGCAGCCCGCCAGCCCCGCGGACATCTGGAGAGGACGTGCGATGACCGATGGTGTGGATCGGCTGGAGCGCCGGGCTGACGAACACGCGCCGACGACCCCTGCCTGGGACTGCGGCTCCTGCGGGGACGAGTGGCCGTGTGCGGTGAAGCGCGGCCGGCTGCTGGCGGAGTACGGGGGTGACCGGGCGATGCTCAGCGTCTACCTGGGCTCATGTCTCGCCGCCGCCACCGAGGATCTGCGCGCCGCTCCGGTGATGTCCCTCCAGAGCCGGTTCATCGGTTGGCTGCCACGCCGTTCGCGACGCGGCTGAGCCCGCCGGTGGCCGCCGCCGCACGGCGGCGGCCACCGGAGGCCGGGCGGTCCTCAGGGCCGCCGGGGGCGCCGGGTCAGGGCGAAGCCGACCACGCCGGCCACCGCGGCCAGCACGCCGCCGATGCCGGTCCAGATCCAGCGCGAGCCGAGATCCGGCAGCCAGTCCGTCAGCGAGTCACCCTCGTCGTCGGCCTCCGGGTCCACCGGCGGTACGGCGTTGAGCACCGTGCCCGCCTTGGTGTTCGGCACCAGCGGTGCGGCCAACTCGCCGTCGTCGGCCGAGGAGCCCCGGTCGGTGATGGTGCCGACCAGCAGGTCCACGTCGACCGGCGCGCCCAGGTCCGGCTCCGGCAGGTCAACCACGGAGAGCCGGATGAGGTACGTGCCGGGCAGCGGGTCGGCCGACCACGGCTCCGCCCAGGGTCGCACCTCGCGCAGCGTGCAGCCCAGCGTCACGGTCGACGCCTTCGCGTCCACCGTCGGGGTCTGCGCCCCGGCCGTGCACGCCTGCCGGCGGCGCAGCCCGTCGAAGACGTCCACGGTCCAGGTGGAGCCGCCGCTGCGCGCCTTCGGGAAGGTGACGGTGGCGCTGATCTCGTGCACCTGGCCAGCGCTCGCCGGGAACGACCAGTAGAGGTAGTCACCGAGTGAGGCGTCCACCCGCACCGGTTGCCCGGCGGTGATCGGGGTGGCGGTGAGGAACGACGTGCCGGCCCGGGTGACCGGGGTGGCACCCGGCGAGGGGGAGGGCGCGGCGACGGCCGCTGCGGGGAGCAGGGCGGTCCCGCCGGCGGTGAGCAGCGCCGCCAGCGACCGGAACAGTGCGGTACGCATCAGTTCTCCCTCCAGGTGGCGACCCACCAGCGGGTGAGCAGGCCGGCGAGCAGACCGGTGAGCAGACCGGCCACGGTGAGCAGGGCGAGCAGCACCCAGCCCCGGCCGAGGTCCGGTCCGTCCGGTGCGGGAGCGGCGGCGACGACGTCGATGGTCAGCTCCACCGGCATGCCGGGGGTGGCCGAGGTGCCCGTACGTGGGGCGAACGAGTTGCTCACCACGAGGCAGACGGTGGTGGGCTCGACGGCCGTCGCCGGGGTCTCCTCGACCTCGGTGGCGTCCTCCTCGTCGGCGCTGGCCGACCAGCGCAGCCCGGCGGAGAGCACGTCGGCCCGGCCACTGCCGGCGTCCGCGCCCCGGACCAGCTCCCGGCCGTCCGCCGCGGTGGCCCGCAGCAGCACCCCGTAGTCCCGGTTCACCGGCCGGTCCAGCGCCATGCTCACCGACGCGCGCAGCTCCTGCCCCGCGCGGACCGGCACCCGGTAGTACCGGTGCTCGGAGAACGCCTCGCGGTCGGTGTACACGCCGGGGGCCAGCAGTGGCGCCGAGTCGCAGGCGTTCGTGCCGCCGACGACGGTGGGGGCCCGGGTGTGGGTGTCACCGGCCCGCTCGACGAGCTGCTTGATCCGGTCGGTCAGCTCCTCGGCGCTCTGCGCGGCGGTGTAGGTCCCGCCGGTCGCCGCGGCGATGCAGAGCAACTGCTTACGGACCTTCTCGTCGGGGGCCAGGCCGAGCGTGTCGACCACGAGGCTGGTGCCCTGGGCGGCCAACTCGCGGGCCACCTCGCACGGGTCCGGCGGGGCGCAGGTGTCCTCCCCGTCGGTGATCAGCACGATCCGTCGGGTGGTGTCCCCGGTGCCGAGGTCCTGTGCGGCTGAGCGCAGCGCGAGCCCGACCGGCGTGAACCCGGTCGGCCGCAGGGTGGCCACCGCCGCCTTGGCGCGGGTCCGGTCCACCGGGCCGACGGCGACGATCTGCTGGGTGTCCTGGCAGCCGACCTTCTTGTCCTTGCCCTTGTAGCTCGCGCCGAGCACCCGGATGCCGAGTTGGGTCTCCGCTGGAAGCGCGTCCACCACCTCGTTGAACGCCTGCTGGGCGACCGAGATCCGGCTTCGCCCGTCGATGTCGGCGGCGCGCATCGAGCCGCTGACGTCGAGCACCAGCTCGACCCGGGGCGGCTCGGCCACCGGCTCGTCGTCGGCCGCAGCCGGGAGCGGCCCGGTCAGTGCGGTGGTCGCCAGCAGCCCGAGAAGGACGGCCGCCGATCGTCTGAAGTTGATCACGGCCCGCAGTGTAATGAGATCCACTTTGGATGATCACCGGGGTGGTGGATCGGTGCTGATCGGGCGCTGGGTCCACGTCAGGTCACCCTCGGTCAACGGTCGGAGGGGAGGTGTCGGTCCGGCCGGTATCCGTCGGAAATCTGACCCAAGTCGACCCGTTGTGCCGCTGGTGCGCGGTGGTTAAGCTCATCGTGCGCGCCCCAATCGCCCGCTTCCCCCGTGGCAGGCGATCGGGGCGCGCGTCTATGTCAAACGGGCCCACACGCCGAAGCGTGCGGGCCCGTTCTCGTCGCGGGGCGCAGTTCGACGCTTATATCCAGCGGCCGTCCAGCCACATTCGGGCCAGCCAATCCGAGTACGGCATGACCCGACCCACGAAGATCGGATAGAAGTACCCGAAGCAGAGTGCGACCAGCAGCACGTACGCGCCGGCCCCCACGCTGCCCAGCAGTCGGCGTTCGTAGCCCGGGTCGCCGGGCACCAGCGGTGCCAGCACACCGACGTCCGCCCCCGCCGGGGCGATCAGCGCACCCAGCACGTACACCACGGCCAGCACCAGGAAGGGCAGCGCCGGGGCGGCGTAGAACGCGAACATCGTCCGGCCGTCGAGGGCGAACCAGAACCACGGCAACAACCCGGCGGCGACGCTGAGCAGGATCGCGCCGGCCCGCCAGTCCCGACGGGCCACGCCCAGCCAGGCCAGCGCCACCAGGGCGGGCAGGAACGACCACCAGAGCAGCGGGGTGCCGAGCAGCAGGATCTCCGAGGCGCAGCTCGGCGCGCCACAGGCGCCGTCGCCCGAGTAGTAGAACGCCACCGGGCGGCCGAGCAGCAGCCACTGCCACGGCCAGGACTGGTATTTGTGCGGGTCGTCCAGTTGGGTGTGGAAGCCGAACGCCGCGCGGTGGTACTCGAACAGGTTGATCAGTGGGCCGATCACGGGCGCGTCACTGAGTGGGGCGCTCGGGTAGGTCGACGCGAGCCGGTAGTAACCGTCGTCGCTGAGGAACCAGCCCGACCAGGTGGCCAGATAGGTGGCCACCATCAGCACACCGGCCAGCACCAGCCAGGGCAGCTCGTCGAGCACGGTGTCCCGCCAGGGCCGGCGGACCCCGGCCGACCGGCGGACGCCGACCTCCCAGAGGAGCACCAGCAGCGCGAAGGCCGGCACGAAGTACAGAGCGCTCCATTTCACCGCGCAGGCACAGCCGAGCAGCACCCCGGCCGCGAGCCGCCACCACGGCCAGGTGCGCCAGCCGGTCGGTGGTCGGCCGGCGCGACCCGGCACGGTCGGGTCGAGCCCGTCGTCCAGCGCCCGCGCCCACCGTCGACGGCGTGCGTCGCGGTCCAGCACCAACGCGCCGAACCCGGCCAACACGAAGAAGAGCAGGAAGATGTCGAGCAGGGCCGCGCGGGACAGCACCAGGTGGAAACCGTCCAGGGCGAGCAGCAGGCCCGCCGCGCAGCCCAGCACGGTGGAGCGGAACAACCGCCGCCCGATGCGGACCAGCAGCAGCACCGAGAGGGTGCCGACCACGGCCGCCGAGAACCGCCAGCCGAACTCCGGCGCGGTGGTGACCAGGTGCCCGGGAACGGAGACCTTCGACTCGGCGTCCTGGTAACCGAAGGCCCACTCGCCGAGGCCGATCAGCCACTTGCCCAGCGGGGGGTGCACCACGTACCCCGGGACGTTGTCCTTGTAGTTCCACTCGACGCCGCGCTCGATCAGCCCGTAGGCGTCCTTGGCGTAGTAGGTCTCGTCGAAGATCTTGCCCTTCGGGCCGGACAGGCCGACGAAGCGCAGGATCGCCGCGATGGCCACCACCACGGCGGTGGCCAACCACGACGTTCGATCCAGCCGGGCGTCGACGGTGGCGAATCGGCGACGGACCACCGCGGACACCCCGCCCCCACCGACGTCGGGTGCCGCTGATTCCGGGTCGGGGCGCTGGTCGCCCGCCGTCACTTCGACCAACTTTGCCGGGTCGGCGCTCGGGCTCTGCGCTGTCGACGCACTCGTCACCCGGCGATCGTAGGCTGCCAAGGTGTCACGTGGCGTCTGTCGTCCCTGATACCGATATCCGTTTGTCGACGAAGGAGACAATTTCGTGGGTGAAATGTCCGAGGTTGGCCGCCTGATCCTGCTCGGCGCCCCGCTCGGCAACCCCGCCGATGCCTCGGCCCGCTTCCGCGAGGTCCTGACCAGCGCGGACGTGGTGGCCGCCGAGGACACTCGCCGGCTCACCCGGCTGGCCCGCGATCTCGACATCACCGTCGGCGGTCGGATCGTCTCCTACTTCGAGGGCAACGAGGAGCGGCGGACTCCCGAGCTGGTCGAGGTCATCCTCGGCGGGTACGTGGTGGCCTTGGTCACCGACGGCGGGATGCCGAGCGTGTCCGACCCCGGCTACCGGCTGGTCCGGGCCTCCCTGGACGCCGGGGCACCGGTCACCGTCGCCCCCGGGCCGAGCGCGGTGACCACCGCGCTGGCGGTCTCCGGGCTGCCCTGTGACCGGTTCTGCTTCGAGGGCTTCCTGCCCCGTACGCCCGGCGCCCGCCGGTCCCGGCTGCGCGCGCTCGCGGCCGAGGAGCGCACCCTGGTCTTCTTCGAGGCACCGCACCGGATCGGGGCGGCGCTCACCGACCTGGCCGACGCGTTCGGCGCGGACCGGCCGGCCGCCCTCTGCCGGGAGCTCACCAAGACCTACGAGGAGGTCATCCGGAGGCCGCTCGGCGAGCTGGCCCGCTGGGCGGCCGAGGGCGATCCGCGTGGGGAGATCACCCTGGTGGTGGCCGGGGCCCCGGTGACGGCTCCGGAGCGACCCGACGACGAGACCCTGCGTACGGCGGTCGCCGAGCGGGAGGCGGCCGGTAAGTCCCGCCGCGACGCGATCACCGAGGTCGCCACCGAATACTCCCTGCGCCGCCGCGAGGTCTACACGATCGTGCACAGCTGACCCGGAGTCGGCGGGTCACCAGGCGGCGGCCAGGAAGCCGAGGGTGATCAGGGCCGGGCCGGCGAGGGCGACGAACACCGCCCAGCGGCGGTTCCGGCGCCCGGGCAGCCGGGTCGACCCGGTCCATCGGGCGATGCCGGCGGCGCACCCGACCACCACCAGCAGGCCGGGCAGCCAGCGCAGGTGCCGGCCGGCACCGGTGTCGGCGTACGCGGTGCCGCCGTCCGAGCCGGTCATCCGCGCCGCCAGCGCTGTCCCGGGGGTGTCCCGCCCGGCGGGGACGCCACTGACCCGCACCCCGTAGGCCACGAACTGGCCGTCGTCCGCCGTGAAGATCCCTCGGCACCGTTGGGTGAGTCCGCCGCCGGTGCAGTCGTCGACCAGCACCGTGCCGACCCGGGCGTGCCCGACCGCCAGCCAGAACGGGCCGGCGCTGACCCAGGCGAAGAAGGCCGCGACCAGGCTCAGCAGCACCAGCACGGCGAGCCCGGGCAGTGGGTCCGGCGGTGCGGGCGTCCGGCGCGCGGGGCCGCGTCGCCGCCGCGGCGCTGAGTCCTCCCGGATCGGGGTCCCATCCCAGTGCACCTCCTCGATCGGGGCCCAGAAGACGAGGCCGTCCTCCGTCGCCGGGACACCGCCCGGAGGCGTGGCGCCCCGGTGCCAGCCGCTCTGCTGACGGACCGGCACCCGACGCGGCACCGCGTCCACCGGCGCCCCGGTGGTCGGCTCCACCTCGACCGCTGCCGACGCGTGGGCCTGCACACCGCCCGGCACCGAGCTGCCCGTCGGGCCCGGTGGCTCGTCCCGGCCCGCCAGGTCCGCGCCCGCGGGGCCCTTCGGTCCGGGTCGGGTCGGGGTCGGTGTGGGCGCTGCCGGGGTTGGCCGGGCCGGAGTGGGCACCGGTGCGGCCGGGGTGGCGGCGTGATCGGCCGCGCCGTCCCGCCTCGGCGCGCTCGCCCGTCCGCCCGGCGTGGGTCGGGGCTGGGGCGCGACCGAGGGGCCCCGGCCCTCGCCGGACCCCGGGCTCGGGTCGTCGTCGACCGCCGGCCCGATGGGGAGGCCGTCGTGGTCCCGAGCCGCTCGTCTGCCAGTCACGAGGTTCATTGCACCCCGGCCCGGGAGGAGGATCGGGCAGCTCGACCGCGTGTCGGCGACAAATCGGACCATTGGCCGGGGTGGTCGGCCCGGTCCGTCCGGCCGGCACCCCCTATTGGTTCGCGGGTGCCCCGGACGGGTCACTAGGCTTGCTGCTCATGAGTCACGTTCTCGCGGCGGTGGCCTGGCCGTACGCCAACGGCCCACGCCACATCGGCCACGTCTCCGGTTTCGGCGTACCCTCCGACGTCTTCGCCCGGTACATGCGGATGGCCGGCCACGACGTGCTCATGGTCTCCGGCACCGATGAGCACGGCACCCCGATCCAGGTGCAGGCCGACGCCGACGGGGTCACCCCCCGCGAGCTGGCCGACCGCTACAACAGGGTGATCGTCGAGGACCTGCACGGGCTCGGGCTCTCCTACGACCTGTTCACCCGCACCACCACCCGCAACCACTACGCGGTGGTGCAGGAGTTGTTCGAGGGGATGCACCGCAACGGCTACATCGTGCCGAAGACCACCATGGGCGCGATCTCCCCGTCCACCGGGCGCACCCTGCCCGACCGGTACATCGAGGGCACCTGCCCGATCTGCGGATACGACAGCGCCCGCGGCGACCAGTGCGACAACTGCGGCAACCAGCTCGACCCGATCGACCTGATCGACCCGAAGTCGCGGATCAACGGGGAGACCCCGAAGTTCGTCGAGACCGAGCACTTCTTCCTGGACCTGCCCGCCCTGGCCGACGTGCTGCGCCAGTGGCTGGACACGCGGGAGGGGTGGCGGCCCAACGTGCTGCGGTTCTCCCGCAACCTGCTGGACGACCTCCAGCCCCGGGCGATCACCCGGGACCTGGAGTGGGGCGTACCGATCCCGCTGGACGGCTGGCGGGACCGGCCGGACAAGCGGATCTACGTCTGGTTCGACGCGGTGATCGGCTACCTGTCCGCCTCGATCGAGTGGGCCCGCCGCACCGGCGACCCGGAGGCGTGGCGGAAGTGGTGGTCCACCGACGGCGAGGGCAAGGACGCCCGGTCCTACTACTTTATGGGCAAGGACAACATCGTCTTCCACTCGGTGATCTGGCCGGCGCTGCTGTCCGGGTACTCCGGCGAGGGCTCCCGCGACGGTGAGCCGGGCGAGCTGGGCCGGCTCAACCTGCCCACCGAGGTCGTCTCCAGCGAATACCTGACCATGGAGGGGCGCAAGTTCTCCTCGTCCCGTCGGGTGGTCATCTACGTCCGCGACTTCCTCGAGCGCTACGACGCCGACGCGCTGCGCTACTTCATCGCCGCCGCCGGCCCGGAGAGCAACGACACCGACTTCACCTGGGCCGAGTTCCTCCGCCGCAACAACGACGAGCTGGTCGCCGGCTGGGGCAACCTGGTCAACCGGTCCATCTCGCTCACGGCGAAGAACTTCGGTGCGATCCCACCGGTCGACCCGGCCGGGCTCACCGAGGCCGACGAGGCGTTGCTCGCCGTGGCCCGGGCCGGCTTCACCACGGTCGGCGACCTGATCGGCCGGCACCGGCAGAAGCAGGCGATCGGCGAGGCGATGAAGGTGGTCGCCGAGGCCAACAAGTACCTGTCCGACCAGGCGCCGTGGAAGCTCAAGGACGAGGCGGACAAGCCCCGGATGGGCACCATCCTGCACGTCGCCCTCCAGGTGGTCAGCGACGCCAACACGCTGCTCACGCCGTTCCTGCCGCACTCCGCGCAGCAGGTGCACGAGCTGCTCGGCGGCACCGGGGTGCACGCCCCGATGCCCGTCATCGAGCAGGTCGACGACCTGGACGGCGGGCCGGAATACCCGGTCCTGACCGGTGACTACACGGTCGGCGCGCGCTGGGAGTCCGTGCCGCTGGAGGCGGGTCGGCCGTTGGCCGCGCCGAAGCCGGTGTTCCGCAAGCTCGACCCGTCGATCGTCGACGAGGAGCTGGCCCGGCTGGCCGACTGAGCAAGCCGTCGTACGAGATGAGCGCGGCCCCGGGAGCCCTCGGGGCCGCGTCTCACATCGCGTACCGGGTGTCCATCACCTGATCATCGGTCACCTCGGCGGCCGGCGCCCAGGCCTCGTAGACGCCCCGATCGTGGCACTGCGCCCCGGTGGCCACCACCGCGTCGGCGTCCGGGAAGCGCAGCCGAACCCGCAGCCAGCCGGCCTCCTCCCGCAGCACCAGGCAGGGCACACCCCGCCACTGCGCGAACCGGACCCGGCGGGCCACCGCCTCCACCGGATAACGGGCCGCCCGGGTCATCGCCAGCACCCGGAACCCGCCGGGCAGGTCGGCCACCGCCTCGTACTCGCTGTCGCCGTACATGCCCACCAGTTGGGTGGAGCGCGGCGCATCCCCGGTCGGCAGGTACTCCTGATCCGGCGAGAGACCCGGCACTCCGGCCAGCAGGTGCCGCCACTGCGGGCCCACCATCCGCAGCCACCCGCGCTGCTCGGCCTGGTAGGTGTAGAGCACCACCTCCACCCCCTCCGCCGGGTAGGCGAGCAGGCTGGCGTTCGCCGGCATCGGCAGGTCGGCGAAGTCCCGGGTGATGAACTCCGGGATGAGCTGGCCGTTGCTCGGCACGAACCCGGTCCCCAGCACCGGCGGACCCAGTCGGTCCCGGGACGGCAGTGCGATCAGACCCCGGTGCGTCTCGCCCATCGGCACGTCGTAGTCGCCGGGGTCGGCGGCCCGCCAGCGCAGCGCGTACGCCACGTCCAGGCCGTCCCGGCCGACGTCACCGTCGGTACGCAGCACCATGGTCGCCGTGGCCGTACGCAGGTGGGCGACGTCGTGTTCGCGGTAGCAGAAGCCGTGCGGCAGCCATCCCCGCACGTACCCGGCGAGCTGCTGGGCGGAGAGCATCTTCACCATCCGGGTGCCCCGCCGGATCACCGCCGACGCGCGCGCCGCCGCCAGCATCGGGTCACCTGCCGAGGCCGGCTGCTGGCTGAGCTGGTGCAGCTGTGCCCAGCCCCGCTCCCGGTGCGCCGGCATCATCAGCGGTGAGTCCGGCTCCTCGGCCGGCTCCGACGCCCCGTGCACCGCGGTCACCTCGGTCGTGTGCACGAACCGACGCCACGGCAGGGCGCTGCCGGGTCGTGGCGCCCACTCGAAGCCGGCCACCTCGTCGGCGCTGAACAGCTCGTACGCGGCGCCCCGGGCGATCTCCTCGGCCGGGTAGACGCCACCCCCGAAGGCCACGCGCAGCCCGGTACGTTCGCCGGCGGCGCCGCTGGTCTGGGGAGTGACGCTCACGCCGCCGCCTCGCTTCGCTCGATAGCGGCGCGAGGCGCCAGGCTGCTGTGCCTCATGGTCCGCTCGCTGCGCTCGCTCACGCGGCGACGGTAGAGTCGCGCGGCGTAGTCGAGGTGAACGTCGGGTGGCGAGCGGATGGACAGCCCCGATGTGTGATGCTGTCGCTGATGACCGAGCCCACTGAAACCCGCCGCGAGCGTGCCGCCCGGCGGGCCGGAGAGTTCCCGCCCGCGCCCGAGCCGCTGCCCCGGCCGGTGCTGGACAGCCACACCCACCTGGACATCACCGTCAGCGAGGCCGGCGTGCCCGGCGGTGGGCCGGCCGACGATCCGGTCGCCGCGGCGATCGCGCTGGCCACCGGAGTCGGTGTCGACCGGCTGGTCCAGGTGGGCGTCGACCTCGCCTCCTCCGGCTGGGGCGCGGACACCGCCGACCGGTATCCCGCCGTGCTGGCCACGGTGGCGCTGCACCCGAACGAGGCGCCCCGACTGCCCGACCTCGACGAGGCGTTGCGGGCGATCGAGAAGCTGGCCGCCCGCGACCGGGTCCGGGGGATCGGCGAGACCGGGATGGACTTCTTCCGCACCGGCGACGAGGGGCGCGCCGCGCAGGAGAAGAGCTTCCGGGCACACATCGACATCGCCAAGCGGTACGGGAAGGCGCTGGTCATCCATGACCGGGAGGCGCACGCGGACGTGCTGCGCATCCTCGACGACGAGGGTGCCCCCGACACCGTGGTGCTGCACTGCTTCTCCGGCGACGCCGACTTCGCCCGCGAGTGCGTCCGTCGCGGCTACCTGCTCAGCTTCGCCGGCACCGTCACCTTCGCCAGCGCCACCGCCCTGCGCGAGGCCGCCGCGCTCACCCCGCTGGACCAGATCCTGGTCGAGACCGACGCCCCGTACCTCACGCCGACGCCGCACCGCGGCCGGCCGAACGCCTCGTACCTGATCCCGCTCACCGTCCGCTCCCTCGCCGCGACCACCGGCGCCGACCTGGACGAGCTGTGCGCGGCCATCTCCGCCAACGGCGAGCGGGTCTTCGGCCCGTGGTGAGCCCGACCCGACGGCCGGCCCACCGGCCGCCGCTACGCTCCCAGGCATGACCGGTCTCCTCGGCCCGGCGGAGATCCGGGAACTGGCCGCCCGGCTCGGCGTCGCGCCCACCAAGAAGCTGGGCCAGAACTTCGTCCACGACCCGAACACCGTGCGCCGCATCGTCACGGCCGCTGGCCTGAGCCCGGACGACGTGGTCCTGGAGGTCGGCCCCGGGCTCGGCTCACTCACCCTCGGGCTGCTGCCGGCGGCCGGGCACGTGCACGCCGTGGAGATCGACCCGGTGCTCGCCGGTGCCCTGCCGGAGACCGCCGCGCGACACGCCGGTGCGGACGCCGACCGGCTCACCGTGCACCGCGCCGACGCGCTGCGCATCAAGGCCGCCGAGCTGGCCGACCCACCGCCGACCGCGCTGGTGGCGAACCTGCCCTACAACGTGGCCGTGCCGGTGGTGCTGCACCTGCTCGCCGAGCTGCCCAGCCTGCGGCACGGCCTGGTGATGGTGCAGAAGGAGGTCGCCGACCGGCTGGTCGCCGGTCCCGGCTCCAAGGTGTACGGCATCCCATCGGTCAAACTCGCCTGGTACGCCCAGTCCAGGGGTGCCGGCCGGGTGCCGCCGAACGTGTTCTGGCCGGTGCCCAACGTCGACTCCGGCCTGGTCGCCTTCACCCGCCGGGAACCACCCCGCCCAGACGTACCCCGGGCACGGGTCTTCGCCGTGGTGGACGCGGCGTTCGCGCAGCGCCGCAAGACCCTGCGGGCCGCGTTGGCCGGCTGGGCCGGCAGCGCGGACCTGGCCGCCGCCGCGCTCACCGCGGCGGGCGTCGACCCCGGCGCCCGTGGTGAGTCGTTGACCGTCGAGCAGTTCGCCGCCATCGCCGCGTCGGCTCCGGCCGGTACGCCGGCCGCGAAGTAGGCTGACGCCGTGCCCGCCGAAGAGGTGTCCCGGCGGATCGAGCAAAATCCGCTGGACGTGTACGCGTACGACCTGGTCGACGGCCGGTACGAGCTGGCCGCCGACTCTGCCGAGGAGCTGATCGTGGCCAAGCCGTTCGACATCCGCCTGCGCCTGCGGGACGTCACCCCGTGACCGAGGCTTGGCGACCGGACGACGAGGACGAGCGGCGGGGCGCGATCGGGCCGGTGAAGGTCCGGGTGCCCGCGAAGGTCAACCTGCACCTCGGGGTGGGCCCGCTGCGGCGCGACGGCTACCACGAGCTGAACACCGTCTACCACGCCATCTCCATCTACGACGAGCTGACGGCCCGCCGGGGTGACACGCTCGCCCTGACGATGGAGGGCGAGGGCACCGGCGAGTTGGCGCTGGACGACACCAACCTGGTGATCCGTGCCGCGCACGCCCTCGCCGGTTACGCCGGGGTGTTGCCGCACGCCCGACTGCACCTGCGCAAGCAGATCCCGCTGGCCGGCGGGCTGGCCGGTGGCAGCGCCGACGCGGCCGCCGCCCTGGTGGCCTGCGACGCGCTCTGGGGCACCGGGCTGTCCCGTGACGAACTGGCCGAGATCGCCGCCGACCTCGGCTCCGACGTGCCGTTCCTGATTTACGGCGGTACGGCGCTGGGCACCGGCCGGGGCGAGGCGGTCAGCCCGGTTCTGGTCCGCCCCACCTCTTGGCACTGGGTGGTGGCGATCGCCGACGTCGGCCTGTCCACCCCGGCCGCCTACCGGGAGCTGGACCGGCTGCGCGACGCCGGCACCGCCGGGGCCCCGCTGGGCAGCACCGACGCGCTGCTGGGCGCGCTGCGCCAGCGCGACCCCCGGGTGCTCGCCCGCACGCTCGGCAACGACCTCCAGGACGCCGCGCTGGAGATGCGGCCGGCGCTGGCCGACACCCTCAAGGCCGGTGAGGCGGCCGGCGCGCTCGCCGGCATCGTCTCCGGCTCCGGGCCGACCTGCGTCTTCCTCGCCGCGGACGCGGCCGCCGCCGAGCGGATCGCCGCAGAGTTGGCCGCCGCCGGCGTGTGCCGGGACGCCCGGGTCGCACACGGCCCGGTCGCGGGCGCCCGGATCAGCTGACTCCGCCCGTCACGAAGCCGCCGTCAGCGCCCTCCGGGCGCGCGGCGCGGGCGGCCGAAGCGTCCGCGTACCCTTGGGTCAGGCGTCCCCAGGTGCCCGCCGGCACCGGGACGCCTTAATCATGGAGGGTGGGAGCGTGGCCAACATCGTCAACCTGGACCGGGTGTCCAAGGGGTACGGCGCCGCCGGGCCGCTGCTCACGGACGTCTCGCTCGGTCTGGACGACGCCGACCGGATCGGCGTGGTCGGCCTCAACGGTGCCGGCAAGTCCACCCTGCTGCGGCTGCTCACCAAGCAGGAGGACCCCGACGACGGCCGGGTCACCCACCGCCGCGACCTGCGGGTGCTCTGGCTGCCCCAGCAGCTCACCCTCGCCCCCGACTCCACCGTCCGGGACGTCGTCCTCGGCACCGCCTGGCTCGACCAGAGCATGGGTGCCGAGCACGAGTGGGCCGGCGACGCCGGGGTGCGCGCCATCCTCGACGGCCTCGGAATGCCGCACCTCGGCCTCGACCAGCCGGTCGGGCCGATGTCCGGTGGCGAACGACGCCGGGTGGCGCTCGCCGCGCTGCTCGTCCGAGACTCCGACCTGCTCATCCTCGACGAGCCCACCAACCACCTCGACGTGGGCGGCGTCGACTGGCTGGCACGCCACCTGGTAGGCCGTAAGGGCGCGCTGGTCGTGGTCACGCACGACCGGTGGTTCCTGGACGCGGTCTGCACCACCACCTGGGAGGTCGGCGACCAGACCGTCCGCGCGTACGAGGGCGGCTTCGCCGCCTGGACCCTCGCCCGGGCCGAGCGCGAACGCGTCGCCGCCGCCACCGAGGCCCGGCGGCAGAACCTGCTCCGCAAGGAGATCGCCTGGCTGCGTCGTGGCCCGCCGGCCCGCACCTCGAAGCCCCAGTTCCGCATCGACGCCGCGAACGCGCTGATCGCGGACGTGCCGCCGGCGCGCGACACCATGTCGTTGCAGCGGATGGCCACGTCCCGGCTCGGCAAGCAGGTGTACGAGCTGGAGCGCGTCGAGCTGCACGCCGGCCCCAAGGAGATCCTGCGCGACGTCAGCTGGCTGGTCGGCCCCGGCGACCGGATCGCCATCCTCGGCGCCAACGGTGCCGGCAAGACCACGCTGCTGCGGATGCTCGCGGGGATCACCCGCCCCGACGGCGGTCGCCTGGGCACCGGCTCCACCGTGCGGCCGGCGTTCCTGTCCCAGGAGCTCGCCGAGCTGCCCGGGCACCTGCGGGTGCTCGAAGCCGTCGAGGAGGTGGCCCGCCGGGTCCAGCTCGGTGACCGGGAGGTCTCCGCCGCCCAGCTCGCCGAGGTCTTCGGCTTCGACGACCGGCGGCTCTGGACCCCGGTCAGCGACCTCTCCGGCGGGGAACGCCGACGCTTGCAGATGCTGCGGCTGCTCGCCGGTGAGCCCAACGTGCTGCTCTTCGACGAGCCCACCAACGACCTGGACACCGACACCCTGGCCGCGTTGGAGGACCTGCTCGACTCCTGGCCCGGGACGATCATCGTGGCCAGCCACGACCGCTACCTGATCGAACGGGTCACCGACTCGGCGTACGCGATGTTCGGCGACGGTCGGCTGGTGCACCTGCCCGGCGGCGTCGACGAGTACCTCGCCCGGACGGCCGAGCGGGCCGGCCCCGCCCGGGTCGGCGTCACCTCGGCGGCCGCACCTGCCGGCCCGACGACGGGCGGGATGTCCGCCGCCGAGGTCCGCCAGGCCCGCAAGGAGCTGACCCGCCTCGAACGCCAGCTCGGCAAGCTCGACCAGCGCGAGGTCACCCTGCTCGACCAACTCGCCGCGGACGCCACCGACTACGCCCGGGTCGCCGAGCTGGACACCCAACTCAAGGATCTGCGCGCCGAGCGCGAGCAGATCGAGGAGACCTGGATGGCCCTCGCCGAGGACCTGCCCGAGAGCTGACCCGGGCTGGCGCGCCAGCCCGGAGACCGTGTGCGGCGTCACACCGTCACGTGCGGGACAATCGTCCGCGACACACCTCAACCCCACGGCGTTGGAGACTCAGACATGGCCCACACCCCCATCAACCACCCCGCGCGGCCGATCTACCGGGCGATCGGCGGGCTGACCGGTCTGTACCTGCTGGTCTTCGGCGTGCTCGGCATCATCGCGAGCAGTGGCAACGAGGTCCTCGCCCAGGACGACACCCAGGTCCTCGGTCAGGGCACCAACCTCGGCTTCTCGCTGCTCAGCGCGCTGCTCGGGGTCCTCGTGCTGGCCGGCACCGCCCTCGGTCGCAACATCGACGTGCTGATCAACCAGTGGCTGGCGTACGCCCTGATGGTGATCGGTCTGGGCGGCCTGGCGTTCATCCGGACCGACGCGAACATCTTCAACTTCAGCATCATCACCGTGATGGTGGTGCTGGGCGTGTCCCTGGTGCTGCTCATGGTCGGGATGTACGGCAAGGTCGGCTCGGAGGAGGAGGCGGAGGCCTTCCACAAGGCTCGCCTCGTGCTCTGAGCTTCCCTGCTCTTCTCTTCTCGGTTGCGCTGGTGGTTTTCGCTGGTTGCGCTGGTGGTTTTCGCCGGAGCCCGAGCTGCTCCGGGCGGTCAGGCTTGATCCCTGCGCAGCTCGGGCTCCGGCGAAAACCTGTGCTGGTCCGGCCTGCGGCGGACCCTTTCGCCTTCGTCGTTCCCCGGACAATGCCCGTTGGTTTGCGTGACAATCGTCCTGGAATGGTCATTTCGGACGGAGGTCAGGGTATGCCGCACTTTCCGGTGAACCATCCGGCACGGCCGCTGTACCGGGTCCTCTCCGGGCTGATCGGCGTCTACATCCTGGTCTTCGGCGTCTGGGGCGTCGCGGAGACGTTCGGCGACTCGCTCTTCAACCGGGGCAGCCACTGGGCTCTCGGGCTGCGGACCAACCTGGCCTTCTCGCTCGCCTCGGTGGTCTTCGGGATCGTCCTGATCATCGGGGCGTCCCGGCGTAGCAACCTCGGGCACTACATGAACCTGACCGCCGGCGTGGTGTTCCTGGTGACGAGTCTCTTGATGATGTCCGTGCTGCAGACCGGGGCGAACTTTCTCAACTTCTCGATGTCCACGGTCATCGTGTCGATGCTCTTCGGCCTGATCCTGCTCGGCACCGGCCTGTACGACAAGGTCGGCCCCCCGGAACACGCCGAAGAGGAGCTGCGCAAGCGCAAACACCCGGTGGCCGACGTGCACACCCGCTGACTCGCTTCAGCGGCAACTCGTCTCAGCGGCGGCGGGCGGTGATCAGGGTGGGCTTCGCCTCGAGGTGCGACAACCCGTTCCAGGCCAGGTTGACCAGGTGCGCGGCCACCGTCTCCTTGCGTGGCTTGCGCACCTCCAACCACCAGCGGCCGGTCAGTGCCACCATGCCGACCAGCGCCTGGGAGTACAGCTCGGCCAGCTTCGGGTCGTACCCCCGGCTCTTGAACTCGGCGCCCAGGATGTGCTCGACCTGGTGCGCCACGTCGTTCATCACGCTGCTGAAGTTGGCTGTCGCGGACATCAGCGGTGACTCGCGGACCAGCACCCGGAAGCCGCTGGTCTCCTCCTCGATGTAACCCAGCAGAGCCAACGCCGCCTGCTCCAGCAGCTCGCGCGGGTGGCCGGCGGTCAACGCCGTGGTGATCCGGTCCAGTAGGGCCCGGACCTCCCGGTCCACCACCACCGCGTAGAGCCCTTCCTTGCCGCCGAAGTGCTCGTAGACCACCGGCTTGGAGACCTTGGCGCGGGCCGCCACCTCCTCGATGGAGGTGGCGTCGAAGCCGCGCTCCGCGAAGATCTGCCGGGCGATCGCGATCAGCTGCTCCCGCCGCTGAGCCGCCGACATGCGCACCCGGGAGGCGGGCTTGGGCGCTGGTGCGGCCGCTGCCCGTCGGCCGCTGCCGCCACCGTCGCTGACTTCTGCCATGCCGTCACCTCGCTGGCGCTCGGTGACGCCCTGCCGTGGGATGGTGCCTCCGCTGTGCCCGTTCACGTCGTCGCCTCACTGGCGGGCGTCCGACCGCCGCGCCGCGCCGTCCGACCGTACCCGGATCGGGCCCGGCTCCCCCCGTCGCCGAGCCGCCCGCTGCGCTCGGTCACCCGGCCATCCTGCCAGGCGACCTCCCGGAGCACTGCCCGGTTTTACCGGGGTGCGACCGGCTTCACCAGCTTGGCCGCGAGGCGCTCCGGCTTCGGCCAGCGCACCTGCGACGCGGCGCCGAACTTCTCGAACAGCCAGATCACCCGGGCGGAGATGTCCACCTGACCGCGCAGCACACCGTGCCGGGCGCTGGTCGGGTCGGCGTGGTGCAGGTTGTGCCAGCTCTCGCCGAACGACAGGATCGCCAGCGGCCAGAAGTTCGAGGCCCGGTCGCCCTGGCGCATCGCGAACGGGCGCTCGCCGTAGACGTGGCAGACCGAGTTGATCGCCCACGTGACGTGGTGCAGCAGGCCGATCCGCACCAGGCCGGCCCAGAAGAACGCGGTGAGCGCGCCCTGCCAGGACCAGGTGAGCAGGCCGCCCATCAGCGCCGGGCCGAGCAGCGAGACGGCCACCAGCACCGGGAAGAGCCGGTCCACCTTGTTGATGTCGCGATCCGCGATCAGGTCCGGGGCGAACCGCTCCCGGTTGGACAGCTCCCGCCGGAACAGCCAGCCCACGTGTGCGTGGAACAGGCCCCGGGTCAGCGCCCAGAGGCTGGTGCCGAAGCGCCACGGGGAGTGCGGGTCGCCCTCCAGGTCGGAGAAGGCGTGGTGCCGCCGGTGGTCGGCCACCCACTGGATGATCTCGCCCTGCACCGCCAGCGAACCCGCGACCGCCAGGGTCACCCGCAGCCACCGCTTGGCCTTGAACGACCCGTGCGTGAAGTAGCGGTGGAAGCCGACGGTGATGCCCAGCCCCGAGACGACGTACCAGACCAGGCCGATGGCCACGTCGGTCCAACCCAGCCAGCCACCCCAGGCCACCGGCACGGCGACCAGCAGCGCCACGAAGGGGATCACGACGAAGGCCCAGAGGGCGGCCAGGATCCCGGAGGACTGAGCGCCGTCGGTGAGTGGTTTCGGGCCGGGGGTGGCGGTGTTGGGTTCCAGCAGAGCAGTCGACATGAGACCTCGCAGAGGGGGTGGCAACGATCACGAAGTTACGCCTACGTCACCGTAACTTACGGCACCGTAGATCGCACGAGGAAGTTTCCGAAAGCCGGCGCAGGCCGTACGAAGATGCAGGTCAGGGCGCCGATTCGGCGAGGCGGCCCGTTGCGGCGGGCGAGGCCGACGCAGCGCCGCGAAGGTCACGCTCGATCGTGGATGTAGGGGTCGCGCGGGTCGTCGGAGGTCACTGGATCGGCCTCCGGGCGGACGGCCCGGTGCGGGCGCGGTGGGAGCCGGCGGCCCGGCGACGGCGGAATGAGCGATGGCACCCAGCCGGCGGGGCGCTAAGGTGTAGCGGCGGGATGCCCCATCCCTGCTGCGGCGCATTCGTCTGCGCCGCTGATCGGCCGTGGTGTAATTGGCAACACCCGGGTCTTTGGTACCCGTATTTCAGGTTCGAACCCTGGCGGCCGAGCTGCCCACCTAAGTCCGTTTCGGGCCGAGTGGGGGTAAGAGGGGACCGTGCCGGGCACCGCAGTTAGCATGGCCGCGAGAGTGTCCGCCGTTCCGACGGGAGCCACGTCGTGCCCCAGTCCCACCTCCGTACCGTCGTCGTGCTCGCCGCCGGTGAGGGCAAGCGGATGAAGTCGACACTGCCCAAGGTGCTGCACCCCCTGCTCGGTCGGACGCTCCTCGGTCACGTGCTGAGCGCCGCCGCCCCCTTGGCCGCCGACCGCACCGTCGTGGTGGTGGGCCACGGCGCCGACCAGGTCCGTGCGCACCTGAGCGAGGTCGCCCCGGACGCCACGCCGGTCCTCCAGGCCGAGCAGCTCGGCACCGGGCACGCCGTCCGGATCGCGCTGGACGCCGTGGCGGACGCCGCCGGCACGGTCGTGGTGATCAACGGGGACGTGCCGCTGCTGCGACCCGAGACGGTGGGCGCGCTGGTGACCGCGCACGAGGAGGCCGCCGCCGCGGCCACCGTGCTGGCCGCCGAGGTGCCCGACCCGACCGGGCTCGGGCGGATCGTCCGGGACGCCGACGGCCGGCTCGAGCAGATCGTCGAGGAGCGCGACGCCGACCCGACGCAGCGCGCGATCCGGGAGATCAACGCCGGCATCTACGCGTTCGACGCGGTGCGGCTGCGGGACGCGCTGGGCAAGCTCTCCACCGACAACGACCAGGGCGAGGAGTACCTGACCGACGTCTTCGCGCTGCTCCGTTCGGCCGGCGAGCCGGTGGCCGTGCACGTCGCCGTCGACCACGTTGAGACGCTGGGCTGCAACGACCGGGTGGAGCTGGCGGCGCTGCGCCGCCTGCTGCGCGACCGGGTCAACGAGGCGTGGATGCGTACCGGGGTGAGCCTGCTCGACCCGGAGACCACCTGGATCGACGTGACGGTGGCACTGGACCGCGACGCGGTGATCGACCAGAACACGCAACTCCGCGGCGGCTCGGTGGTCGGCTCGGGCGCGCAGATCGGGCCGGACGTCACGCTGATCGACACGGTCGTCGGCCCCGGCGCGTCGGTGGTGCGCAGCCACGCGGTGGGCGCCGAGGTTGGCGCGGGCGCCAGCGTCGGTCCGTACGCGTACCTGCGGCCGGCCGCGCGGTTGGCCGACAAGTCCAAGGTCGGCACGTTCGTCGAGGTGAAGAACTCGGAGATCGGCCCGGGTGCGAAGGTGCCGCACCTGACGTACGTGGGTGACGCGACGATCGGCGCGAAGGCCAACATCGGCGCGGCGACGATCTTCGTGAACTACGACGGGGTGAACAAGCACCGGACGGTCGTGGGTGAGGGTGCCTTCGTCGGCTGCGACACCAGTTTGATCGCGCCGGTCGAGGTTGGCGCCGGGGCCTACGTGGCGGCGGGCAGCGCGATCGCTCAGGACGTGCCGCCGGGTGCGCTCGGGGTGACGCGCGCGCCGCAGCGCAACATCGAGGGCTGGGTGGCGCGCAAGCGTCCCGGTACGGTCTCCGCGGCGGCGGCCGAGCGGGCGCAGCGGGCTGCCGAGGGTGCGTCGGGTACGGCCGGGGCCGCAAGTGACAGTGAGGCAATCCACGGTCAGGCCGAGACGGTGGGCGGTGCCTCTGGCGCGGGAGATACTGCAACCGAATAGTCCCCGGCCCACCACCACCGGGTCGCGTACCACCGACAAACGGGAGCAGACGGGCCCATGGGCAGCATCGTCGCTGAAAACCGCAAGAGTCTGATGCTCTTTACCGGACGTGCCTTTCCGGAGTTGGCCAAGGAGATCGGCGAGGTGCTCGGCGTGGCGCCGACACCGGCCGACGCGTACGAGTTCGCCAACGGCGAGATCTTCGTACGGTTCAGGGACTCGGTGCGTGGTTCGGACGCCTTCGTGGTGCAGTCCGTCACGCACGGGGTCAACACGTGGGTCATGGAGACCCTGATCATGGTGGACGCGCTGAAGCGGGGGTCGGCCAAGCGGATCACCGTGGTGCTGCCGTTCTACCCGTACGCGCGGCAGGACAAGAAGCACCGGGGTCGGGAGCCGATCTCGGCCCGGCTGGTGGCCGACCTGTTGAAGACGGCCGGCGCGAACCGGATCCTCACCGTCGACCTGCACACCGCGCAGATCCAGGGCTTCTTCGACGGCCCGGTGGACCACCTCTTCGCGATGGACGTGCTGGCCGAGTACGTGGAGCACAAGTACGCGGGCCGTCCGATGACCGTGGTCGCGCCGGATTCGGGCCGGGTACGGGTCGCCGAGCGCTGGACCGACCGGCTGGGCGGCTGCCCGCTGGCGTTCATCCACAAGACCCGCGACCCGATGAAGCCGAACCAGGTGGTGGCGAACCGGGTGGTCGGTGAGGTGGAGGGCCGGGTCTGCCTGATCGTCGACGACATGATCGACACCGGTGGCACGATCACCAAGGCCGCCGACATCCTCAAGGAGTCCGGCGCCGCGGAGATCGTGGTCGCGTCCACCCACGCGCTGCTGTCCGACCCGGCGACCGAGCGGCTGAAGAACAGCCCGATCAGCGAGGTCGTGGTGACCAACACGCTGCCCCTGCCGCCGGAGAAGCAGCTGGACAAGCTGACCGTCCTGTCGATCGCACCGCTGCTGGCGCGGGCGATCCGAGAGGTCTTCGACGACGGCTCGGTGACCACCCTCTTCGGCGGCCTGAGCTGAGCCTCGTGCTGCGGTGAGCCCCGTTTTCGCCATGCGGCGCGCCGGTGGGTGCGCGGCTGGCAAACTGGTGGAAACGGGGCTGTCGCGCTGGTGGGAAGGCCACTGGTGCGCCAGCCTGGAGCCGTGATCGGGGACTGCCGGCGACCCTGGAATCAGCTCGGGTAGACTAGTGCGGTTGCCACGGCGAGGGTGCCCGGCGGGCCGCTGAAAAGCGCCGCACGGAGGCACCGTCATCGACGCGGTGCTCCGGGCAGTCGTTCAAGACGCAGAGCCCCAGCGAGCCCCTCGCCCCAGCACCGCCAGACGACAAGCCGCCGCAGCGAAAGTATCAGGAGTTTCCCCGTGTCCGAGGTAAAGATCAGCGCCGAGCCCCGTACCGAGTTCGGCAAGGGTGGTGCCCGTCGTACCCGCCGGGCCGGCAAGGTGCCCGCCGTGCTGTACGGCCACGGCGAGAAGCCCAAGCACATCGCGCTGCCGTCCCGGGAGTTCGCCGCGGCGATCCGCAAGGGTGGCGCCAACCAGCTGTTCGCGATCGACATCACCGACGGCACCCAGGTGCTGGCGCTGCCGAAGGCGATCCAGCGCGACCCGATCAAGGACAGCTTCGAGCACGTGGACCTGATCCTGGTCCGCCGGGGCGAGAAGGTCACCGTCGAGGTCCCGGTCCAGCTGACCGGCGAGGCCGCACGGGACACCCTGATCGTGCACGACCACGACACCCTCTCGGTGACCGCCGACGCCACCAAGGTTCCGGACCACCTGGAGGCCTCGATCGAGGGCCTGGAGGCGGGCTCCCAGGTGACCGCCGGCGACGTGACGCTGCCGTCCGGTGTCGAGCTGGTGGCCGACGCGGAGCTGACCGTCGCGTCGGTGACCGCCGCGCCGACCGCCGAGCAGCTCGAGGCGACGCTGCCCGAGATCGAGACGGCCACCGACGAGGCTGAGGCCGAGACCGGCGAGGTCACCGAGGGCTCCGAGGGCGCGGACGCCCCGGCCGCCGAGGGCGACGAGGCGCGCACCGAGGCCTGATCGGTTCGAATTGTGCGACAGGCGTCCCCGAGCGTTCGGGGGCGCCTGTCGGCGTATCGGGAGTCGGTGCGACGGACGACGGCGGGAGGGGCGGGTCGTGACGGACGAGGCGGGGCCGTGGCTGGTGGTCGGCCTGGGCAACCCGGGCCGGGAGTACGCCGGGAACCGGCACAACGTCGGGTTCCTGGTGGCCGAACTGCTGGCCGGGCGGGTGAGCGCGCGGTTCGGTCGGCACAAGCGGGCGGTGGCCGAGGTGACCGAGGGGCGGCTGGGCTTCGGCGGGCCGAAGCTGGTGCTGGTGAAGCCGCTGACCTACATGAATCTCTCCGGCGGGCCGGTGGCGGCGCTGGCGCAGTTCTACAAGGTGCCGCCGGCGCAGGTGATCGCGGTGCACGACGAACTGGACATCGACTACGGCCAGCTGCGGGTCAAGTTCGGTGGCGGCGAGGGTGGGCACAACGGCCTGCGCTCGATGTCGAAGTCGCTGGGCACCAAGGACTACGTCCGGGTGCGGTTCGGTATCGGTCGGCCGCCGGGGCGGCAGGATCCGGCCGACTACGTGCTGTCGGATTTCGGCGCGGCGGAGCGCAAGGAGCTGGATTTTCTGGTGGACAGGGCCGCTGACGTGGTGGAGTCGGTGATCGCCAAGGGCGTGGAGCCGACGCAGAACGTCTACCACGCGGGCTGACGGGCGAGGCGTACCGGATCGATGCTGGTTGACCGGTAGTCTGCGCCTTTGGGCGTGCCGCGCCCGGCGACGACGTGGGCCTGGCCGAGCGGGCCGTGCGGACACGGGTCGCGCTGTGGCGACGGGAGCGGGCAGATGAGCAGTCCTCCGATGATCGACGGCGCCTTCGCCCGGTGGTTGGCGGCCCGAGCCGGTCAGGCGCTGCTCGGCCTGCGCGCGGAGATGGGCTTCGCGGACAATGGCGCGCTGAAGTCGGCCGGGGACAAGGTGTCGCACGACCTGATCCGCACGGAGTTGGCGAAGTGGCGGCCGGGGGACGCGGTGCTCTCCGAGGAGGACGAGGGCTCGCGGCTGGCCTGGGCCGCTGAGGTGAACGCCGGCGCCGTGTCCCGGTTGACCGCCGATCGGGTGTGGATCATCGACCCGCTGGACGGCACCCGTGAGTTCTCCGAGGAGGGGCGCTCGGACTGGGCGGTGCACGTCGCGCTCTGGGCGCGCACCGCGCCGAGCCCGCACGGCCTCGTCGCCGGGGCGGTGGGGCTGCCCGCGCAGCACCGGGTGCTGGGCACGGACTACCCGCCCGCGTACCCGCCGATGACGCTGGAGGCCGCGACGGCCGGCGCGCGGGTGATCCGGCTGGCGGCGAGTCGGAGCCGGCCGCCGGTGTTCCTCACCGATCTGGCCGAGGACGTGGGTGCGCACCTCGTGCCGATGGGTTCGGCCGGGGCGAAGATCGCCGCGGTGATCACCGGTGAGGTGGATGCCTACATCCATGCCGGTGGGCAGTACGAGTGGGATTCGGCGGCACCGGTGGCTGTGGCGACGGCCACCGGACTCCACGCTTCCCGGATCGATGGTTCTGCGCTGAAATACAACGAGGCGGATCCACGCCTGCCGGACCTGCTGGTCTGCCGCAGGGATCTCGCCAGCCGGTTGCTTGCAGCGCTGCAGAGGCATTCCGGGTAGCCTGACCGCACTTCTTGACATGTCCGACCGGAAAGGTCTGGAAATCGGATGATCGAGCGAATCGAGCCGGTGTCATGACCGCCCCCGCCGCGTACCAGGTCTCCCACCTGGACGCCCTGGAGGCGGAGAGCATCTTCGTGATGCGCGAGGTGGTCGCCGAGATGGAACGCCCGGTGCTGCTCTTCTCCGGCGGCAAGGACTCGATCGTCATGCTGCGGCTGGCGCAGAAGGCGTTCGCCCCGGCCAACATCCCCTTCCCGGTCATGCACGTCGACACCGGGCACAACTTCCCCGAGGTCCTGGAATACCGCGATCAGCGGGTCGCCGAGCTGGGGTTGCAGCTGGTCGTGGCGAGCGTGCCGGAGGCCCTGACCAGTGGGCTTGTCCGCGAGTCCGGCGACGGGATGCGCAACCGGATCCAGACGCCGGTGCTGCTGGACGCGGTCGAGAAGCACCGCTTCGACGCGCTGTTCGGTGGCGCCCGCCGGGACGAGGAGAAGGCCCGGGCCAAGGAGCGGGTGTTCAGCTTCCGCGACGAGTTCGGCCAGTGGGACCCGAAGAACCAACGGCCGGAGCTGTGGTCGCTGTACAACGGCCGGCACCACCCCGGCGAGTCGATCCGGGTCTTCCCGCTGTCCAACTGGACCGAGCTGGACGTCTGGCACTACGTCGCCCGGGAACGGATCCCGCTGCCGTCGATCTACTACGCGCACGAGCGCGAGGTGATCGAGCGGGACGGCATGTTCTACGCCGTGAACGAGTTCTTCCGGCCCCGGGCGGGCGAGGAACGGTTCAAGGCGCAGGTGCGCTACCGCACCGTGGGCGACGCCTCCTGCACCGCGGCGGTCCGCTCCGACGCGGACACCGTGGAGAAGGTCATCGAGGAGGTGGCGGCCACCCGGATCACCGAGCGCGGCGCGACCCGTGGTGACGACCGGGTCAGCGAGGCCGCCATGGAGGACCGCAAGCGGGAGGGCTACTTCTGATGAGCACCGAGATCGCGGCCCCCGTGACCCCGACGGAAGCCCGGCCGATGGACCTGCTGCGCTTCGCCACCGCCGGCAGCGTGGACGACGGCAAGTCGACCCTGATCGGCCGGCTGCTCTACGACACGAAGTCGCTCTTCACCGACCAGTTGGCCGCGGTCGAGGCGGTCAGCGCGGCCCGCGGCGACGAATACACCAACCTGGCGCTGCTCACCGACGGCCTGCGCGCCGAGCGGGAGCAGGGCATCACCATCGACGTGGCGTACCGGTACTTCGCCACGCCCCGGCGCAAGTTCATCATCGCCGACACCCCCGGGCACATCCAGTACACCCGGAACATGGTCACCGGAGCGTCCACCGCCGACCTGGCGCTGATCCTGGTGGACGCGCGCAAGGGCCTGGTCGAGCAGTCCCGCCGGCACGCGTTCCTCTGCTCGCTGCTGCGCGTGCCGCACCTGGTCCTCTGTGTCAACAAGATGGATCTGGTCGACTGGTCGCAGGAGGTCTACGAGCGGATCGCCGACGAGTTCACCGCGTTCGCCGCGAAGCTCGACGTACCGGACCTGACCGTGGTGCCGGTCTCCGCGCTGCGCGGCGACAACATCGTCACCCGTTCGGAGAACATGCCCTGGTTCGAGGGGCCGTCTCTGCTGCACCATCTGGAGCGGGTGCACATCGCCAGCGACCGCAACCTGGTCGACGTCCGATTCCCGGTGCAGTACGTGATCCGGCCCCAGTCCACCACGGTCACCGACTACCGCGGCTACGCCGGTCAGGTCGCCTCCGGGGTGCTCAAGCCGGGCGACGAGGTGATGGTGCTGCCGTCCGGCTTCACCAGCCGGATCGCCGCCGTGGAGACCGCCGACGGGCCGGTCGCGGAGGCGTTTCCGCCGATGTCGGTGACGGTACGGCTGGCCGACGAGATCGACATCTCCCGGGGTGACCTGATCTGCCGGCCGAACAACGCGCCGGCGGTCGCCCAGGACATCGAGGCGATGGTCTGCTGGATGGACGAGACCCGCCCGCTGCGGGTCGGCGGCCGGTACGCCATCAAGCACACCACCCGCTCGGCGCGCGCGATCGTGCGCGGGCTGCACTACCGGCTGGACATCAACTCGCTGCACCGCGACGAGTCGGCCGATGAGCTGCGGCTCAACGAAATCGGCCGGGTGCGGTTGCGCACCACGGTGCCGCTGCTGGCCGACGAATACCGCCGCAACCGGACCACCGGCGGCTTCGTCATCATCGACGAGGCCACCAACCGCACGGTAGGCGCCGCCATGATCGTCGAAGCCAGCTAACCCCCACCCGCCCGCCCCTGCCTCCGCTTGGTGATCAAGAGGTTTGCGTCAGGATTCGGGCTCGAGATGACGCAAACCTCTTGATCACCGGCCGCGGTGGGTGGGGCGGGGGGTGGGAAGGCTGGGGGCTAGGGCAGGCGGGTGGCGCCGGGGGAGGGGAGGACCGTCACGGTGCCGGGGGCGGTGAAACCTCGCTCCGCGTACGCGTCGGTCACGGCGGCGGCTACCGCGTCGGCACGGTCGGACTCGACCAGGGCGAGGACGCAACCGCCGAAGCCGCCACCGGTCATCCGGGCCCCCAGCGCGCCGGCGGCGAGCGCCGCCTCGACCGCAGTGTCGATCTCCGGAACGGTGATCTCGAAGTCGTCCCGCATCGAGACGTGCGAGGCGGTGAGCAGCGGGCCGATGTCCCGGACCCGACCGGAACGCAGCAGCGCCACCGTGTCCAACACGCGCTGGTCCTCGGTGACCACGTGCCGGACCCGCCGTCGGGTCTCCTCGTCGTCGAGCCGGGCCAGCGCGGTGTCGAGCTGGTCGACGGCCACGTCGCGCAGCGCGGGGACGCCGAGCGCCTTGGCCCCCGCCTCGCAGGACCGGCGGCGGGCGGCGTACTCGCCGTCGGCGTGCCGGTGCGGCGCCCGGCTGTCGATGACCAGCACCGCCAGACCGGCGGCGTCCAGGTCGAACGGGATGTGCTCGACCGACTCGTCGCGGCAGTCCAGGAAGAGGGCGTGCCCGGCGCGGCAGCGGATCACTGCGGACTGGTCCATGATCCCGGTCGGCGCGCCGACGTAGACGTTCTCTGCCCGCTGGGCCAGTCGGGGCTGCCGCTCGGCGGCCAGCTCCAACCCGCCCAGATCCAGCAGTGCGGCGAGGACGGCCGACTCGAGCGCCGCCGAGGAGGAGAGCCCGGAGCCCAGTGGCACGTCGGAGGCGATCGCCAGCCGGGCGCCGGGCACCGGGTGGCCGGCCTCGCGCAGCGCCCAGACCACCCCGGCCACGTACGCGCCCCAGCCGGTGACCCGGCCCGGCTCGGCGATGTCGGCCGCGCCGAAAGTGATCGTCTCGCCGGAGAGTTCGGACCAGACCGTCCAGCGCTCGCCGTCCTGCCGGTCGGCGGCCACAACGGTACGCAGCGGCAACGCGAACGGCAGCACGAACCCGTCGTTGTAGTCGGTGTGCTCGCCGATCAGGTTGACCCGACCGGGAGCCGCCCAGCGGCCGGCGGCGCGGTCGCCGTACTGCGTGGTGAAGCCGGCGGCGGCCCGCTCGGCGACGTCACCGGTGGGGTTGGTCATGCCTGCTCCAGGATGTGCGCGCGGTAGAAGGCCCAGGCGTCGCCGACCATGTCGTGCAGGGTCGGCTTCTGCGGCACCCAACCCAGCTCCTCGCGGGCCAGCGCGGATGAGGCGACCAGCTCGGCCGGGTCACCCTCGCGGCGCGGCGCCACCTCGACCGGCAGTGCCTGCCCGGTGACCTCGCGGACCACGTCGACCACCTGGCGATTGGTGAAGCCGTTGCCGTTGCCCAGGTTGTAGATCCGGTGCTGGCCGGCGGTGGCCGCGTCCAGCGCCAGCAGGTGAGCCCGGGCCAGGTCGGCGACGTGGATGTAGTCGCGGACGCAGGTGCCGTCCACCGTGGGGTAGTCGTCGCCGAAGAGTTGGAGCTTCTCCCGCCGGCCGGCGGCCACGTCCAGCGCGATAGGGATCAGGTGCGTCTCCGGGTCGTGCCGCTCGCCGAGCGCGACGTCACCGTCGAGGTGCGCGCCGGCCACGTTGAAGTAGCGCAGCGACACGGCCGCCAGCCCGTGGGCGATCGCCTCGGACGTGAGCGCCATGTCGACGGCGAGCTTGGTGGCGCCGTACGTGTTGGTGGGTGCCTTGACCGCGGTCTCGCCGATGGGCAGCTCGGTGGGATTGCCGTAGACCGCGGCGGTGGAGGAGAAGACCATCCGGGGCACTCCGGCGGCCCGGACCGCGTCGATCAGGGCGAGAGTGCCGACGGTGTTGGTCTGCCAGTAGAGCTCCGGCTTGACCATCGACTCGCCCGCGGCGATCAGCGCGGCGAAGTGCAGCACCCCGTCGAAGCCGGCGTCGGGGGTGATGACCTGGGCGGCCTCGTGGATGGACGCCTCGACGTGGGTCGCGTCCGGCGCGAGCGCCGCGCGGTGGCCGGTGCGCAGGTCGTCCAGGACCACCACCTCGTGGCCCGCGTCGAGCAGCATCCGGGTCACCACGCTGCCGATGAAGCCGGCACCCCCGGTGAGGAGCAGTTTCACGTTGTTGCCTCCCTGCCTGGCCCGCCCGGGACGTGGCCCTCCGGTGATCACCCTACGGCGGCGGCTGGTACGCCGGCCGGTCGCGCCGCATCCACATTCCATCATAATCTCTCACGATTAAACAGAGCCGAACATGCGCTGGTTCACTGCCCGTGGTCCCCGGTACGGCGGGCCGAGGGTGTCTACCATCTCTGTCATGCGGGAAGCGGCCCGTACCGGGCTCCGGCGACGCACGCGGGAGCGGCCCCGCCGCGACCCCGGCCCGCTTGCCCGAGCCGTCGCCCAGGTCGTGGTCCGCGCCGCCGACGGTGCCACCCGCCTCGTCACCCACCTGCTCGGTGCCGGCCCGGCGGCCGGCCGGGAGCGGATCTCCGAGGCCGAGCTGCGGGACCTGGTCGCGGTGAACACCGTGCTCGACCCGGACGAGCGGCGCATCATCGACGAGGTCCTGGTGGCCGGTGCCAGCCTGGTCCGTGAGGTGATGATGCCCCGCACCGAGGTGGTCTTCCTGCCCACCCGGCTGACCATCGCCGAGGCGGCGCGACTGGTCCGGGCCGAGACGCACACCCGCTATCCGGTCACCGACGGCACGCACGACGACGTGGTCGGTTTCGTGCACCTGCGCGACGTGCTGCTGCGTCCGGATGCGGACCACTGCGCCACCGTGGGCGAGCTGTGCCGGGAGGTGAAGCGGCTGCCCGGCAGCAAGCGGGTCCTGGCCGCGCTGACCGAGATGCGCCGGGAGGGCCAGCACCTGGCGGTGGTGGTCGACGAGTACGGCGGCACCGCCGGCATCGTCACGCTGGAAGACCTCATCGAGGAGCTGATCGGCGAGATCCACGACGAGTACGACACCGCACCCGACCCGGTGCACGACGGCCTGCCCGCGGTGGTCGACGGCCGACTCAACCTGGCCGACTTCGCCGAGCGGACCGGGGTGGGTCTGCCGGCCGGGCCGTACGAGACGGTCGGCGGGTTCGTGATGGCCGCGCTGGGCCGGCTGCCGGTGACCGGCGACGAGGTGCCGGTGCCCGGTGAACCGGTCGAGGTCGGCGAGCCCGATCCGCCGGGCGGCTGGCTCCTGCGGGTGTTGGCGCTGGAGGGACGCCGGGTCGCCCGGCTCGCGGTCTCCGCGCTGCGAGTCCCCGAGCAGCGCCGGGACCGTGGCGCCGGGCAGTCGCGGAAGGGCGGTGCCGGGCCGCAGCGCGGAGGCGGGATCGGGCCGACTCACCGGGTCGGTGCGGGGGAGCCACCCGAGGTCAACACCCCCACATCGGCGGGCCGCAGGCGACCCGCCGGCCCGTCATGACGGACCCCGGTGCTTGCTGACAGAATTATCGCCATGTCCGACGTTCCCGCCCGCCCCCGCGTCTTCTCCGGCATCCAGCCGACGGCCGACTCGTTCCACCTCGGCAACTACCTCGGCGCGGTGCGGCACTGGGTGGCCCTGCAGGAGACCCACGACGCCTTCTACTGCGTGGTGGACCTGCACGCCATCACCGCGGGGCACGACCCGGCGGTGCTGCGCCAGCGCACCAGGGTGGCCGCCGCCCAGCTCTTCGCGGTCGGCCTCGACCCCGAGCGCAGCACCCTGTTCGTGCAGTCGCAGGTGCCCGAGCACCCGCAACTGGCCTGGGTGCTCGGCTGCATCACCGGGTTCGGCGAGGCCAGCCGGATGACCCAGTTCAAGGACAAGTCGCAGAAACAGGGCAACGAGCGGGCCAGCGTAGGTCTGTTCACCTATCCGGTCCTGCAGGCCGCCGACATCCTGCTCTACCAGGCCAACGCCGTCCCGGTCGGCGAGGACCAGCGCCAGCACCTCGAGCTCTCCCGGGACCTGGCTCAGCGGTTCAACTCGCTGTTCGGGCCGACGTTCACGGTGCCCGAGCCGCACATCGTCAAGGACACGGCGAAGATCACCGATCTTCAGGACCCGACCTCGAAGATGTCCAAGTCGTCGTCCTCGCCCGCCGGCATCATCGACCTGCTGGAGGATCCGGCGCGATCGGCGAAGAAGATCCGCTCCGCGGTGACCGACACCGGCCGCGAGATCGTCTTTGACGCCGAGAGCAAGCCGGGCGTGTCCAACCTGCTGACCATCCACTCGGCGCTCAGCGGTCGCAGCATCGACGAGCTGGTGGCCGCGTACGCCGGCCGCGGGTACGGCGACCTGAAGAAGGACCTGGCCGAGGTGGTGGCGGAGTTCGTCGGCCCCATCCAGCAGCGCACCCGTGCCTACCTGGACGACCCGGCGCAACTGGACAAGATGCTCGCCACCGGCGCGGAGAAGGCCCGGGCGGTGGCCGATGCGACCCTGCGGTCCGCGTACGAGCGGGTTGGCTTCTTCCCGCCGGTGCGCGGCGAATAGCGTCGCGGGGCGGGTGGGCGGACCGGTGGCCGGAGGGGCGGCGCGCAGCGTGGATCGCAGTGGTGGGGTGCCGCTGGCCGGCGACACCGTTCAGGTCGGCATCGCGGTGGACATCCCGGAGCCGTGGGGGGCCCAGCTCACCCGGCGCCGGATCGAGGCCGGTGACCCGCTGGCGGTGCCCGCGCACGTGACGCTGCTCGGGCCGACCGAGATCCCGGTGGCCACGCTGCCGGCGGTCGAGGGGCACCTGGCCGCCGTCGCCGCAGCGCACCTGCCGTTCGCGCTGCACCTGCGGGGCACCGGCACGTTCCGCCCGGTGACCCAGGTCGTCTTCGTCGCGGTGGCTGCCGGCATCAGCGAGTGCGAGCTGCTGGCCGCCGCCATCGCCGGGGCACCGGAGCTGCACCGCGAAACCCGCTTCCCGTACCACCCGCACGTCACCGTCGCGCAGGACGTGGCGCCGGAGGCGCTGGACAAGGCGTACGAGGATCTGGCCGACTTCTCGGCGATGTTCGAGGTCGACGCGTTCACCCTGTTCTCGCACAGCGGGCAGGCCCGGTGGCAACCGCGACGGGACTTCCGCCTCGGCGGTTGACCTTGCTGACGCGCCGGTCGGCAAGCACGGGAGCCTCTTTTCACCACGGCGGCGCGAGATCGGCGAGGATGACCGCGTGAACGTCATGGGCCGGATCGAGGCGGGCATCGACCGCTGGGTGAGTGCCGCGCGCCACCGGTCGGGCCTCTTCGATCACGTGTGGCGCGCCGGTGTGCTCTACGCCGACGTGCTGGCCGGCCGGCTGGCCGCGGCGATCGCCTACTACGGCTTCTTCGCGGTGTTCGCCCTCGCCCTGGTCGCGTACGCCATCTTCGGCGCGATCCTCGAGGACAACGACGAGGTCAGCACCGCGGCGGCGGGCTTCCTGCGGGACAATCTGCCCTTCCTGGACGCGCAGCAGATCGCCAACTCCAGTGGCACGGTCGGCGTGGTCGGCCTGATCATTCTCTTCTTCACCGGGATCGGCTGGGTGGAGGCGATCCGCTCCTCGCAGCGGTTGATGTACGGGCTCAACCAGCAGCCGGGCAACCTCGTGGTCCGGCGGCTGGTCGACCTGGGCGTGATGATCGGCATCTTCGTGCTGCTCGGCGTCTCGGTGGCGGCGGTGGACGCACTGGAGTCGCTGCTGCGCTTCCTGCTGCGCAGCACCGGCTCGGTCGGTCTGACCACGATCAGCGCCGTGCTCAGCGTGGTGGTCAACGCGGTGCTCGCCACCGCGATGCTCGTTGCCGTACCCCGGCTGCGGGTGAGTCGATCCCGGCTGCGTCCGGTGGTGGTGCTGGTCGCGATCGGCATCACGCTGCTGAACACGCTGGGGCGGTACTACGTGGTGCGCACCGAGCGCAATCCGGCGTACACCGTGGTGGCCGGCGCGGTCGGGCTGCTGCTCTACCTCTACCTGCTCAACCAGTTGGTGCTGTTCGGGGCGGCGATCCTCGCGACCAGCTCGCGCGGGCGGGTGGTGGACCTGGCCGAGGGCGCCCCGCCAGCGGCGCTCGACGAGGACACCGATCCCGGTACGCCGGGCGGTGCCGGCTGACGACGGAAGGTGCGCAGGTGCTGATCTCGGTCGACCCGGACTCGTCGGTGCCCCCCTACGAGCAGGTACGCGGGCAGCTCGCCGAGCTCGTCGGCGACGGCCGGTTGCCGGTGGGCAGTCGGCTGCCCACCGTGCGGCAGCTCGCCGCCGACCTGCGGCTGGCCGCGAACACGGTGGCCCGCGCGTACCGGGAGTTGGAGGCGGCTGGCCTGCTGGAGACCCGGGGGCGCAACGGCACCTTCGTCGCACCCGGCCGCGACGACGCCGTGGACCGGTTGCAGCGGGCGGCGGCCGACTACGCGACCGAGGCGGCCCGACTCGGCGTGCCGGGGGCCACCGCGCTCGCGCTGGTCCGCGCCGCCCTGGACGCCGCGCGCCCCGGCTGACCGGCCGGTGGTCGCGCTCCGGACGGGCGGTAACTGAGAAGAACACCGTCGGCGCTCGCGTTCACGGACCATGATGAGCCGGTGGGCGCACTCATGACACTGGACCTGCCGGACGACTCGCCGATGCTCGGCCTGCCGTGGATCATCACCTTCGGCCCGCTCGGTGACCTCGACGACTGGGAGCCAGTCGTCTGCGGGCCGTACGAGCGGCCGCACGCGTTGGCGCTGGCCGAGGCGGTGGTGGCCGAGGAGCAGTTGATGGCCGTGGTGGAGCCGCTGCTGCCGGCGTTGTCGGCCGACGAGATCCGCAGCGAGATCGCCGCCGCGCAGGTCGCCGCCGAGGACGACGCCAGCCGGGTCGAGGGCGCCGACCTGTACGGCGACTTCGAGGACGTGATCGACGAGGAGTTGGACGCCGCCGCCGACGAGGCGGGCCACGGCGAGCCCGTCGAGCCGCCGAACGAGATGGAGGTCCGTGCCGGCCTCGCCCGGATCGCGGCACTGCTCACCGCCAAGTGACCCGCGCCGGGCCGGCAACGCCGCGGTCAGCGGGTCGGGGGGCCGTCCAGCACACAGAACTCGTTGCCTTCGGGGTCGGCGAGCACGGTGAACCCCTCGGTCCCGGTCTGCCCGACGTCAACCCGCCGAGCGCCGAGCCCGACCAGCCGGTGCACCTCGGTCTGCGGGTCGCCGTCGGCGACCAGGTCGAGGTGTAACCGGTTCTTGCCTCGTTTGGCCGTCCCAGAGCCCTGCAACCAGACGGTGGGTGCCGGGCCGGACGGCGGCCAGAGCTTGGCGCTGCCATCGTCGCCCTGCGCGATCTCATAGCCGAGCGCGGCCGACCAGAACGCGACCATGAGATCCAGGTCCTCGACGTCGATCGTGCACTGCGCGATCCGTGCCACCATGGGTCACCTCCACCGGATGATGTCCCGTGCGGTACCCACCTTGACGCGGACGAACACCGGCGCCGCGCGGAGCGAACTCCGCGTGGCGCCGGTGTCACCTCACCCCCCACCACAAGGGGCCGGTACCCCAGTCGCCCGTCGGCGCGGGGCACGACGGACGACCAGGTCGATGAGGGGTTACCCGTTCAGCGCCGTTCCAACCAGGCCGCCGCGTCGACCGGCAGCAGATGGCCGGTGAGCGCCGCACTGGCGACGAGGGGCTCGCCGTACCCGTCGATGAGGGCCGGTGCGCCGCTGAGGTTCAGCACGCAGGTCAGCACGGTCGTGCCGGCGCTGCGGGAGAAGGCCAGCACGCCCGGTCCGCTCTCCAGCCAGGTCACGTCGCCAGCGTCGCCGGCCAGCGCCGGGTGCTCGTGCCGGATGCGCAGCGCGGCCCGGTACAGCTCCAGCGTCGAGTCGGGCACGCCGGTCTGCGCGGCGACCGACAGGGCCCGCCAGGTCGCCGGCGCGGGCAGCCAGCTCAGGTCGCTGCCGGCCGGCCCGAAGCCGTACGGGGCCAGCTCGCCGCTCCACGGGATGGGCACCCGGCAGCCGTCCCGGCTCTCGCCGGTGCGCAGGAACGCCGGGTCCTGGCGCAGCTCGTCGGGGAGGTCGAGCACCTCGGGCAGGCCCAGCTCCTCGCCCTGGTAGAGGTAGGCGCAGCCGGGCAGGGCGAGCATCAGCAGGCTGGCGGCGCGGGCCCGGCGCAACCCCTGGGTGCCGTCGCCGTAGCGGGTGACGTGCCGCTGCTTGTCGTGGTTGGACAGCACCCAGGTGGTGGGCGCGCCGACGACGGTCGACTCGGCCAGCGCGGTGTCGATCACCTTGCGGAACGACTCGGCCGACCAGGTGGCGTCGAGGAAGTCGAAGCTGAACGCCTGGTGCAGCTCGTCCGGGCCGATGTAGCGCGCCAGCCGTTGCGGGGTCTCGGCCCACGCCTCGGCGACCGCCATCCGGCCGCCCGGGTAGCTGTCCAGGATGGGCCGCCAGGCGCGGTAGATCTCGTGCACCTCGTCCTGGTCGAAGTAGGGCAGTCGGCCCTTGCCGAGCAGTTCGACCTGGCGTTGACCGGTGGTCAAGGTGCTGAAGCCGACGTCCGGCAGCCCTTCGGCCTTGATCATGCCGTGCGCCACGTCGATCCGGAAGCCGTCCACACCGCGGTCCAGCCAGAACCGCAGCACGTCCTCGAACTCGGCGCGGACCTCCCGGTGGCGCCAGTTCAGGTCCGGCTGGGTCGGGTCGAACAGGTGCAGGTACCACTCGCCGTCCGCGACCCGGGTCCAGGCCGGGCCGCCGAAGATGCTCTCCCAGTCGTTCGGGGGCAACTCGCCGTGCGCGCCCTGGCCGGCGGCGAAGAGGTAGCGGGCCCGCTCCGGTGAGCCGGGGCCGGCGGCGAGGGCGGCCGCGAACCAGGGATGCGCGCTGGAGGTGTGATTGGGCACCAGGTCGACGATGATCCGCAGCCCGAGGGCGTGCGCGTCGCTGATCATCGCGTCGAAGTCGGTGAGGGTGCCGAACATCGGGTCGACGTCCCGGTAGTCGGCGACGTCGTACCCGCCGTCGACCATGGGGGACGTGTAGAAGGGGGTCAGCCAGAGCGCGTCCACCCCGAGGTCGCGCAGGTACGGCAGGCGCTGTCGGATGCCCTGGAGGTCACCGGTGCCGTCACCGTCGCTGTCGGCGAAGCTGCGCACGTAGACCTGGTAGACGACCGCAGCGCGCCACCAGTCGTCGTCGGCGGTGCGGGGCGGTGCGGCGGCGCTGATCATCTGAGCAATATGCCGGTCAGGAACTGCAAGAGTCAAGCAGTTCTTGCGCAAGGAAGAGGCGCGGCGACCGCTCAGGCGGAGACGGCCAGAGCCGACGAGCCGGGCCGGTGCCGGGCCGATCCGCGCCCGTTGGCCGGGGCGACCGCAGTGGAACCGCGCACCACCAACTCCGGGCGGAACAGGTACTCCGAGTGGGGGGCGCCGTGCCCGTTGATCTCGTCCACCAGAGCCCGGACCGCGGCCACCGCCATCGAGGTGACCGGCTGCCGCATGGTGGTCAGCGGCGGCTCGGTGAAGGCCATCAGCGGCGAGTCGTCGTAACCGACCACGGAGAGGTCGCCGGGGACGCTCAGGCCGCGCTGCCGGGCCGCCCGGACCGCGCCGAGCGCCATCAGGTCGGAGCCGCACACCACACCGGTGACACCACGGTCCAGTAGTCGGCCGGCCGCCGCCTCGCCACCCTCCACACCGAACAGCGACAGCTCGGCCAGCTCGGCCAGGTCGGACTGGGCGACGCCGGCCAACCGGGTCATCGCCGAACGCCAGCCGGCCACCTTACGCTGCACCGGAACGAACCGGTCCGGGCCGGTGATCAGGCCGATCCGTCGGTGCCCGAGCGCGACGAGGTGCGCCACGGCCAACTCGGCGGCCTCCCGGTCGTCGCAGGAGACGAAGGGCGCGCCGATGCCGGGCACGTACCCGTTGATCATCACGACGGGCAGTGGCCGGGCGATCAGGGCACGGTAGCGATCGTGGTTCGCGGCGGTGTCGGCGTGCAGGCCGGAGACGAAGGCGATCCCGGAGACCTGCCGGTCCAGCAGCATCTCCACGTACTCGTCCTCGGTGACGCCGCCGGCGGTCTGGGTGCAGAGCACCGGGGTGAACCCGCTCTGCGCCAGCGTCGACTCGATGACCTGGGCGAAGGCCGGGAAGATCGGGTTGTCCAACTCCGGCACCACCAGGCCGACCAGCCCCGCGCTGCGCTTGCGCAGGCGGGCCGGGCGCTCGTAGCCGAGCACGTCGAGAGCGGTGAGGACGGCCTGGCGGGTTTCGGTGGCCACGCCGGGGCGGTCGTTGAGCACCCGCGACACCGTGGCCTCGCTGACTTCGGCCTGCTGGGCGATGTCGGACAGTCGAGCGCGCATGGCGGCACTGTAGCTCACCGGCAAGTTCTTGCGGGTGTCTCTGCAAGCCCTTCCATTGACTGCAACGTCTTGCTAACGTCCCCGCAGCATGCGACAGCAGCGGCGCAGCATCGATGCGTCGGTTGGCAAGAACTTCCAGAGTTCCCACTGGCGGGCCGTCCTTCCCCCGGCGGACCCGCCATGACGACAGGAGTACCGATGCGCATCCGTACCGCGGGTGTGGTCGCCCTCTTCGCCCTGGCGCTCGCCGCCTCCGGCTGTGGCGACAGCGACGATCCGGCCGCGAAGGAGTCCCCCAAGGCGGCCGGCGGCAAGTTGGTGATCTGGGCGGACGACAAGCGAACCGTCGCCCTGAAGCCGTTCGCCGAAAAGTTCGGCCAGGAGAACGGCGTCACCGTCGAGGTCCAGGCCGTCAGCAAGGACCTGCAGACCAACTTCGTCACCGCCTCGCAGCAGAGCAGCGGCCCCGACGTGGTGGTCGGCGCGCACGACTGGATCGGCAACCTCGTGCAGAACGGCGCCATCGACCCCGTCCAGCTCGCCGCGGAGCAGAAGAGCGCGTTCAACGAGACCGCCATCAAGGCGGTCACCTTCAACGGTCAGCTCTACGCGGTGCCGTACGCGCAGGAGAACATCGCGCTGATCCGCAACACCGCGTTGGCCCCCGAGGCGCCGAAGACCATCGAGGACCTGGTCGCCACCGGCAAGCAGCTCAAGGCGGCGAAGAAGGTCACCGAGACGCTCTGCCTCCAGGTCGGTCAGAAGGGCGACGCGTACCACATCTACCCGCTGTACACCTCGGCCGGCGGCTATCTCTTCGGCACCAGCGCCAGCGGCGACTACGACCCGAAGGACCTGGGCGTGGGCAAGCCCGCCTCGATCGAGGCGTTCAAGAAGATCGGCGCGCTGGGTGAGAAGGGCGAGGGCGTGTTGAAGCGCTCCATCGCGGACACCAACGCGACCGCCACCTTCACCGGCAAGAAGTGCGCCTACCTCGTCTCCGGCCCGTGGGCGGTGGCCGACGTCAAGAAGGCCGGCATCGCGTACGACATCTCCGCCATCCCCGGCTTCGCCGGCGGCAAGGAGGCCCAGCCGTTCGTGGGCGTGCAGGCGTTCTACGTCGCCGCGAAGGGCAAGAACAAGGCCCTGGCCCAGGAGTTCGTGGCCAACTACACCACCACTCCCGAGCTGGCCGTCGCGCTGTACAACGCCGAGCCCCGGCCGCCGGCGCTGACCGCCGCCCTCGACCAGGTCAAGGGGAGCGACCCGGACCTGGCCAAGTTCCAGGAGGCCGGCAAGAACGGCCAGGTGCTCCCGGCCATCCCGGCGATGGCCGCGATCTGGGACCCGTTCGGCAAGGCCGAGGCCGCGGTCATCGGCGGCGCCGACCCGACCAGCACCATCACCGCGGCCGGCAAGACCATCTCCGGCCAGATCAAGTAATGAGACCGCCGCTCTCCGGCCCGGGGTCTGCCACGCAGGCCCCGGGCCGGGGGTCCGTCGACTCCGGGCTCCCACCCTCCCGTGCCACGCGTGACCACGCGCCGATCACCCTGACCGGCATCGCCGGCAAGGTGCTCCTGCTCGGCCTGACCGCCGGGATCGCGGTCTGGGCGGCCTTCCCGCTCATCGACGGCGGGAAGTGGGTCGGCCTGGCCCTGCTGGCGGCGACCACCGCCGCACTGTTCTACCTGTACCTCACCCGCCGGCACATCCCGGCCAAGTACCTGGTCCCCGGAACGCTGTTCCTGGTCGCCTTCCAGGTCTTCCCGGTGCTCTACACCGCCAGCACCTCCTTCACCAACTACGGCGACGGACACCGGGGCAGCAAGGACGACGCGATCGTCGCGATCCAGACCGCCTCGGTGACGCAGGTGCCCGACGCCGCGCAGTACGTCCTCTCCATCGCGACCACGGGCGACCCGGCCACCGGCGCGCTGGTCTTCCTGGTCGCCGACCCGGGCACTCGTGCGGTGTCCGTCGGCGACGTCGACGGGCTACGCCAACTGGACGCCGCCGACGTCACGGTCGCCCCGAACGGTCGGGTCACCGCGGCCGACGGCTACACGGTGCTCAACATCGGCCAGGCCAGCGCCCGCAGCAAGGAGATCACCGACCTGGTGGTGCCCACCGCCGGCGGCGCGGTGCGCGCCAGCGGTCTGACCCGCGCCTACGAGGGCAAGGCGGTGCGGGCGTACGCGGCCGACTGTGACTGCGTGCGGGACACCGAGACCGGCCAGACCTGGACGGCGGACGAGGAGACGGGCACCTTCGTCGCGGCCGATGGTGAGCGGTTGGCCCAGGGCTGGAAGGTCAACGTCGGGCTGAGCAACTTCACCCGGGTGCTCACCGACGAGAACATCTCCGGACCCTTCCTCGGCACCCTGCTCTGGAACTTCGCCTTCGCCATCGGCTCCACCGGCGGGACGTTCGTGCTCGGCCTGCTGATCGCGCTCGCGCTGCACTCGCCCCGGATGCGGGGCACCAACGTCTACCGGGTGCTGCTGATCCTGCCGTACGCCATGCCGTCGTTCGCGATGCTGCTGGTCTGGCGGGACATGTTCAACGCCGACTTCGGCCTCATCAACAACATGTTCGGGCTGAGCGTCGACTGGTTCGGCCAGCCGTGGACGGCCCGCTTCGCGGTGATCCTGGTGCAGCTCTGGCTGGGGTACCCGTACATGTTCCTGGTGGCCACCGGCGCGTTGCAGGCCATTCCTGCGGAGCTGACCGAAGCGACCTCGGTCGACGGGGCGTCGCCCTGGCAGTCGTTCCGGGCGGTCACCCTGCCGCTGCTGCTGGTCGCGCTCAGCCCGTTGCTGATCGCGTCGTTCGCGTTCAACTTCAACAACTTCAACGCGATCTACCTGACCACCGACGGCGCGCCCTTCCCGGCCGACAACCCGAGCAACGGCGCGACCGACCTGCTGATCACGTACACCTATCGGTTGGCCTTCGGTGGGCAGGGGGCGGAGTTCGGCTTCGCCGCCGCGATCTCGCTGTTCATCTTCGCCATCGTCGCGGTGGTCTCGGCGGTCAGCTTCCGACGGACCCGCAAGCAGGAGGAGGTGTACTCGTGACCACGCGCACCGTCGCCGGCCGGCGACGCAACCGCTGGTTCGCCCAGGTCGGCTGGCGGCACCTGGCCGCCGTACTCGGGGTGCTGTTCAGCCTCTTCCCGATCGTGTTCGTGCTCTCCGCGGCGCTCAACCCGCTCGGCACCCTCTCCTCCACCGAGCTGGTGCCGACCGCCGGGGTGTCGTTCGGCAACTTCGGTGAGCTGTTCGCGCGCACCGACTTCGAGCGCTGGTTCCTCAACTCGTTGCTGATCGCCGGGGTGGCCTCGTTCGTGTCGGTGTTCCTGTCCGCACTGGCCGCGTACGCCTTCTCGCGGATGCGGTTCAGCGGCCGTCGGGTCGGCCTGCTCGCGCTGCTGTTGATCCAGATGTTTCCGCAGTTCCTGGCGATCGTGGCGATCTACCTGATCTTCGGCACGATCACCGACCTGTGGCCGACGATCGGTCTCAACACGCCGTGGGGGTTGGTGCTGCTCTACCTGGGTGGCGCGCTCGGGGTGAACACGTGGCTGATGAAGGGCTTCTTCGACACGCTGCCCCGGGAACTGGACGAGTCGGCCACCATCGATGGCGCCTCGCACTCGCAGGTCTTCTTCCGGATCATGCTGCCGCTGGTGGCGCCGATCCTGGCCGTGACCGCTTTGCTGGCGTTCATCGGCACGATCAACGAGTTCCTGATGGCCAACGTGTTCCTCACCGACACCGGGCGCAAGACCCTGGCGGTCGGCATGTTCGGCATGTTGGAGGGCAACGAGCGCAACAACAACTTCGGCATCTTCGCGGCCGGCACCCTGCTCACCGCGATTCCCACCGTGCTGGTCTTCCAACTCCTCCAGCGCTACATCGTCTCCGGCCTCACCTCGGGAGCCGTCAAGGGATGAGTCGGCCCGCTGCGGCGGGCGGACTGATCGGCTCCCGTCGGCGGTTCCGGCTACTACGATCCGTCGTGAATAGGGAAGTATGGCGACGTGGAAGCACTCAGACTCGTACTCCTCTATGTCCACCTGATCGGTTTCGCCCTGCTGCTCGGCGGCTCGATCGCCCAGTACCTCAGCGGCCGGCTGCGGATCAACCCGGCCATGCTCTGGGGGTCGGTGATCCAGTTGCTGACCGGGCTCGGCCTCTCCGCCCCGCTACGCGACGGCGACGAGCCGGCGCCCGCGAAAATTGTGACGAAGCTGGTGATCGCGCTGCTGATCTTCGTCATGGTCTTCTTTTCGAGGAAGAGGGAGGTCGTCAACCGGGGTCACTTCCTCGCGATCGTCGGTCTGACCCTGGTCAACGCGGCGGTGGCGGTCTTTTGGCGGTAACGTCCGGGAGGGGGAACCACCCCCGAAAACCGGACGTTAGTGACGCCTCGGCGCTCGGTTAGCAGCACAAAGAGTGACTTGCCCCACGCAAGGGTTACACCCGGGTAACAGGCGCTCAACAGTCGTGCACGATTGTCGGCCGGTGGGTGGGCGCGGGCGTACGCTCCCGTCCGTAACGTGGGACAGCCGGCGGCACACCGCAGGTCGGCTGATGGGCTGCCACCGCACTAGGCGCGGTGTGCAATGGGAAGGAGACGTCTTGCGCTCGGTGCGTGGGATGCGGATCGCCTCGATGTTCGCGGTGGGTGGGCTCGTGCTCAGCGCCGCCGCGTGTGGCGAGGCCCCCGATGATGACAAGAACGCCGGCAGCGGCGCCAAGAAGTTCAGCGCCTGCATGGTGACGGACGTCGGCGGCATCGACGACAAGTCGTTCAACGCCTCGGCCTGGAAGGGCCTGCAGAACGCCAAGGCAGCCAACGACAACATCGACATCAAGTACGTCGCGTCGAAGTCCGAGGCCGACTACGAGCCGAACCTGACGCAGTACGTCAACCAGAAGTGCAACTTCATCCTGGCGGTCGGTGGCCTGATGTCCGACGCCACCAAGAAGATCGCGGCGGCGAACCCCAACCAGGAGTTCGGCATCGTCGACGCCAACCCGGGTCTGGACAACATCTACCCGATGCAGTTCGACACCGCCCAGGCCGCGTTCCAGGCGGGCTACCTGGCCGCCGGGCTGAGCAAGAGCGGCAAGGTCGCCACCTACGGCGCCCTGCCGATCCCGCCGGTCACCATCTTCATGGACGGCTTCGTCGACGGCGTGGCGTACTACAACACCACCAAGAAGAAGAACGTCCAGGCGCTGGGTTGGAACAAGGAGACCCAGAAGGGCTCCTTCACCAACGACTTCGCCAAGCAGGACGAGGGCAAGAAGGTCTCCGACGCGCTGGTCGCCCAGGGCGCGGACATCATCATGCCGGTCGCCGGCGGCTCCGGCCTCGGCACCACCGCCGCGGCGAAGGCCTCGGGCGGTAAGTACGAGACGATCTGGGTGGACGTCGACGGCTGCGAGAGCACCCCCGACTGCGCGGCGATCGTGACCACCGTGGTCAAGAACATCCCGGACGCCGTCAAGGAGGCCGTGACCAAGGCCGCCGCTGGCGACAAGCTGCCGGCGAAGCCCGGCTTCATCGGCACCCTGGCCAACAACGGTGTCTCGCTCGCCCCGTACCACGACTTCGACAGCAAGGTTCCGGCCGAGCTGAAGACCGAGATCGACAAGATCAAGGCGGACATCGCCGCCGGCACCATCACCGTCACCTCGAAGGCTCAGCCGACCAAGTGACGACCGGCCGGCCGCTCCGGTGAGATCATCGGGAAGGTCGGCGGGGGACAGGTACGACCGATCCGGCCGCTCCGGCGCCGCGGGTGAGAGCCCGCGGAGTCGGAGCGGCCGATCGTGCGCCACGGTGACCGGTACCGTCCGGTCCGGTTGACCGGCAGCTACGCTGCACCATCGCTCGCACTCCAGGAGGTTGCGCTGAGACTCGAACTGCGCGGCATCACCAAGCGATTCGGTGATCTGGTCGCCAACGACCACATCGACCTGACGGTGGAGCCTGGAGAGATTCACGCCCTGCTCGGCGAGAACGGCGCGGGCAAGTCGACCCTGATGAACGTGCTCTACGGGCTCTACCAGCCCGACGAGGGCGAGATCCTGGTCGACGGCAAGCCGCTGAAGCTGAAGGGCCCGTCCGACGCGATCGGGGCCGGGATCGGCATGGTGCACCAGCACTTCATGCTGGTGCCCGTCTTCACCGTGACGGAGAACATCATGCTCGGCGCCGAGCAGGTCCGGGGCGGCATCGCCGGCTTCCTGGACCGGCGGCGGGCCCGGCGCGAGGTCGCCGAGGTCTCCGAGCGGTACAACCTGCGGGTCGACCCGGACGCGGTGATCGAGGACCTGCCGGTCGGCATCCAGCAGCGCGTCGAGATCGTCAAGGCGCTCACCCGTGACGTCGACCTGCTGATCCTGGACGAGCCGACCGCTGTGCTCACCCCGCAGGAGACCGAAGAGCTGTTGACCGTCATGCGGTCGCTCAAGGCAGCCGGCAAGTCGATCGTCTTCATCACCCACAAGCTTGGCGAGGTCAAGGCGATCGCCGACCGGATCACCGTGATCCGGCGCGGCAAGACCGTCGGCACGGCCTCGCCGTCCGCCAGCCGGGACGAGCTGGCCGCGCTGATGGTCGGGCGCAACGTCCGGCTCACCGTGGACAAGTCGCCGGCGACTCCGGGCGAGCCGGTGCTGGAGGTGGCCGGGCTGGTCGTCGACGACGACCGGCAGATCCGGGCCGTTGACGGCATCGACCTGACCGTACGGGCCGGCGAGGTGCTCGGCGTCGCAGGCGTCCAGGGCAACGGCCAGACCGAGCTGATCGAGGCGATCATGGGTCTGCGTCCGGTGCTCGCCGGAACGGTCAGCCTGGCCGGCGACCGGATCGACGGCTGGACGACCAAGAAGGTGCTCCGCGCGGGCGTCGGCTACGTCCCCGAGGACCGCAGCGTGGACGGCGTGGTCAAGGAGTTCAGCGTCGCGGAGAACCTGGTGCTGGACATCTACGATCGGCCGCCGTTCGGTGCCGGGCTCGCGCTCAAGCCGGACGCGATCGCGTCGTCGGCCAAGGAGCGGATCGAGCAGTTCGATGTCCGTACGTCGTCGGCCGACGCGCCGGTCGGCACGCTCTCCGGCGGCAACCAGCAGAAGGTGATCGTGGCCCGGGAGCTGTCCCGGCCGCTGAAGCTCTTCATCGCCGCGCAGCCGACCCGCGGCGTCGACGTCGGGTCGATCGAGTTCATCCACAGCCGGGTCATCCACGAGCGGGACATCGGCACCGCCGTCCTGGTGGTCTCCAGCGAACTCGACGAGGTGATCGGGCTGGCCGACCGGATCGCGGTGATGTACCGCGGCCGGATCATCGGAATCGTCGGCCCGGACACCCCGCGCGAGGAGATCGGCCTCCTGATGGCCGGCATCAGCCCGGACACGGCGCCGGAAGCCGGCGCGTCCCCGGCGGCCGACGAGCCCGCTGCCAGCGAGCCCGGAGTGCCGGCCGACGGAACGGTCACCGACGGGGGCCCGGCGGGTGCCGGACGCCCCGCGAGCGAGGACGAGGCATGAGCGAGCGTCAGCGAGCGAATCATCGTGGCAGGGCGATGGTGCCTCATGGCGTCACGCAGCGAAGCGGAGTGACGGCATGAGCGAGCGTCAGCGAGCGAATCATCGTGGCAGGGCGATGGTGCCTCATGGCGTCACGCAGCGAAGCGGAGTGACGGCATGAGCGAGCGTCAGCGAGCGAATCATCGTGGCAGGGCGATGGTGCCTCATGGCGTCACGCAGCGAAGCGGAGTGACGGCATGAGCGAGCGTCAGCGAGCGAATCATCGTGGCAGGGCGATGGTGCCTCATGGCGTCACGCAGCGAAGCGGAGTGACGGCATGACCGACCCCAACCCCCAGTCCGGTTCGCCGGACAAGGAGCCGGCGAGCGAGGCGCAGGCCGCGCAGACGGCGCTCGGCAACACCGAACGGGCCGAGCCGGCTACCGGCTCGAGCCGGTCGGCGCCGGAGCAGAAGCCCTCCCTGGGCCGAATGTTCCTGGACAACCTCTGGGCGGCGAACACCTTTACGGTGACCCTGCTGTCGCTGGTGCTGGCGATCGTGGTCGGCGCGATCCTGATGATCATCTCTGATCCGGACGTGCTGCACACGTACTCCTACATCACCGCCCGCCCGGCCGACGCGCTCAGCGCCAGCTGGACGCTCGTGAGCGAGGCGTACGCGAACCTGTTCAAGGGCGCGATCTTCGACCCGGAGGCGTTCTCCGGCTGGGTGCACGGCAGCAACGGCTGGGAGGCGGTGCTCGCGCCGATCTCCGAGACGCTGACGTACGCCGCGCCGCTGGTCTTCACCGGTCTGGCGGTGGCGCTGGCCTTCCGGGGCGGGCTGTTCAACATCGGCGCACAGGGGCAGGCCACGATCGGCGTGATCCTGGCCGCGCTGGCCGGCTTCCTGCTGCCGCTGCCGCCCGGCCTGCACCTGCTGGTGGCGGTGTTGGCCGGTGCCCTGGGCGGGGCGATCTGGGGCTTCATCCCGGGCATCCTCAAGGCCCGGGCCGGTGCCCACGAGGTGATCAACACGATCATGCTCAACTACGTCGCCACGTACTTCCTGACCTGGCTGATCGTGCAGAACGGGGTGCAGGACCCGAATCGCACCGACGCGATCAGCAAGGCGGTGGACAGCTCAGCCCAACTGCCCCGCCTGCTCGGTGACAACCTGCGGGTGCACGCCGGCATCCTGCTCGCCGTGCTGGCCACCTGGGCGTGCGCCTGGCTGCTCAACCGCTCCACGCTCGGCTTCGAGCTGCGCGCGGTCGGCGCCAACCCGGACGCGGCCCGTACGGCCGGCATCAGCGTCACCCGCACGTACACCCTGATCATGGTGTTCTCCGGGATCCTGGCCGGCCTCGGCGGCTCGAACATGGTGCTCGGCTCCACCGCCAGCGCGTTGACCCCGCTGGTGGTGGCGCAGATCGGCTTCGACGGCATCCTGGTGGCGCTGCTCGGGCGGGTACGGCCCTGGGGGGTGCTGCTGGCCGCGCTGCTGTTCGGCGCGCTTCAGGCCGGCGGCAACCGGATGCAGTCGTACTCGGGGATCTCACTGGAGTTGGTCACCGTGCTCCAGGCGCTGATCGTCATCTTCATCGCCGCACCGGCCCTGGTAAAAGCAATCTTCCAGCTCCGGGCCGCACGTGCAGCCCGTTTGCAGACGAGCCTGGCGAAGGGCTGGTAACTCATGTCCACCATGGCTGTCCCTGACGTCGCGGTCGCCGCCGTCGACGAGGGGTTCTGGACCCGCAACCGCAAGGTCGGGCTCATGCTGCTGGTGCTCGGCCTGCTGGCGGCCGTGCTCTTCGGTGCGCTGGCCACCGACCAGCAGGCCCGCTTCACGCTCAGCGACGACGCGGCCGGTGCCGCGTTGGAGATCAACGGCATGATCGGGGCGGTCCTGTTCGGGATCATCACGATCGCCGCCGGCGCGGCGCTGCTCGCCGGGGTGCCGAAGCGGTGGTTCCTCTCCGTGCTCGGCGTCGGGATGGTCGGCTTCGTGCTCTCCTTCCTCTGTTGGCAGGTCTCCGCCGCGCCGACCGGGCAAAATTTCATGCCGCTGGTCAACATCATCCGGGGCACGTTCATCCTCGCCCTGCCGCTGATCTTCGGCGCCCTCGCCGGGGTGCTCTGCGAGCGGTCCGGCGTGGTCAACGTGGCCATCGAGGGGCAGTTGCTGATGGGCGCGTTCAGCGGCGCGCTGTTCGGCAGCCTCACCGGAAACGTCTGGGTGGGTCTGGTCGCCGCCGCGATCGGTGGCGCGTTCATCTCGCTGTTGCTGGCCGTCTTCGCCATCCGCTACCTGGTCGACCAGGTGGTCATCGGCATCGTGCTCAACCTGTTCGCGGTCGGCGTCACCGGCTTCCTCTACGAGCGGCTGATGCAGACCAACGCGGAGAAGTACAACAGCGCGCCCCGCTTCAGCAACTGGGAGATCCCACTGCTCAGGGACATCCCGGTGCTCGGCCCGGCGCTGTTCCGCGGCAACATCTTCCTGTACCTCGGCCTGCTGCTGGTGCTGGTGATCCACATCGGGCTGTTCCGGACCCGCTGGGGTCTGCGTACCCGCTCGGTCGGTGAGCACCCGACCGCCGCGGACACGCTGGGCGTCAAGGTGCTGCGGGTGCGTTACCGCAACGTGCTGCTGGCTGGTCTGGTCGCCGGTGTCGGCGGCGCGTCCTACACGCTGGCGCTCTACTCGTTCACCAAGAACATGATCGGTGGCAAGGGCTTCATCGCGCTGGCCGCGCTGATCTTCGGCCGGTGGAACCCGACGGGAGCGCTGCTCGCCGCGCTGTTCTTCGGCTTCGCCGACCAGCTCGCCACCTACCTGAGCGCGATCAACAGCTCGATCCCCAGCCAGTTCCTGGCCATGCTGCCCTACCTGGCGACGATCCTGGCGGTGGCCGGGCTGGTCGGTAAGGTCCGGGCGCCGGCCGCCGACGGCAAGCCGTACGTCAAGGGCTGACTGTCGAGCCACCCCGCCCCCTGCCCTACCTCCCGCCCCCTGCCCCTCTGCCCCCTGCCCCCTGCCCCTCGGCAATCTGCCTCCTGCCCCTCTGCGATCTTGCAGTATCGGTCGCCAAGATGCGACGAAATGCCCCCTAGGTCCAGACACCAAGTGCAAGATCGCGCAGGAGGTCCGGCCCGGCCGGCCCAGGCCTTGTCGATCATGGGGTTGTGGTGCCCGTTTGGCGTCATAACGGCCGTTCTGTCACCCGCCACAACTCCTTGATCGACAGGGTTGGCCGAGTCCAGGGTTCCCGCAGTCCCGTCTGGTCGAACAGCGCGACCGGACGTGCCCCGCCGACACCCATCCCGCCCCCGTCCACCCGCCCCCGTCCATCCCGCCCCCGCCGATCTAGGGCGAATCGCTGTGGCCGGAGATCAACTGACCGTGATACGCCCTAGATCGACGCGCGGGGGGCGACGCGCGGGGGGCGACGCGCGGGGGACGACGCGCGCGGGGGGCGACGCGCGGGGGGCGACGCACGCGGGGGCGCGCGCGGGGGCAACGCGTGGGAGGGGGCTTGGCGCGCGGAGGGGCGGGTTGGTATGGGGAGTTGTGGTGGCGCGTCGGGGTAACGGCACCCTGCCGGCTTCTGACCTGGGTTACTTCGGCAGAATGGTGTCATGCCCGAGATCGACTGGGCGCGCTTGCGCGCCGCCGCCATCGACGCGATGCGGCACGCGTACGCGCCGTACTCGACGTTCCCGGTCGGCGCGGCCGCCTTGGTCGACGACGGCCGGGTGGTGGTCGGCTGCAACGTGGAGAACGCCGCGTACGGGGTGACGCTCTGCGCCGAGTGCGGAGTGGTCTCCAGCTTGCACGCCACCGGCGGCGGCAAGATCGTGGCGCTCTCCTGCGTCGACGCCACCGGTGAGCCACTGATGCCGTGTGGCCGCTGCCGGCAGCTGCTCTGGGAGAACGGCGGGCCGGAGTGCCTGATCGAGACCAAGGGCCGCCCGCTGCGGATGACCGAGTTGCTGCCGCACGCCTTCGGCGTGGAGGACCTGGAGGCGGTGACCGGCGAGACGCCGGTGCCGGTCGTCCCGGAGCGGTTGGCCGCCTGGCGTGGGCGTGGCACCGTCTTCGTGCACCCGGACATGTCGGCCGGTCAGCAGATCTGGACGGCGTACTGGGAGCGGTCTGCCGGCGACGACGCGGGCGCCGAGACCGGGGTGCTGGAGGAGGCCCCGAGCTGGGACGAGCCCGCGGAGGCGATCACCTGGGGGCTGGCACGGACGCCCCGGGTCGTGGTGGTCGACGCCACCGGCACCATCTTCTGGGCTGGTGAGGGTGAGCCGCCGGCTGAGATTCCGGTTCGCTGGTCCTGATCTTTCGTTGCGGTCCAGGGCCGGGGCCGACCGCGCCCGGCTCCGGGCGGTCAGGCTTGATCCCTCCGCCGGGCACGGTCGGCCCCGGCCCCGTCGTGGTCATCGGCCGTCCGTCGGACACGGTTTCATCGACTCGACTAGAGAGATCTATCTGATGAGTGCTGGGTTTGCTGCTGTTGATGTCATTCGGGTCAAGCGGGACGGGGGTGTGTTGTCGGACGCCCAGATCGACTGGGTGGTGGACGCGTACACCCGGGGTGTGGTCGCCGACGAGCAGATGTCCGCGCTGGCCATGGCGATTCTGCTGAACGGCATGACCGGAGCGGAGATCGCCCGGTGGACCGCCGCGATGATCGCCAGCGGTGAGCGGCTGGACCTCTCGGCGGTCCGTCGGCCGACCGTCGACAAGCACTCCACCGGCGGCGTCGGCGACAAGATCACTCTGCCGCTCACCCCGCTGGTGGCGGCGTGTGGCGCGGCCGTACCGCAGCTCAGCGGGCGCGGCCTCGGGCACACCGGCGGCACGTTGGACAAGCTGGAGTCGGTCCCCGGATGGCGGGCCACGGTCAGCAACGACGAGTTCATCGCCCAGCTCGGCGACGTCGGCGCGGTGATCTGCGCGGCCGGTGCCGGGCTGGCGCCCGCCGACCGCAAGCTGTACGCGCTGCGCGACGTGACCGGCACCGTCGAGGCGATCCCGCTGATCGCCAGCTCGATCATGAGCAAGAAGATCGCCGAGGGCACCGGCGCGCTGGTGCTCGACGTCAAGGTCGGCTCGGGTGCCTTCATGAAGTCCGTCGACGACGCCCGCGAGTTGGCCCGGACCATGGTCGAGCTGGGTGGTGCACACGGCGTGCGGACGGTCGCCCTGCTCACCGAGATGTCCACCCCGCTCGGCCTGGCCATCGGCAACGCGGTCGAGGTGACCGAGTCGGTCGAGGTGCTTGCCGGCGGCGGCCCGGCCGACGTGGTGGAACTGACGCTGGCCCTGGCCCGGGAGATGCTCGACGCCGCCGGCCTGCCGGACGCCGACCCGGCGGCGGCGCTGCGCGACGGTCGTGCGATGGATTCCTGGAAGGCGATGATCCGGGCGCAGGGCGGCGACCCGGACGCGCCGATGCCGACCGCGGCAGAGGTCGAGGTGGTCCGGGCCGAGCAGGACGGGTACGTGGCGGCCGTCGACGCGTACGCCATGGGTGTTGCTGCCTGGCGGCTCGGCGCGGGTCGGGCCCGCAAGGAGGACCCGGTCAGCGTGCCGGCCGGGGTGGTCCTGCACAAGCGGCCGGGCGACGCGGTGCGGGCCGGCGACCCCCTCTACGAGCTGCGCGCCGAGGATTCGGCGCGGATCCCGGCGGCGTTGGCGGAGGCCGCTCGGGCGGTACGGATCGCGTCGACCGCGCCGACGGCGACGCCGCTGGTCATCGAGCGGATCGGCTGACCCCGGCGGGCCGTCGGGGCGGCATGGTGCTAGCCCCTCGGGAGCGCTATTCTCCCAGCCCAAGGGGGGACAACCGGCCTTGAGCCGGCGCGAGCAGACAGGATGATCCGCCGTGACCGTAGCTGCCCCCGACCCACGCGAGGTCCGTGAGGCGAGCCTGGACGAGCTCTCCCGGCTCGGCCTGCCGCTGCCTCCGGCCCAGTTTCCGCTGGTCTGGGAGCCGGGTGACCAGATCGACCTGCGTCCCACGGTGGAGATCGAGGCACGGATCGCGGTGCTGCACCTGATCCTGGCCCGCTGCTTCGGGATGCCGCCGCAAGCCGCGATGAGCTGGCTGCTCGGCTCGCACCTGGTCGAGATGGTCACGCCGCCGGAGTGGCAGTTCGTGATGGGCGGCAAGGGCGACCACCGCTCCTTCGTGCTGCACCACGACGCGCTCTTCGCGCTGGCCTGGGTGCTCGGGCTGAGCAAGCAGCTCGACCCCACTCTCGCCGTGGACGAGGGGCTGGTCGAGCGGCTGCCGCACATCGCCGAGGGGGAGACCTTCCAGCGCTGGCGCTCCCGGATCCTCGCCGCGCCGCAGCATCCCGCCGATGCGGCCGCCCTGCTCGACCTGCACTACTGCCTGGACTGGGCGTACCTGGAGTCTGAGCGTGGTGGGCGATCGCTGCCGGGTCTGATCGACGCGAACGCGATCGGGCAGCGGCGTTGGGCGTTGGAGTGGGCGGTGATCCTGCGCGGGCCGTACCACGACGAGCCGCCCGGCTGGGAAGAGGTCGACCTGTCCACCTGAGGTCAGCGGGGGCGGTGGGCGTCGAGCCGGACCGTCACGGTGACCTGGACCGGCTCGGGCAGCGCGGCCAGCCGGGCGGCGAGGGCGGCCGGGTCGGTGTGCCAGGCGCTGGGGCCCATCCCGACGAGGGTGGCGACCTCCGGCCGGGTCAGCGTCAGCTCCGTGCGGTGCTCCGCCGAGCTGACCGGGATGAAGTGCCCGCCCAGGCTGCCGGCGACGCGGTCGGCCTTGGTCGGGTCCACCCGTAGGAGGTCGAGTGCGTCGACCAGTTCGGCGAGGTGGTCGGCGGCGGGGGTGACCACCAGCAGCGTCCCGGCCGGGTCGAGCACCCGGTGGAACTCCGGGCCGTTCCTCGGTGCGAAGACGTTCAGCAGTACGGCGGTCGAGGCGTCGGCGAGCGGCAGCCGCTGCCAGGTGTCGGCGAGCGCCGCGGCCGCCCGGGGATGCGCCCGGGCCGCGCGGCGCAGCGCCGGCTTGGACACGTCGAGGGCCAGACCGGCGGCGTCCGGCAGCGCCGCCAGCACCGCGCCGAGGTAACGGCCGGTGCCGGCGCCGGCATCCACCACCAGGGGGTACGCGTCGAGCCCGGCGACGGCCTCCGTCGCGGCGGTGGCGAGCGCGGTCGCCACGAGGTCGTAGTGCCCCGCGGCGAGGAAGTCCGCCCGGGCGGCGACCATCTCGGCGCTGTCGCCGACGTGCGGGGCGCGCCCGGCGAGCAGGTTGACGTACCCCTGGCGGGCGATGTCGAAGCTGTGCCGGCGCGGGCAGCGCAACGCCCGGGCGGTGCCGGCGGTCGCCTCGGCCAGCGGCTCGCCGCAGACCGGGCAGCGCAGCCGGTCGAGGATGCGCGGGTCCACGTCAGACCTCCGGCTCGCGCTGAGGGCTGTGCCGGCGATCGCTGCCGGCGAGGTGGTCGACCACCCGGTGGGTGAACGCGCCGAGCGCGTCGACCTCCGCAGGGGTGAGCAGGTCGATGAGATGCCGGCGGACGGCGGCCACGTGGCCGGGGGCGGCGGAGTCGATGGCCTGCCGGCCGGCCGGGGTCAGCGCGACGATCGAGCCACGGCCGTCGGTCTCGCACTCCTCCCGGGTCACCAGGCCGCGCTGCTGCATCCGGGTCAGGTGGTGGGAGAGCCGGCTGCGGGACCACCGCATCTGGTCGGCCAGTTCACTGAGGCGCAGCCGCCCCTGCGGCGTCTCGGAGACCTCGGAGAGCACGTCGTAGTCCGGCTCGGAGAGGCCGGTGGCCTGGGTCAGCTCCCGGGCCAGCTCCAGGTCGAGGAGGCGCCGCATCCGGCGGTAGCCACGCCAGGCGCGGTCCTCCCGCGCGTCGAGCCAGCGTGGGGCGTCCATGGGTCGAGCCTAACGGGTTGGTTGACATGTCACCGATTTGGGTCCTGCGGTCGGTGACAAGTCACCGAAATTGTGGGAGCTCCGGTGCGTACGGGCGTGGCGTGCTGGTCACCGCCGGCCGGTCCCGTCCCGATATCCGGGCGCCGCTGACTAGGGTCTGAGCATGGCAATCCGGTACGAGGACATCGTCAAGGTCCCGAAGGCGCTTCTGCACGACCACCTCGACGGCGGGCTGCGGCCGGCGACGATCGTCGAGCTGGCCGCGGAGGTGGGTCACGAGCTGCCCACCTCCGACCCGGACGCGCTTGGGCGCTGGTTCGTCGAGGCGGCCGACTCCGGCTCGCTGGAGCGCTACCTGGAGACGTTCGCGCACACCGTGGCGGTCATGCAGACCGCGCCGGCGCTGCGTCGGGTGGCCCGCGAGTGTGCGCTGGACCTGGCCGCGGACGGGGTGGTCTACGCCGAGGTGCGCTTCGCCCCCGAGCAGCACCTGGAACAGGATCTGACCCTGGACGAGGTGGTCGAGTCGGTGCTGGCCGGTTTCGCCGAGGGCACCGCCCAGGCCGTCGAAGCCGGCCTGAGCATCCGGGTGGGGACGCTGCTCACCGCGATGCGGCACGCCGCCCGTTCGCAGGAGATCGCCGAGCTGGCCGTGCGGCACCGGGATGCCGGGGTGGTCGGCTTCGATATCGCCGGCGCGGAGGCGGGCTTCCCGCCCACCCGGCACCTGGACGCCTTCGAGTACCTCCAGCGGGAGAATTTCCACTTCACCATCCACGCTGGCGAGGCGTTCGGTCTCCCGTCGATCTGGCAGGCCATCCAGTGGTGCGGCGCCGACCGCCTCGGCCACGGAGTGAGAATTGTGGACGACATCACCCCGGGTGGGGAGCCGGTGCTCGGGCGGTTGGCCGCGTACGTGCGGGACAAGCGGATCCCGCTGGAGTTGTGCCCGTCGTCGAACGTGCAGACCGGCGCGGTGGACTCGATCGCGGACCACCCGATCGGCCTGCTCCGCGACCTGCGCTTCCGGGTCACCGTCAACACCGACAACCGCCTGATGAGCGGCACCTCGATGTCGCGCGAGATGGCGCTGTTGGTGGAGACGTTCGGCTACGGCTGGCGGGAGTTGCAGTGGTTCACCATCAACGCGATGAAGAGCGCCTTCATCCCGTTCGACGAGCGGCTGCGGATCATCGATGACGTCATCAAGCCGGCGTACGCCAAGCTGCTGGCCTGACCTCCTCAACCGTGCGGGTGGCCGGCGAGCAGGCCGGCCACCCGACGCAGCACCTCCCGGGCCCGGGCCGCCTCCGCGCCCAGCCCGGTCTGCCGACGCAGCACCGCGGGCTCGGAACGCAGCAGCGCGACCCCGCGTCGGACCAGCACCCGGGGCGCTTTGCGCTGCTCGGACAGATCACGGGCCAGTCGGCGGAGGAAGGTCGCACCGCGCGGTCGGCGAAGCGCGTACGCCCCGGCGAGCAGGCCCCGACGGCGGCACTCTTCGACGATCTCGGCGGCGAAAATCCCTTCGGCCACGAAAAGTGGCGATCCGGCGAGATCAAATGGCCGGGTGGCCACCCGTCGATCGGCGCCGATCGCATAAACCGGCACATCGGCCTGACCCTCACGGGCCAGTCGGGCAATGGTTTCCACCGCGGTCAGAGCATCCCACGACTGTGGTGATTCCCAGTCGACCTGGCCATTTCGTCGCGGCAACGTAGGGTCATCGCCTTCTTTGTAGAAGTCGTCCAGGCAGAGCACTGGTAGACCAGTTTGCTGCGCTATGTACGACTTTCCAGAGCCAGAAGGTCCGGCTAGCAGGACAACGCGGTGCGGATGTTTCATTACCTTCAGTTACTCCGGCCAGACGGACTGCTATCAAATCGTCTCAACATTCCATCACACCATCGGCGGGTGACAACCTGGGCTTTCTTCTTGCCGGATGGCGTGATGGAATCTCGGGGGTCCGACCCGCCGGGTCGGTCGCTGGGCGTTGCCCGGGGCAACGCGCTGAAGCTGTAATCGCGAGGGCGGTGACGTGAGCAAACGGCCAAAGACGGCGGGCTCCTTCCTGTCGCGGCTGCGCCGGCCGGCCAGCCGGCTCCGGGACATGCCGATCTGGTCCAAGCTCGGTCTCATCATGATCGTGCCGACCATCGCCACGGTCGTAGTGGGCACCAGTGGTCTTGTCGACCACCTGGAGACGCTTAACAATGCCAACCGAGCTGGCGACCTGGCCAACCTGTCGAGCTACTCGGGTGACCTGGTCTACACCCTGCAGGACGAGCGGGTCTCCGCCGTGCTGCTGGCCGGGGCGGACGGGACGCAACCGAAGGCGCAGTACCAGGAGGCATACAGCCGGGTGAATTCCCGGGTGGATCAGGCAAAGGGCCCCTATCTGCAACAGCGGGCCGAGACCGAGGACCTGCCGAGCAGCCTGGAGGGTCAGCTCAACCTGATCGACGAAGACCTCAAGGAGCTGCCGGAGCTCCGCAGTCAGGTGTTCAATGGCAGCCTCAAGCTCACCGAGACCACCCAGCGGTACGAGGGCCTGATCAACAACCTGCTCTCCATTCGGGACTCGGCCACCCAGCTCGCCGGCAGCAACGAACTGAGCGACAAGATGCGGGCCGCCGCGGCGGTCGCCCGGGAGAAGGAATTCCTCTCCGTGCAGCGGGTTGTCGTGCACCGTGCGCTGGACCAGAAGGAACTGACACCGACGCTGCGCACCGACTACATCGCCAGCGGCACCGGTCAGCGCCAGGCGCTGCAGAGTTTCAAGGCCGTCGCGACTCCCGAGGAGGCGACGTTCCACGACCAGACGATCGCCGGCGGTGACCGTCGTGAGGCCGAGCGCTACATCGGCTGGATGAACGCCAACACCACTGGCAGCATGCGGAACGCGATCTTCGGTCCGGACCAGTGGGACTCGGCCATGACGTCCTACGCCAAGCTGATCCGCTCCGTCGAGACCAAGCTCGACAACGACGTGGTCGCCGATGCCGACAGCCTCCGCTCGGACGTGCAGCGTCAGGTCTTCCTGGAGACCGGCCTGCTGCTGAGCATGCTGCTGCTGTCCATCCTCTTCGCGTACCTGGTCGCCCGCGAGATGGCGCGCTCCCTGCGTGAACTGCGCCAGGGTGCCCTCTCCGTCGCCCAGTACGGTCTGCCGCAGGCGGTGGCCCGACTGCGGGACCCGCAGGTGGTCGGGCAGCTCACCCCGATCCAGTTGGCCAACCAGATCGCCGAGCCACTGCCGGTCCGCAGCAAGGACGAGTTCGGTCAGGTGACCGAGGCGTTCAACGCGGTCCACCTGGAAGCCGTCCGCACGGCCGCCGAGCAGGCGGCGCTGCGTGCCTCCGTCGCGACGATGTTCGTCAACCTGGCCCGCCGTTCGCAGATCCTGGTCGACCGCCTCATCGGGCACCTCGACCGGCTGGAGCGCGGCGAGGAAGACCCGGACCGCCTGGCCGAGCTGTTCCAGCTCGACCACCTGGCCACCCGAATGCGCCGCAACGACGAGAACCTGCTCGTGCTCGCCGGCGCCGACTCCACCCGTGTGCAACGTGAACCCGCGGCGCTCATCGACGTGCTGCGCGCCGCGCAGTCCGAGGTCGAGCACTACACCCGCATCGAGTTCGGGGTCATCGACCGCGACATCGAGGTCGCCGCGCACGCGGTCAACGACCTCGTGCACCTCGTCGCCGAGCTGTTCGACAACGCCACCGCGTTCTCTCCTCCGGACTCGCAGGTCATGGTCGAGGCTCGTCGCGTCGGTGACCGCGCCTCGCTCTACGTCGAGGACCGCGGCATCGGCATCAGCGCCGAGCAGCTCTACGACCTCAACGAGCGGCTGGCCACGCCGCCGCAGGTGGACGTGGCCGTGTCCCGGATGATGGGCCTGGTCGTGGTCGCCCGACTGGCGTCCCGGCACGGAGTCCGCGTCGAGCTACGCCCCGGCGGTGACCGTGGCACGGTCGCCGACGTGACGCTGCCGACCTCGGTGCTGGTGCCCCGGGCGCTCTCCGGCCGGGTGCAGCAGCCGCCGGCGCTGCCCGCCTCCAGCGCGCCGCAGCAGGGTGGCCCCATGCCGACCTTCGGCGCGTTGCCCGCGTTGGGCAACGGCCCCCGTCCGAGCGAGTCCGGCAACCAGGTCACCCTGGGCGGTCGGCCGTTCGACCCGGCGTCGCGCAACGGCTCCGGCACCCCTGCCAACACCGGCGGCTACCGCTCGATGCCGGCCTGGTCGGACCTGACGGGTGCAGCCGGAACGAACGGGATCAACGGCGGCGACGGGTTCACCCCGCGGCCGTCCAACGGGTCGGCGATCGACCCGCTGCCGCAGCGTCGGTCCGGTGGCGACGAGCCGCCGGCCACCGACCAGCCGACCATCCCGCGGCAGTTGCCCAGCAGCCCGGAGACGCACCCGTACTCGGGGCCGCCGGTCTCCTCGCAGCCCTACTCCGGTCCGCCGGTGTCCGCCGCTCCGGCTTCGGGGCAGCCGTACACGGGGCAGCCCTACTCGGGTGCGCCGTACGCAGGTCCGCCGGTGTCCGCCGCTCCGGCTTCGGGGCAGCCGTACTCCGGGCAGCCGTACTCGGCCGCGCCGTACACCGGTCCGCCGGTCTCGGCCGCTCCGGCCTCCGGGCAGCCGTACTCGGCGCCGCCCGCTTCCGGGCAGTCGTCGTTCAGCGGTTTCGCACCCCGGTCCGCTCCGCCTGCGGCACCCAACGCCGCCGCACCGCCGGCCTGGCCGCCGGTGCCGGGCAATGACCGGGACCAGGCGACCCCGCCGGTGCCCGAGCGGCTCTCCGCCGCACTGGACATGACGACGGAGCTGCCACGGGTGCCGCGACCCGGTGAGCAGCCGGCCGCTGCGGCCCAACCGCCGGCACCGGCGTCCGCGCCACCGGCGCAGCGCCGACCCACGCCACCGGCGCAGAGCCGGCCGGCGCCGCAGCAGCCGCAGGCCCAGAACCGTCAGCGGTACGCGGACGAGACCATGGAGCTGCCGATCTTCCGGGAGCTCGAGTCGGCCTGGTTCCGTACCCGCCGTTCGGGTTCGGAGGAGGCTGCGGCCCCCGCCCAGCCGGCGGCGAACGGTGGCACCGCGACCCAGCAGTTCGCTACGGTCGAGGCCAGCGGACGGGCAGTCCACAAGACACCACCCGGGACGACAGGTAACACACCGATGGCAGACGCGCCGACGGCCGGAGGAGCACCGCGGGAGAGCGGGTCCACCGCGAATGGGGGCACCCGCCCCGGCCTCGCCGAGAGCCTGCCCAATCGCCGGTCCCAACCGCAGACCAACGGCTGGCAGACCGCTGCCGACGACGGTTGGCGTGCCGCCTCGGCGGCTGCCAGCGCGGCACCGGTGAGCGAGACCACCACGACCGGTCTGCCGAAGCGCAAGCCAATGGCGCAGTTGGTGCCCGGTGCGGTGGAGAAGCCCATCATCTCGGCCCAGCGCCGCACGCCGGAGGCGGTCCGTGGCCTGCTCTCCGCCTACCACCGGGGCGTGCAGCGGGGGCGCATCACCTCGGATAACCCGACCAGCCCGGAGGAGACTCCGGGAGGGCAGCAATCCTCGCAGTCTGGCTCAGGCCCGGTGGCCGGGAGCGGGCAGAAGGAGCAAGAAGGATGACAACTACGCAGGATCTTGGTTGGCTGCTGGCCAACTTCGCCGACCGGGTGCCCGGTGTCGCACACGCGGTCGCCGTCTCGGCGGATGGCCTGCTCCTCGCGTCGTCACGGGATCTGCCACGGGACCGGGCCGACCAGCTCGCCGCGATCGCGTCCGGTCTGGTCAGCCTGACCCAGGGCGCGGCCCGCTGCTTCGAGGGAGGCGCGGTGCTGCAGACCGTTGTGGAGATGGACAATGGCTTCCTGTTCCTGATGTCCATCTCGGACGGCTCGTCCTTCGCCGTGCTGGCGGCGCGCAGCTCCGACGTGGGGCAGGTCGGCTACGAGATGGCGCTGCTGGTCGACCGGGTCGGCGACGCTCTGACCCCGCAGCCGCGTGCGGCTGCGGGCATGCTGGGCTGACGTCGCGCCGGTCGTGAGGTCGGCACTACTGCAACGAGAACAACGACGGGTTCCACCGGTGGGAGCCGGGGCTGGGTGCGAAGGAGGTGAGCGGCGACATGGCTGATCGTGACGAACCGACCGGTGCGTTGGTCCGTCCATACGCCGTGACCCGCGGTCGTACCCGCCCCCGGCTCGATATCGCGCTGGAGGCGCTCGTCGAGACGACGGTGCGCGGCCGGGCCGTTGCCAATGGCAACAGTGGACAGGGCCGTGAACACCAGTACATTGCCGCGCTGTGTGACGGACGCGTGCAGTCGCTCGCCGAGATCGCGGCGCGGATGCAGCTTCCGCTCGGCGTGGCCCGGGTGCTCATCGCCGATATGGCGACGGACGGCCTGGTCGCGGTCCACGAGCCGACCATTTTGGACGACTCCGACGACGCGGTGGGCACTGAACTGCTGGAGAGGGTGCTGAGTGGACTTCGCAGGCTCTGACATGTCGCACCGGCCGCCGACCCCGAGCGGGCGCGTGACGTCGGCGAAGATCGTTATCGCCGGTGGATTCGGCGTCGGCAAGACGACGCTGGTCGGCTCGGTCTCGGAGATCACGCCGTTGACCACTGAGGCGATCATGACCTCTGCTGGCGTGGGCGTCGACGATACCCGGCAGGTGCCGGGTAAGACGACGACCACGGTGGCCATGGACTTCGGCCGGATCTCGATCGACCGTGACCTGATCCTGTACCTGTTCGGTACGCCGGGTCAGACCCGTTTCTGGTTCATGTGGGATGAACTGGTCCGGGGCGCGATCGGTGCTGTCGTACTGGTGGACACCCGCCGGTTGGCCGACTGCTTCGCGGCGATCGACTTCTTCGAGCACCGGCGGCTGCCGTACCTGGTGGCCATCAACTGCTTCGACGGAATGCAGTACCACGACCCGCAGGACGTCCGAGACGCGCTGGCGATCTCGAGCGACGTGCCGGTGGTGGCCTGCGACGCCCGTAACCGGGAGTCGACGAAGCACGTGCTGATCTCGCTGGTCGAGTACGTGCTCACCATGCGTCGTACGCGCGCAGTCGCCCCGGCCTGACGGGACGGCCCACGCCCGGTGGTGGCCCTGGTCGCCACCGGGCGTTGAATGCTGTCCATCGTCGCCCGTTGGCTGCGGCATTGAATCTTGGAAGTGATCGGCTCCTCCAGGGGCGGATCTCTTCCAAGATTTTTTTGGGTGGCCCTGTAACCGGCAGTGCCGCCCTCTGTCGTCTCTGAGGGGCGCTCAAGCGGTCTCGCGGCGTGTCTCGCGGTGCGGGGCGGGTCCCGGGAAGCGGTGCATCCGGCGACGGATGTCGCCGGATGCACCTACCGGTCTACGCTGCTGCCCGTTCGCGGGCGGTCGTGCCGAGGGTCAGGAGTGATAGCCGGCGGAGCGGTACTCGTACTCCCGGTCGTCGTCACGATCCCCGTGGTCGCGGCTGAAATCCCAGCCGCCAGCGGCCTCGCGACCCGGACGGCCGCCCACGGCGAATCCGCCGATCTCTTGCCCACGGCGCCAGCCCCGGAAGTAACCGGTGGTGTTCTCGGCGAGGCTCGCTGCGTCACGCACTATCCGCAACGGACGCTCCTCGCGCAGCGGGGAGCCCGGGACGAGGTTGGCCTGCGGCACCCGCTTCGGAAGCCCGGCCGTGGTTTCGGCGCCCACCGAGGGGCGGGCGGCCTGCTCGGCGGCCTGCCAACCGGTGTCGGCCGTGGTCGACCAGTCCAGGTCGGACTCCTCGGGCTGCCCGACGAACCAGGCCGACTTCGCCTGCGCGAAGATCAGCAGATCGCCGTCGCCTTCGTCCGCCACCGGCGGCGGCCGGTGCTCGACCGGCAGTGGCCGGCGCTCTGCCAGCGGCGGTCGCTGCTCGAGCGGTGGCGGCCGGTGCTCGAGCGGTGGCGGCCGGTGCTCGACGGCGGGCGACGGGCGGTGCTCGGCAGCGCGCTCGGCGCGGGCCGCGGGACGGCCGTTACGACCGGCCTGCTCGCGGTCGACCAGCCGCAGCGGCGGCGTCTCCAGCTGCGGGTCGCTGGGCTGGCTGAGCCCTTCGCGCAGCGCCCGGTCAGCCAGCGGCGGTGGCTCGACCAGCCGCAGCATGGGTGGCTCCTGCGGCAGGTCGTCCGCCAGCCAGGGCGGGGTGACCCGGCCGTCGCCGCGCGGCGGCTCGGTCGGGGCGTCGACGCCCCGGCCGCCATAGGAGTACGCGACCGGGTTGTTCGCCGAACTGTCGGCCGGGTCCTCCGGGTTGTTGACCAGGGGCCAGTTGGCCCGAGAGCCGGGCGGGGCCGACTCCTGGCCCGGTCGGGGAGTGGGCACCGGGATGCTCAGGTCGGTGGCGCTGAACCCGCCGGTGGGCGTGGTGGCGCTGAATCCGCCGGTGGACGCCTCGTCGACCGGGCGCTGCATGTAGGGCCGCGTCTCACCGTTGGTCTTCGGGCGGGGTGGGATGACGGTGCGTTGCCGCTCAGCCCGCGCGTTGTTGATCGCGGCGGTGGTCAACGTCGGCCGGAAGGGTTCGCCCGCCTCGGCCGGCGGCACCGTGCCGCGCTGCGCCGGTGCGATCGGGGTGATCCCGGGCGGCGGTGGCGGCGGCGCGGAGACCGGCCGGTTGGTCGGGCCGTCGATCCGGCTCGGCATGGGCTCGACACGCCCGGGCGGGGCGGACACCGGCGGGCCGGCCACCGCGGCCGGCGCGATCGGCGCGGGTGCCACCGGCGGCGGGGTGACCGGTGCCGGGGCGACCGGCGGCGGCCCGAGGGGGCGGGGCGCAGCAAGCGGTGCGCTGCCCGGGACCGGCTCGGGACGGCTGCGGCGACCGGTGGGAGCGGGCTCGGCGGCGGCCGGAGTCGGCCGGACCGCGCGCAGACCGGTGCCGGTGCTGGCCAGACCGGTCAGCTCGCTGACCGACTCGCCACGGCGGGCGGCGGCCCGCCGGCCAACTGTTGGCGCGGGCGCGCCGACCCGCGCGCTGAGCGCGCTGACCAGTGCCTCACAACCGGCGTCGCAGGCGCGCACGGACGCGACGGCCTGCCGGACGGTCTCGGCCACCGCGGAGGTGAGCGCCCGGTTCACCGCGGCGCGGCGCGGCGTCTCGGAGATGGCGACCCGCAGCGCGGTGACCGCCTCGTTGATCTCATCGGCGTCGGCCACCCCGTCCGCGGCGAGATGTGCGGCGATGGCATCCGCCGCCACCGACACCTCCCGGCCGCGGGCGACGGTGCCGCCGAGCATGCCGGGCTCGGGCAGGGCGTCCAGCACGGCCAGCGAGACCGGCTCGGCCGGATCCGGGTAGGCACGCAGCGCCGCCGGGTAGAGCTCGCGCAGCACCTCACGCAGCGCCACGGCGGCGGAGTGCCGACCGCTGGCGAGCGCGGCGTGCGCGGAGAGCACCTGCTTGTAGCCGGCGAGGTCCCGGGGTGCCGGCAGGGTGACCGCGGAGAGCGCGCCGGCCTGCAGGGCGCGGGCCAGGCCGACGGCACGCCGCTCGGCCGGCGGCGACTGCATCTCCTCCAGGGAGTCGTCGTCGGCGAACCGCTCGGCGAAGTCGTCCACCGAGTCGTCGTCGGCGATCGCCAGAGGTCGACCCGCCGCGCTCAACAGCGAGGTGACCGTGTGGTCGTCGCTGTCGGCGGCGATAGCAGCACCGCTCGGCCCGCCCGACCGCTCCACGAGCAGCGCGACGAGCTGGGCGTAGCCGGCCGCGTCGTCACCGATCTCGCAGACATGCAGTAGACGGCCTGCGTCGTCGACCACAGCGGACGTCAGCGTCGAACCGGCCGAGGCCGGTCGGTCAGCCGAATCCGCCGAGGCGAGACCGCAGTAAACGCGAACGAGCGCCAAGGCGTCGTCCTCCTCCCGGGACAGGTCTTTCCTCTGCCAGCAACTGATGCTCCCCGGTACGGGTCAGTCGCGCCAGTCCACGACCGCAGAGATCTTGCCGACAATGGTGCGCCAACCCAAACTTGCGGTTTGTGCCCCGATTTTCTTCAGCCGTCGTCGTCCCATGAAACCGCCGATCCCGCCGTTGACCGTGGCCCGCAGCGCCTCGTCCAGGTCGTCGAGGCTGGAGCCCGAGGAGAGCATGTCCAGAACCGCAGGCAGCCGCAACGCGTACGACAGGTCGCGGGCGACCTCGCCAGCCTCGATCAGCAGCGTCGAATCCCAGGTGTCGTGCCCGCCGCGCAGGTTCTCCACGACCAGGTCGAGCTCGTACGTGTCCTCGTCGAGCGGCGCGATGTCGGCCATCTCCACCCGTTCGGACAATTCATTCCAACTGTCCAGTTGGGACAGATCATTTGGCGCGCCGGAGCGGATGAAACTGACCAACGACTCGGGGGTCTTGAACAGCAGCAGCTTGCCCCGATGGCTGAGGAAGACCGGCACCTCCTCGTCGTCCGCCTCGTCCTCGGCGGCCTCTTCGTCGGTCGCGGCCTCGTCGTCGGTCGCGTCCGCGTCGCCGTCGCGGCGGCGGGAGGAGGAGGAGGGCTTCTCGTCGCTGTCGGCGAACTCCTCGGCCAACTCCTCGTCGAGGATGACGACGGTCTCGTCGTCCTCGTCCTCCTCGATCACCTGACGGCGGGCGAGGAACGGGTCGTCCTGGTCGCGCTCGGTCACGTCGGTCGGGGTCAATTCCCCCGCCGCCCGGTAGGCCCGCAGCGTGAAGCCGGTGCCGGCGGGCAGGGCGATCTCCACCGGATCGATCCGCACCTCGTCCCAGAGTGAGCGGTCGACCGACGCCGACACGCGGTCGGTCTCGTCTGCCTCATCTGGCTCGGCCGCGCCGGTGGTGTCGTCGAGCTCAGGCTCGTCGGCGTCGGGCCGTTGGGGCGACTGGCGGGCCACGCTGACCTCCGTGTGCTTCGGGTTGCCCACCCGCCAGCGTCTCCTACCGGCGGGTGACTCTGGGCACATACCCTAGTCGGCGGTCCTGGACGGTCGGTGCCCGCACCCCGGTGGCGTGGCGGTGCACCGGGGTCTACCTGCCCGTGTCTGCCAGTGGCGAACCGGCCGTCCGACAAGTAGCGTAGCTACGCATGAAGGCCCAGGCGCTGCACGGCCATCTCGACGCCCTGTTGCTCGCCGTGCTCGAGCAGGGCGCGCTGCACGGCTACGCCATCATCGAGGCGCTGCGAGCGCGCAGCGACGGTGGCCTCGACCTGCCCACCGGCACCATCTATCCGGCACTGCGCCGGCTGGAACGGGCCGGGTACGTGGCGAGCACCTGGAGCACGGTCAGCGGTCGCGAACGACGGACGTACCAGCTCACCGACGCCGGCCGGGGAGCGCTGGCCGGCGAACGCGCCGGCTGGCAGGAGTTTCGCACCACGGTCGGGCGTTTTCTCGACCCCGGCAGCTCACCCGCCACCCCGGCCTGAGCCGCGGCCGGCTGGCCTCAGGCCGCCCGCCCGCCGTGGCCACGGTCGGTGACTCAGTGGGCGGTAGCCAGCAGCCAGCCGCGCGCCGCGCGGGCCAGCGAGAAGTAGGCGGCACCCACCACCACTGCCCCGATGATCATCGGTGGCCAGCTCAACGCCGCGTCCCAGATACCGAGCGACCAGGCGAAGAGGGCTCCGCCGGCCATCATGCCGAGAACCAGCATGCCGGTCAGGCCGGTGCCCACCGCACGTTGCAGGGCGGCCAGGCCGGGGCGTGGTGAGCGATTTCCCACCGCCACCAGCAGCAGGCCGGCCACCGCGAGCACCAGCGCGCCGATCCAGATCCAGTCGACCGAGGAGGAGAGCAACATGTAGGCGGCCGGCGGCGGAGGGCCGGCGCTCCAGCTGGCTCCGCGCCAGGTCAGGTCACCGGCCACCACCAGCACCCCGGCCACCGCCAGCATCCGCAGCGAAAGACCCCGCAGCGCGCCCACCGCCATCTCGGCCTGCCAGGACGGGAGCAGCTGCGCCGGAGAGCCGAACTCGGCCACCGCCCGCCGCTGCGCCTCCGTGGGCGGTGCGCCACCCTCGCGGTACGCCTCGACGGCGTCCAGCAGCCCGTGCCGGGCCTCGGTCAGCAGGTCGGACTTGAGCCGTGCCGGCCCCTGCAAGCGGGCGGCCAGCTCCCGCAGGTGCTCCTCCACCAAGACGTCCTCACAGCGCGGCATGGCACCACATTGCCACGGCGGCCGACGTGCCGACGTCCGGGAGAACCCTGGTCCGACCCGGAGACCGGTCAGGGAGCGAGTGCCAGGTACCCGCGTTCGGCCGCTGCCTGGAGTAGCCACTGGTCCCGGTACCAGCCGGGTGTCTGCACCAACTCGGCGTGCCGACCGCGCTGGATCACCCGGCCGCCGTCGAGCACGACGACCTCGTCCAACTCGGCCAGACCGCTGAGCCGGTGGCTGATCAGCAACACCGAGTGCCCGGCCGGGGTGGCGGCGAGGGCGGAGGCGAGCACCGCGTCCGCGGCGGCCGGGTCCAGACCCTCGGTGGGCTCGTCGAGCACCAGCACCGCCGGTGCGGCGAGCAGGGCCCGGGCCAGCGCGAGCCGCTGTCGCTGGCCGCCGGAGAGCTGACCGCCCTCCTCGCCGACCAGCGTCTCCCAGCCGGACGGCTGGTCGCGTACCCAGTCGAGCAGGCCCGCCGCGGCGGTGGCCGCGGCCAGCTCCTCCTCGCCCGCCCCGGCCCGGCCGAGCAGCAGGTTCTCCCGCACGCTGGCGTGGAACACGTACGCCTCGGCGAGCAGCCCACCGACGATCCCGGGCAACTCCTGCTCGGCGTACGCCGACAGGTCGTGGTCGTTGAGGGTGACCCGGCCGGAGACGGGTTGGACCGCGCCGGTCAGGACGGCGGCCAGGGTGCTCTTGCCGGCGCCGCTGGGGCCGACCACCGCGATCCGCCGCCCGGCGGGCAGGTCGATGCTCACCCGGTCCAAGGCGGGTGCCGCGCCAGCGCGGTATCGCACGGTCACGTCGACGAAGCGCAGGTCGTAGGGGCCCGCTGCGGGCGCTGCGGCGGTCACCGGGGGTGTCGTCGGGTCGGTGTCGAGCAGGTCGGCCACCCGGGCCAGGCCGGGCCGCAGCTGGGTCCACTGGCGGGCCGCCGCGACCAGGGCCAGCGCTACCTCGACGGCGGCCAGCGTGCCGACCGCCAGCACTCCGACCAGCACCCCCGGCACGTCCGCGGCCAGCGCGGCCAACGTCACCGCGCCGGCGGTCAGCCCGGCCACCAGCACCCCGGCCGCGTCCACCGCGAAGCCGGTGGCGGCGAGTCGGCGTTCCAGGCGAGCCAGCGCGCGGGCCCGTTGCTCGGCGGCGCGCAGCGCGGCGTCGGTGGCACCGAACGCGGCCAGGTCGGCGGCGCCGTGGGTGAGGTCGACCGCGTCGGTGGCCAGCGCGCCACGCAGCGGGGCCACCTCGGCCGCGCTGCGCCGGGTGACCGTGACGGCCAGCGCGGGCAGGGCCACCCCGGCGACCAGGAGACCGAGGGCGAGAGCGCCGGCGGCCGGCGGTGCGATCAGCGCGGCCCCCGCCACCGCCAGCACACCGACCAGGGCCGCCGCCGAGCCCGGCACCAGCACCCGCAGCAGCAGGTCCTGGACGGCCTCGACGTCGGAGACCAGCCGGCTCAGCACGTCCCCCGAGCGGTGCCCGGCGCTGCGGCGGGCGGCGAGGGTGGCGAAGACCCGGGCCCGGACGTCGGTGATCATGCGGAGCACCGCGTCGTGGCCGGCGAGCCGTTCGGTGTAGCGGAACACACCCCGGCTGATCGCGAGGGCCCGTACCGCGACGATCGCCACGGTGAGCCGGTCCAACGGCGGCCGGCCGGCGGCGCTCATCAGCAGCCAGGTCGCGGTGGCCATCAGGGCGAGCCCGGCGAACTCGGTGGCGGCGGTGAGCAACCCCGCACCGACCAGCCGGCCCAGGTACGGCCGAGCCAGCCGCAACACGGCCCGCTCGGCAGCCGTCCGCCCGGTCACCGACTCCGGTGCCGTGCCCAGCGGGCCCACACCGGCGGCCGGCGGACCCGGTGCCGTGCCCAGCGGACCCGCCCCGTCGGCCAGTGGCTCCGGTGTCGTACTCATCGGGCCGCCTTTCCGGTCGGCTCGGGCGTCAGCTCGGTGACCCGGCCGTCCTCGACCCGCAGGATCCGGTCCGCGTCGGTGAGCAGCGCCGGCCGGTGCGCGACCAGCAGCGCGGTCCGGCCGGCGACCAACCGGCGGGTAGCGTCGAGCACCACCGTCTCGGCGGCGGTGTCGAGCCGGGCGGTGGGCTCGTCGAGCAGCACCACCGGGGCGTCCCGGAGGAACGCCCGGGCCAGCGCCACCCGTTGCCGCTGACCGCTGGACAGCCCGTGGCCGCGCTCACCGAGCATCGTCTCGAGGCCGTCGGGCAGCCCGGCCACCACGTCGTCCAGGGCGGCGGCGCGTACCGCGGCGGCGAGCGCGTGCGCCGGGGTGTCCGGCGCGCCGAGCCGGATGTTGTCGGCCAGCGAGGCGGCGAAGAGGTGCGCCCGTTGTGGCACCCAGGCGACCTGCCGGCGCCAGGCGTCCGGGTCGGCGGCGGCGAGGTCGACGCCGTCCACGGTGACCCGGCCGCTGGTCGGGGTCACGAAGCCGAGCAGCAGGCCGAGCAGGGTGCTCTTGCCCGCGCCGCTGGGCCCGATGATCGCGATCCGCTCGCCGGGCCGCACGGTCAGGGTCACGTCGCGCAGCGCGGTGGTCCGCTCGTAGGCCACGGTCACCGACTCGAAGCGGATCTCACCGCGCCCGTCCGGGGTGGCCGCACCCTCGGCGGCCCGGGGTGTGGCGGGCGCGGCGGAGACGGTGAGTGCCTCGTCCAGTGCGGTGAGGCCCTCCTGGCTGGCGTGGAAGCGGCTGCCGGCGGTCCGCAGCGGCAGGTACGCCTCCGGGGTGAGCAGTAGCACCAGCAGCGCGGTCTGCAGGGCCAGGCCACCGCCGAGCAGCCGAAGGCCGACCGGCACCGCGACGAGCGCCACCGAAAGGGTGGCGACCAGCTCCAGCACCAGCGCGGAGAGGAACGCGATCCGCAGCGTCTTCATGGTGGCGACCCGGTGCCCGTCGGCCATTCGACGGACCACCTCGGTCTGTGCCCGGGCCCGGCCGAACGCGCGCAGCGTGGGCAGCCCGGCGACCATGTCCAGGAAGTGCCCACCCAGCATGGAGAGCCGACGCCACTGCCGTTCGGTGGCGGCCTGCGCCTGCCAGCCGAGCAGCGCGCCGAAGATCGGGATCAGCGGCAGGGTCACCGCGATGATCACCGCCGAACTCCAGTCGGCGAGCACGATCCGGGCCAGCACCGCCAGGGGCACCGTCACGCTGAGCACCAACTGCGGCAGATACCCGGTGAAGTACGCGTCCAGCGCGTCCAGCCCGCGCCCGGTGAGGGTGGCGAGCTGACCGGCCCGCTGCCCGGCCACCCAGCCCGGCCCGTGCCGGCCCACCGCGCCGAGAAGGTCGGCCCGCAGAGCGGCCTTGACCGTGGCGGCGACCCGCGCCGAGACCGTGCCCTGCGCCCAGACCAGTGCGGAACGGGCGGCGACCGCGACGACGAACCCGGCCAGCGCCGGTCGGTCCAGCCGGCCGTCGACGGCGGTGGCCAGCAGCGCCGCCAGCGCGGTGGCCTGCGCCACGATCAGGACAGCGGCGAGCACGCCGAGCAGGGCGAGCACGGCGAGATCGCGCCGGGCCGCAGGGACCCGGCGCAGCAGACGCGGGTCGAACGGACGGCGTCTCACCAGTACACCGGTGCCCTGCCGTCGGTCCGTCCTCGGAAAACCCACCAGCACATCGCCTGAAAGCCTAGTAGGACCGGCAGAAGGGGCAGCGCCACCCAGCCCAGGAGCCGCAGCGTCGGTGCGCTCGCGGCGGCATCAGCCACCGTCAGCGAGGCGCCCGGCTCGGTCGTGGACACCAGCACGTAGGGCCAGAGGGCCGCGCCGACCAGCACCACCGGCAGCGCCAGCGCCGCGCCGGTGCCGAGCAGAGCCCACCCCGGCCGTCGCCGGGCCAGCGCCGCGCGGGCCGCCAGCAGCGCCGCCGCCAGCAACACCGGCAGGAGTACGGCCATCGCCGGCCGCTGGACCGCGTCGCGTACCCGCTCGGAGAGCAGGCCCACGACGGTGGCCAGGGCGACCGCGGTGAGCGCCACCGGCACGAGCCTGCGGGCCGCCCGGTCGACCGCGGCGGCGTCGCCAGCGGGCAGTCGGAGGGTGAGGAAGGTCGCACCGTGCACCGCGACCAGGGCGACCATGGCCAGCCCGGCGGCGGCCGCGAACGGGGTGGCCAGGTGCGACACCCCGGCGACATGCCCGTCGGCCTGCCGGGGCACGCCCTGTAGTAGCGCGGCCAGCAGGACGCCCCAGCCCACTGCGGCGAGCGCGCTGCCGACCACCACGACGCGGTCCCAGCGGGCCCGCGTCCGCGCGTCGGTCGGTCGGCTGCGCAGTTGTACCCCGGCGGTGACCAGGACCACCCCGGCCAGCGCGCCGGCGACCGCCGGGTAGCAGCCGGAGAGCAACTCGCCCTCGAGCACCGGAAAGGCGCCGAAGAGGATGCCCATGGCGGCCACCAGCCAGACCTCGTTGCCGAGGAAGAACGGGCCGAGCGCGGTGAGTGCGGCCCGCCGCCCGCCCGGCCCACCGCTGCGGGCGAGCAGGAGCCCGACTCCGTAGTCGTAGCCGGCGAGCACCAGGTAGCCGCTGAAGAAGAGGCCGAGTAGGGCGTACCAGGCGAGGTCCACGGTGATCTCCCTCAGGCGAAGGCGGGTTCGGGGTGGGTCGGTTCGTTCGGCGGTGCCGGCGGGCGGCCGAGGGCGGGATCGGCCGCGCCACGGGCGGCGTGCCGGGCGAGCAGCACCCAGTTGGTGACGGCGAGGGTGCCCAGCAGCAGGCTGAAGCCGATCAGGCTGGCGAGCATCACCGGGGCGCCGACCGGTGAGACCGCCTGTTCGGTGGGGAGCAGCCCGTACGCCACCCAGGGTTGTCGGCCGACCTCCCGGGCGATCCAGCCGAGGATCACCCCGACGAAGGGCAGCGGCAGGGCGAGCAGGATCAGCCAGAGCGGGAAGCGCAGCCGGATGATCCAGTCCCGGAAGAGCAGCGGGAGGAGAAACCAGACGCACCCGAGGGTGAAGCCGATCAGGATCATGAAGCCGAGCCCGACGCTGGCCAGCACCGGCGGGGTGTAGTCGCCGGGGCCGAACCGGGTGGTCCACTCGGCGATCAGCGCCTGGGCCTCGGGCCCCTCGCCGCCGAACTTGGTCGGCTGCACCTGCCCGACCTTCGGGAATTGAGCGAAACCGAAGCCCTGCACCAGGCTGATCGCCAGGGCCGCGGTGACCAGGCCGATCCGCAACGAGGTGCGGAAGAGCGCGAAGTCGGGCGTCCGCCGGATCAGGTGCCAGGCGCTGACGGCCGCCATCAGCACCCCGCCGACCAGCAGCCCGGCGCCGACCACGTGCCCGAACGCCATGCCGAGGCTGGGATTGGTGAGCAGCGCGCCGAAGTCGGTGAGGTGGGCGATCCCGTCGCGTACCTCGTACCCGACCGGGTTCTGCAGCCAGGAGTTGGCCACCATGATCCAGAACGCCGAGGCGTACGCGGTGAGCGCCACACCCCAGAGCAGCGCCAGGTGAACGCCCTTGCGGAGCCGGTGCCAGCCGAAGATCCACATTCCGAGGAAGGTGGATTCCAGGAAGAACGCCACCAGCGTCTCGATGGCCAGCGGTGCGCCGAAGACGTTGCCGACGTAGCGCGACAGGCCACTCCAGTTCAGCCCGAACTGGAACTCCATCACGATGCCCGTGGCGATGCCGAGCACGTAGTTGATCACATAGAGCTGGCCCCAGAACCGCGTCAGCCGCTCCCACTTCGGGTTGCCGGTGAGCACCCAGGCGGTCTGCATCCCGACCAGCAGGGTGACCAGCCCGAGCGTGACGACCACGAACAGGAAATGGATCGAGGTGGTGGTGGCGAATTGCAGGCGGGCGAGGAGCAGGGTGTCCATGGCCGGCTCTCCGTTAGCGTTGGCTGCCTTGTCGTAGCCACCCTACACGTAGTCTCGCTACATGTATTCTACTACGTCCCGTCGTAGACCAGTCTACGACGGGACGTAGTAATAACGGTTCCGGGGTCAGATCGCGCGCAGTCCTGGATGTAGTGGTCTCGCGGCGAGTGCGAGGCGGCTCGATCCTGGATGTAGTGGTCTCGCGGCGAGTGCGAGGCCGCTCGATCCTGGATGTAGTGGTCTCGCGGCGAGTGCGAGGCCGCTCGATCCTGGATCGGGCGCGATCCTCGTGGGCGCGATCCTCGTGGGCGTCGAGCCTCGTGGGCGCGATCCTCGTGGGCGTCGAGCCTCGTGGGCGCGATCCTCGTGGGCGTCGAGCCTCCTGGGCGCGCGCCTCGCGGGGCGCGGCACCAGCGGGGTGGTTGCGCAGTTCCGGCGCACGGCGAGGAGGCACGTCTCGCGATGCGTGCGCGGGGTCCTGCGCGGCGCGAGGGGTCGCACGGGCGGCTTCGCCTCAGATGCGGGTGCGGCTTCGCGTCGATCGTGGGTGCGGGGTGCGGGGTGCGGGGTGCGGGGTGCGGGATGCGGGGTGCGGGGTGCGGGTGAGCCGGGCGGGCGTGGTGCGGGGTGCGGGGTGCGGGTGA
>NZ_JBAKHW010000013.1:0-192803 GCF_036906815.1 Micromonospora sp. CPCC 205539 | reverse complement strand
GTGCGCCTTCGGCGTGGCGGGTGACGACGGTGACCTCGTGGCCGGCGGCGGCGAGGGCGACGGAGAGAGCGTGCACGTGTCGGCCGAGGCCGCCGACGAGCACCGGCGGGTACTCCCAGGAGAGCATCAGCACCCGCAGCTGCCGGCCAGGGTGGATCTCGATCACGTGGGCGTTGGGTGACATGCGGCCCCCTTTGAGTTGTCCCCGGGCGCGCGCCGACCAACACCGGAACGGTGCCCGCCGTTGCGTCTGGATCGCAGCCCATCCTGCCGGGGCCGGGATAACCAGCGGAGACACCGCCGTTGCGGTCGTGTAAAGCGCTACTGGCCCTTTCGGCGCACCCGCAGCAGCTCGGCCACCGACCACGCCTGAAACGGGCAGCCGGTCGCGGTGTGCGGCGCGAGGCCGTCCGCCGTCTCGCTAACTGAGCCTAGCCCATATTCGGTCAGATGAGCCTCAATACCAACGAACACGTCATCGACCGACATCTTGGCCCGGCGGCAGGCGTCCACGTACGGGCCCAGCAACCACGGCCAGACCGTGCCCTGGTGGTAACCGCCGTCCCGCTCGGCCGGCCCACCCCGGTGTCGCCCGACGAACTCCGGCGAATCCGGGGCGAGGCTGCGCGGCCCGAGCGGGGTCAGCAGACCCGCCGCGACGCGGCGCAGCGTCGACTCGTCCGGCTCCAGCGGCGCGTACGGCAGCGACCAGGCGAGTAGCTGGTTGGGGCGCAACGCGTCGTCGTCGTGGTGGGCGGCACCACCCAACGGGTACGCCGGCGCGGGCGCGTCCAGCACGTCGTGCAGCCAGCCGGTCGGCGCCGGGAAGCGCTCCCGGAACGACGCGGCGGCCTGTCCGTGCTGTCGCCACAGGTCGCCCGCGTCCTGCCCGGCCAGTTCGGTCAACTCGGCCAGCCCGGCCAGCCCGTTGATCCACAGGGCGTTGACCTCGACCGGTTTGCCGGTACGCGGGGTGACCGGCACCCCGTACACCCGGGCGTCCATCCAGGTGAGCGCGGTGCCCGGGGCGCCCTGGGTCAGCAGCCCGTCGGCCGGGTCGACAGCGATGCCGTAGCGGGTGCCGGACACGTGGGCGTCGACCACCGAGCGCAGCGCGGGCAGCAGCTCGTCGCCCAGGTCGGTGTCGCCGGTGACCGTGACGTGTCGGCTCACCGCGTGCAGGAACCACAGCGTGCCGTCGACGGTGTTGTACTCCACCCGCCCGGTGTCGGCCGTGTTGGCCAACATCCCCTCGGACAGCGTCGCCGCGTACGCCCGCAGGAGCTCCCGCCCCTCCGCGGCCCGCCGGGTGGCGAGGAACAGCCCCTCGTACGAGATCATCGTGTCCCGCGACCAGGCGCCGAACCACGGGTAACCGGCCACCACGTCGACCGCCCTGCCGCCGGGGCGCACCACGAACGCGTCCGCCGCCAGCACCAGCGTCGCCTCCACCGCGTCCGCCGGCTTCGCCGCCGTCACCACCTCGCGGTTGCGTCGCCGGGCCGTCGCCACGATGTCCGCGGCCGGCGGCGGCTCCTCGTCGAGCCGGCCGGCCCAGGCCCGCACCGACACCGTGTCGCCGGGGCGTTCCAGCTCGCCGACGAAGCGTCCCGCGTACCAGAGGTCCTCGTCGGCGTGCAGGCCCCGGGTGGCCTCCTCGCGGTGGTGCACGCCCAGCCACCACTGCCCCTCCGGCACCCAGCCCGGGCCGGCGATCCGGTAGGTGCCCTCGATCACCGCGCCGTCGGCCACCGGCTCGACCTGCGGCGTCGGGCCGTCGGCCCGCCGTTCGCCGTGCGCGTCGCGCCACGTGCAGGCGGCGGCCAGCTCCAGCCGGACCGGCCCGCCGGCCACCAGCCGGTGCACCACGGCCACGGCGGACCGGCCGGGCAGCATCGCGACCTCCCGCTCGATCACCACGGCGCCGATGCGCCACCGCCACCGGGGCAGCCCGTCGACCAGCTCGAAGCGCTCCAGCAACTCGAAGCCGCGCGGGTCGACGTCGCCGGAGGACCACTCGTGCGCGCCGAGTCGGACCCGCGCGCCGGAGGGCAGGGTGACCGCCGGGTCGAGGCTGGCCAGTCCCACCCGACGGGACGCCGGGGTTTCGCCGGGCACCACGAGCAGACCGTGGTAGCGGCGGGTCCGCAGCCCACCGACGGTGCCCATCGCGTACCCGCCGACGCCGTCGGGCACCAGCCACTCCCGGCTTGCCGCGCTGGTCAGGTCGCCGCAGACCTGCGGGCCGAAGCGAATGTCGATCAACTTTCCTCCACCGGCGGCGGGGTGTAACACGCCACGACGAGAATGGCCGCTGTGGTCAAGTACCGCGGCGACGTCAAAGATGTGCACGTGATCACTGACCGTTCGTCCTCCGACGCCTCGCCACCCGACGCCGAGCGGCTCCGGCTCGCCCAGGCCGACTCGGGGGAGCAGGACTGGCGCGCATGGGGTCCCTATCTGTCCGAACGGGCGTGGGGGACGGTGCGGGAGGACTACAGCGAGCACGGTACGGCCTGGGACTACTTCCCGCATGACCACGCGCGGTCCAGAGCCTACCGGTGGAACGAAGACGGGATGGCGGGCGTCTGCGACGACCGGCAGACCTTCGCCTTCGCCCTCGCGCTGTGGAACGGCAAGGATCCGATCCTCAAGGAGCGGATGTTCGGCCTCGGCGGCGACACCGGCAACCACGGCGAGGACGCGAAGGAGTACTGGTGGTACGAGGATTCGACCCCGACCCACTCCTGGATGCGCTGGCGTTACCACTACCCGCAGGCCGCCTTCCCGTACGACGAGTTGGTCGCGGTGAACGCGCTGCGCGCCCGGGACGACACCGAGTACGAGCTGGTGGACACCGGGATCTTCGACGACGACCGGTACTGGGCGGTGACCGTCGACTACGCCAAGGCGTCCCCCACCGACCTGTGCATGGTGGTGACCGTGGCCAACCGGGGCGACCGGGCCGCCACCCTGCACGTGCTGCCCAGCCTGTGGTTCCGCAACACCTGGTCGTGGGGGCTGCCCGGCGGTGACCGCATACCGCGGCTGGTCGGCGAGGGCTCCCGGCTGGTCGGCGAGCACTGGGTGCTGGGCCAACTGCTGCTGGAGGGCGACGGCGACCCGGTGCCGCTGCTCTGTGACAACGACACCAACGCCGAGCGGCTCTGGGGGCTGCCCGGCCGGTCCCGGTACCCGAAGGACGGCATCAACGATCACGTGGTCAACGGCGCGGCCACGGTCAACCCGGCGGGGGAGGGCACCAAGGGCGCGTTGCACTACGTGCTCGACGTGCCGGCCGGCGGGCAGCGTCAGATCCGGCTGCGGCTGACCCGTACCGCGCCGCCGCCGGCCGCCGCCCCGCCGCCCCGGGCGGAGTTGGGCAACGACTTCGAGGCGGTGGTGTGGGCGCGGCGGGCCGAGGCGAACCGGTTCTTCGCGGGCGTGATCCCGGCGGCCGCCAGCCCCGACGAGGCGCTGGTGGCCCGGCAGGCCATCGCCGGGCTGATGTGGGGCAAGCAGTTCTACCACTTCGATGTCAAACGCTGGCTCGAGGGCGATCCGGGCTCCACGCCGCCGCCGGCCGGTCGCCGGCAGGGGCGGAACAGCGCCTGGTGGCACATGACCAGCTTCGACGTCATCTCCATGCCCGACCCGTGGGAGTACCCCTGGTACGCCGCCTGGGACCTGGCCTTCCACTGTGTGAGCATCGCGCGCGTCGACCCGGGCTTCGCCAAGGAGCAGTTGCTGCTGCTGTTGCGGGAGTGGTATCTGCACCCCAACGGGCAGATCCCGGCGTACGAGTGGGCGTTCGGTGACGTGAATCCGCCCGTGCACGCGTGGGCGGCGCTCAAGGTGTTCGAGATCGACGGCGGCCGGGACTACGAGTTCCTCGCCCGGGTGATGCACAAGCTGCTGCTCAACTTCACCTGGTGGGTCAACCGCAAGGACACCGGGGGCAACAACGTCTTCGAGGGCGGCTTCCTCGGGCTGGACAACGTCGGGCCGTTCGACCGGTCGGCGGCGCTGCCGGTGGCCGGTGTGCTGGAGCAGTCCGACGGCACCGGCTGGATGGCGATGTACGCCCTCAACCTGCTGGACATGGCGATCGTGCTGGCCGAGCACGACCGCACCTGGGTGGACACGGCCACCAAGTTCTTCGAGCACTTCGCGTACATCGCCGCCGCCGCGTACGAGCAGGGTCTGTGGGACGACGAGGACGCCTTCTTCTACGACGTGCTGCGCCTCGCCGACGGCTCGAAGGTGCCGCTGAAGGTCCGCTCGGTGGTCGGGCTGCTGCCGCTGGCCGCCACCACCCGGCTGACCGCGAAGACCCTGCACCGGCTGCCCGAGCTGGGGGCGCGGCTGCGGTGGTTCCTCACCAACCGCCCCGAGTACGCCCAGGTGATCGGCACCCGCCGGCTGGGCCCGGACGGGCGGCAGCAGCGGCTGCTGTCCATGGTCGGTCCGGAGCAGGTGGTCCGGCTCCTGGCCCGGATGCTGGACCCCGACGAGTTCCTCTCCGACTTCGGCCTGCGTACGCTGTCCCGCGCCCACCTGGACAAGCCGTTCTCGGTGACTCTTGGCGGGCAGGATTTCTCCGTCGGCTACGAGCCGGCCGAGTCGACCAGCGGGCTGTTCGGTGGCAACTCGAACTGGCGGGGCCCGATCTGGATGCCGACCAACTTCCTGCTGATCAGCGCCCTGCGCGACTACGCGGCGTTCTTCGGCGACGACCTCCAGGTGGAGTACCCGACCCGCTCCGGGGTCAAGCTGACGCTGGACGAGATCGCCGACGACCTCTCCGCCCGGTTGATCTCGCTCTTCACCCAGGACGACTGGGGCCGGCGACCGATCTACGGCGCGTGCCGGATCTTCCAGACCCACCCCGACTGGCGGGACCTGATCGCCTTCCCGGAGTACTTCCACGGCGACAACGGCGCCGGGCTGGGCGCCTGGCACCAGACCGGCTGGACGGCGCTGGTCGCCGACCTGATCCTCACGTTGCGCCGCTGACCCGCCGGTGTGAGCGCGGGCGTGAGCGCGCTACGACACCGAGCAGGCCGATCATGTGGTGGGGGGTGCATGGACGTCGCGCGGTCGGGTAGGAGCGCAGCATGACCGCCTCCGCGATTCCCGCAGACGATCCGAAGCGTGCGCTCGTACATGTCACGCCCGACGACGCCCGCCTGCCGCACCTCTCGATCGCCGGCGGGACGTACACGATCCTCGTTGGTGGGGGTGACACGGCCGGGCGGTACTGCCTGATCGACATGCGGGTGCCGCCGGGCGGCGGTCCGCCGCCGCACCGGCACGACTTCGAGGAGATGTTCTCGGTGCTGGAGGGTGCGGTGGAGTTCACCTTCCGGGAGGAGACGACCGTCGCGCGGGCGGGGGAGACGGTCAACATCCCGGCCAACGCACCGCACTTCTTCCGTAATACCTTCGACCAGCCGGCCCGGCTGCTGTGCATGTGCACACCGGCTGGCCAGGACGACTACTTCCTGCGGGTGGGCGACCCGGTCGACGGTCCCACCGCGCCGCCGCCGTCGCTGAGCGCCGACGAGCAGGAGGTACGCAAGCAGCGCGCGGCCGCGTTGGCCGCCGAGTACCGCACGGAGTTGTTGGTTCCGTAGCGCTGTCCGCCGCTCATGGGTTGACCGGTTGCGCTTGGTGAGGCCCCCTACGCTGCACTTCATGGATCGAAGGATCTGGTTGCGTCGCCCGGCGTCGCTTGGCCGGCACGTCGCCGTCGTGCTGCTCGCCGGCGCGATCGTGTTCGTTCTGGCGGCAACGGCGCTGTGGCTCGCCGTCGGTTCGCCCCGGCTCCCGCGCGGCGCGGCGTACACCGTCTCGAACCAGTTGGAGCTGGTGAAGCTGGCACTCGCGGTCGTGGCCGGGGTCGGTGGGGTGGTCGCGTTGGTCGTGGCCTACCGGCGGCAGGCGGTCGTCGAGGAGGAGAACGAGCGGTCCCGTGCCGCCGCCCGCCGCGACGACACCCGCCTGTTCAACGAGCGCTTCGGCAGCGCAACGACCCAGCTCGGCCACGAACGGCCGGCCGCCCGGGCCGCCGCGGTCTACGCCGTGAGCGGTCTCGCCGACGACGCGCCGAGCCAGGAGTTGCGCCAGATCTGCGTGAGCGTCCTCTGCGCCTACCTGCGGCTGCCCTACGAGCCGGACCCCTCCGCGCCCGGCTGGACGGCGGGCGAGCGGGAAATCCGCCAGGGCATCCTCGGCACCATCCAGGCCCACCTCGCGCCCGGGCCGCTGCCGGACTGGAACGGCTGCGCGTTCAACCTGAGTGGTGCGGTGCTCGACGGAATTCCGCTGCCCGGCATCCACCTGAGCGACGGCACCAGTCTCAACCTCACCCGGTGCCGGGTCGTCGGCGGGACGATCGACCTGCGGGGAGCGCAGCTGACCGGCGGCCGGGTGACGCTCACCGGCTGCGCACTCGACGCGGGGGCCAGGTTCGCCTTCGAGGGCGCGGTGGCCAGCGGTACGCGCTTCGTGGGCGACCCGCTGCCAGCGGATGTCGTGGCGTTGCTCAGCCCCACATCCGGGTCGCCTGGGTCAGCATCGCGGTCAGCCTGAACGATCCTCCACCGGCTCCGCTGCGAACGGCGGTTGTCGGCACGTCGGGCAGGTGCGAGCATGCCGCTGAGCCCACTCTCCTACGTGGAACGTGCATTCCGCCCCGGGCAGGAATCTGCTCGAGTCGGGTCGGCAGCCGGAGGGAGCGAACGTGGAGAACGCCGCAATGCCCGCCGTGTGTGTCCTCGGCCCGATCGAGATAGTCACATCGGGTTCCGTGGTCGGCCTTGGGCGCCTGGAGCAGAGCCTGATAGCGAACCTGGCAGCTCATGCGAACCGAGTCGTGTCGATCGACCGACTGATTGAAGGGCTGTGGGGTGAGCACCCACCAGCTTCGGCCCGGAATCGGGTGCAGGCGCTGATCTCGTCGCTGCGCCGGGCTCTCAACGACCGCGCCGTGGTGGTGACCCACTCCACGGGCTACCTCCTGCAGATCGACGACGACAATTACGATGCGGCCCAGTTCGAGAGCCAGGTACGGCTCGGTCGGGCGGCAGCCGAACGGGCAGCCCACGCTGACGCATCAGTGCTCTACGAGGCGGCGCTGGGCCTGTGGCGCGGGCCCGCGTTCGAGGGCATCGATTCGACGTTGGTAAAGGGCGAGGCGACGCGCCTCAATGAACTGCGGCGAACGGTGCTGGTGGAGTGGGCGACCACCAGGTTGGCCGGCGGCGACCAGCAGGCAATGGTGACTGAGTTGATGGGACTCGTCGCCGCGGACCCGCTGCACGAGGGCCTCCGGGGCCTGCTGATGGTGGCACTGCACCGCGCTGGCAGGAAGGCCGATGCGCTTCGCGCGTACACCGAGGGTGCCAGCTTTCTGGCCGACCAGTACGGCCTGGACCCCGGCGCCGATCTGCAGCGACTACGGCAACGGGTGCTTGTCGACGACCCGGAGCTGGTGGCGACCGCTCCCGAAGCGCCACCGGCGGGCCCGACTCCTGCCCAGCTTCCCGCCGCGACCCGTGGATTCGTTGGGCGCGACGCGGAACTCGAGCGCCTCGACGCGGTGTTGGCCAGCCATCACGGATCTGCCGCCGTCACCATCGTGGCCATCTCCGGGACTCCGGGCGTCGGCAAGACAGCCCTCGCGGTGCACTGGGCGCATCACGTCGCTGACCATTTCCCCGACGGGCAGCTCTACGTCAATCTTCGGGGCTTCGACCCAAGTGGTACGGCGGCGCATCCGGCCGAGGCACTGCGGGGTTTTCTCGACGCGTTCGAGGTGGCTCCCCATCGCATCCCTGTCGAACCTGCTGCCCAGGCCGGGCTCTACCGCAGCCTGCTCGCGGGTCGCCGAGTGCTCGTGGTGCTCGACAATGCCCGCGACGCTGAACAGGTCCGCCCACTGTTGCCGGGGTCGCCCGGTTGCCTGGTCCTGGTGTCCAGCCGGACGCAGCTCACCGGTCTGGTCGCAGTGGAAGGCGCTCATGCGGTGCAACTGGACCTGTTCAGCCGAGCCGACGCGCGGTACATGTTGGCGCAGCGTATCGGCGGCAGCCGGGTAGCGGCCGAACCGGCAGCCATCGACACTCTCATTACCCATTGTGCGCGCCTGCCGCTCGCCCTGGCCATCGTCGCGGCGCGCGCGGCGATGCACCCGGCCGCCACGCTCGACACGCTCGCGGACCATATGCGCCTGGCCGGAGGCGGCCTCGACCAGCTTGACGGCGGCGACGCGACCACCAACGTGCGGGCGGTCTTCTCCTGGTCTCTGGGCGCCGTGAGCGGCGAGGCGGCGAGCCTGTTCAGACTCCTCGGCCTGCACCCGGGTCCTGACTTCGCCGAGCACGCCGCCGCCAGTCTCGCCGGGGTGTCGGCAGTACGTGTCCGCATGATGCTTGGTGAGCTGACCCGAGCCCATCTGCTCGTCGAGGTCGGTCCTGGTCGGTACGCCCACCACGACCTGCTCCACGCGTACGCACGGGAGCTGTCCGAGGCATCCCTCAACGCCGTCGAGCGGCGGTCTGCGCTCCGCCGGATGCTCGACCACCTTTTGCAGACCGCGTGCAGCGCGGCGCTTCTGTTGACGCCGCACCGCGATCCCATCACGGTGCCCGATCCGGCGACCGACGTCGCCCTGGAGCAGGTCACGACTCGGGAGCAGGCATTGAGGTGGTTCACCACCGAGCATCGCGTTCTGCTCGCGCTGGTGGAGCTGGCAGCCGAGCAGGCCGGCATAGAGGAGTACGCCTGGCGGTTGGCGTGGTCGATGGGGGACTTCTTCGACTGGCAGGGCCATTGGCGGGACTGGGCGCACACGCAGCAGCTCGCGCAGCGGTCGGCGACCCGGATCGCCGACCAACAGGGGCGCGCGCAGAGCCATCGCGGGCTGGGCCGCGCCTATATCCGCATCGGGCGCCTCGGCGAGGCTGACGAGGCGTTCGCGGCGTCGCTGCAGTGCTTCGACCAGTTGGGTGACCCGTCCGGCCAGGCGCATGTCCATCTGGATCTGAGCTGGCTGCGGGACACCCAGCAGCGCTATGCGGAGGCATCCCACCATGCGGAGCAGGCGCTCATGTTGTACCGCGCCATCGGCAACGCGCACAAGGAGGCACACTCGCTCGCAGCCGTTGGCTGGTCCTGGGCGCGACAGGGCGACTACGAACGTTCCCGCGACTACCTGAGCGAGGCGCTCGTTCTGCACCAGCGCAACGGCGACCAGCATGGTGAAGCCTCGGCGTCCGAGAGCCTCGGCTACGCCCACCACCATCTCGGTGAGCACCCTCAAGCCGTGCAGCACTACACCCACGCCCTCGCACTGTGTCAGTCCCTCGGTGACCGGTACGGACAGACGGTGATCCTCGATCGCCTTGGCGATGTCCACCACGAGGCGGGGACCATCCATGCCGCACGCGACGCGTGGAAGAGGGCCGCGGACCTCCTCGACGAGTTGGGCAACGACGAGTCGGGGCGGATACGCGAGAAGCTCACCACCGTGACCTGAGCGGGGTGGCGCTTCGCTCACGGAAGGACATTCGTCGCACCACCACACCTAGCACGCTGTCGATCGGCACATATCCGAAGTGCCGTGAGTCGCGGCTCTCGGCGTTGTCACCTCGGACCAGGAGGCAACCACTCGCCACCGTGGACCCGGCAAGAATGCGTCGTTCCTCGGCCGGTATCCGGTCGCCCGGTCCGGCATTGACACGTTTGATCATCCAGGACAGGTCGTCGTCAACATGCTCGTCCGGCATTCGGAAGACGATCACGTCGCCGAGGCGTGGCTGGCGCCGGACCCGCACGAGCACGATGTCCTGGTCTTGGAGGGTCGGGTTCATACTGCTTCCTCGTACGACGATCATGTGGAAACGTTGGCGAACGAGGCGGACGCCGACTGCTGTCAACACGGCGGTGAGCAGGAAGGCAGCGGCCGCGAGATAGGTCATGTGCCGACCCGTTCATCTTGGTAGCCCGCAGCCTGTAGCCGAAACAGGCCTGCGTACTCACCGTCGGCGGCCATGAGTGCGTCGTGGTTCCCATGCTCCGCGATACGGCCGTCCACCAACACGGCGATCAGGTCGGCGTCCCGCAGCGCTGCCAGACGATGGGACACGAGGAGGCTGGTCCGACCGCGTCGGCGGTGGTGCAACGTCGCGTGAATCTCGTGCTCGGCGACGACGTCGAGGCCCGCGTTCGGTTCATCGAGTATCAGCAGGTCGGCGTCCTCTCTCATCAGCGATCTGGCGAGCGCGACGCGTTGCCACTGCCCACCAGAGAGAAGCACTCCGCGTTCCCCGGTCTCATCGTCAAAGAACGCTCGGCTCAGCAGGGCGTCATATTGCCGGGGGAGCGTCGAGATCATGTGGTGAATTTGGGCCATCTCGGCGACCTGCTGGATCCGGCTGCGGTCGTCGATACGGCCGATGTCACCGATCCCGATGTTCTCCGCGGCAGTGAGTTCGAAATTCATGTGGTCCTGAAACGTGGCTTGGATCCGACTCCGTAGGTGTTCGATGTCGAACTCGCTGATGTCGACGCCGTCCCAGAGGATCTGGCCGCGCTCGGGATCGTACAACCGGCAGAGCAACTTCGTTATGGTGCTCTTTCCGGCGCCATTCGCACCCACGAGTCCCGCCGAGGCGCCATGCGGCACGGCGAGCGTGAAGCCCTTCAGCACCCAAGGACCGGTGCCGTATCGGAACCAGACATCCCGGAACTCGATGCTATTACGCAGGGGCGGCACCTCTCGCCGACCGCTCGGTAGGTCCGGTGGCGTCTCGAGCACGGCGACGAAGGACCCGAACAGGGACAATGCTGCAGAGAGCTGTCCTATTTTGAGGACGATGCCGAACAGCGCACCCTGGACACCCGCGACGGCGGCGCCGAACAGGCTCAAGTCGCCGATCGTCAGGTGGCCGGTCAGCACCCCGCGGGCCACGACAAGGCCACCCAGGCCGATTACGGCTGCGCCAAGAGAGGCGAGGAGAGTCTGCGCGACAGTCGTTCGCCTCGCCACCTGCAATTCGAGGTTCGCTGCGTCCCGCTGCAGGTGGATCATGCGGCCGTGAAACAGCCGACCGAGCCCAAAGAGGCGGATCTCCTTGGCCGCTCGTGTGTCCGTGAGCATGGCGGCAAAGAACGCGCGACGCCGATGGCTGGTGGTCGCCTGCTCGGCCGCCCGTACCTCGAGGCGGGCGATGTGGAGATGCACCAGGGTTGCGGGCACCGCAACCACGACGAGCAGGGGTGCCATCGGCGCCCAGAGAACTGTCAGCACTCCGATGTACGCCGCCAGCGTGACAACAGATCGCACGGTCTCCCGCGCGAAGCCGGCGATCTCGCCAGGAGCACCCTGAGCGCCCTGCTCGGCCAGCCTCAGGCGGTCGAGGAACGATGGATCCTCAAAATGCTGAAGTCCGGCGATGGCATTCACCCGGCGATACAACTGGTCGGTGACCTGAAGCGATGTGGCGTGCCGTTGCTTGAGTTCAACCAGCCCCGACAGGTGCCCGAGCGCTGCTATCGCCACCGCTATTCCGCCTGCCCACACCACCAGGAGGGTCACCCGACTCATGTTGGCGGCACCGCCCGACGCCAGTTCGTCCAGGAGAAGCTTGCCCAGCCAGGCTGCGGCGCCGGGCAGTGCCGCCGAGGCGCAGGTGAGTGCCAAGAGGATGAGGGTCTCGGTGCGCGCCGCCCGCCAACCCAGCGCTAGGGCCTTGGCTGCCAATCTGAGCTGAATGTGCTGGCGACCAGAGGATGATTCGTCGGGCGGCACGTCACCGCTCTTCACGTGAGTGACTGGGTCAGGAGCGGCTCGCGCTGCGCCCCGTTGACCGCGTCAAATTCTCTCCCTACGGAGGTGACGACCCCGTCGTCCACCCGCAGGAGCGTGGGGTAGCCCGTGATTCCGCCGAACGCGCCGTTGACGGCCTCATCGAGGTCCCCGGACATCACGACCACTCGGGCAACGCTCCGCAGATTGTCGACGAGGTATTGGGCCTCATCTGTGGCGGGGATCCCGGCGCGGACGAAGAACAAGGCAGAGGTGCCCGAGGGGAACCGGCCGTCCCGAGCAGCGTCGACGAGATTTCGGCAGGGACCACAGCCGGGCATCACGAAGCCGACAACTGTTGATTGTCCGGCCAGGTCCGAAGTCGAAGCAGTCGCACCGTCGATGTCACGGGCGAGAAAGTCGCCTATCCGTGTGCCGATCGCGGGCAGGTCGAGCTCCGGAGGATCCTCGTGGGGCGTCGCCCCGCGCAGGCTTCGGATGATTGCGAAGCACAGTGTCAGGTTGAGAATAGTGATCGCGGCCAGCACAACCACGCACGCCAGCAGAGTGTTAATCACGACCTGCCTCCGATCCCTTGATGGACCCGCGGGACGCGGGTCGTGAGAAAGATGAGGTCTTCCATACGCACCACAGCCAACCCCCCGATTACCGCGACGGCTATGGCGGCGACGGCACCGGGGTGAGAGAAACTGCCCCCAGGTGCCGCATTAATCCAACCTGCGACCCCGACTCCGGCTACGACGATGAGGAGAAGGTCGCGCACCAGGTGCGGTGCGCCCTGCGGCATGGTCCCGCTCATGCCGAAGCACTGACAGGTCCGGTGCCGTCCCTGCACGAGCGATACGGCGGTCGCGGCCGTGAACGCTGAGGTCATGGCCATGGCTAGTGCGAGCCCAAGCCAGGTCCATCGTGGCAGGAGAAGCAGAAGGACGATCGCACCCTCACCCAGCACGACGACGTACGCGACCGGCGTGTGGAGCCTCTTCGGGATCCAATCGTATTCGCGCATTGACCGAGCAAACTGAGCAAAGGCAGTCGGCCTGCCTTTGCCCACGACCGCCGCAAGGAAAACCAGCAGCAGCAGGACTCGACACATCAACAGCACGTTAGCCACGGCCAGCCCTTCGACGGGACGGGTGGGCTCCCGATGGCGCCCACCCGCCGTGACGTGTCAGCAGTAGGAACGGAACACGTCGACGGTTCCGCACCTGGTGGTGGTCCAATAGCACGGTCCATTGCACGAGATCTTCATGATGTACTGCGGGACCCTGAGCGTTTGGTTGCCAATGCACCAAGCCTTGGCTTCGTTGCCGATACAGCCGCAGGATTGCCCCTGTTCGGGCACGCAGGCCCCCGCTTCGCTGCGCTGGATGAGCAGACCGAGCATCCGGTCACCCAGCCGGTTCATGACTCGCGTCATCAGACCTCCCTGGTGGTAGGAACTTGCTGGTCACCACCATGAGGTGCGGCGCTGCGATACCGCTGCGATAGCGCTGCGTTAGCTGGTCGAGGACTTGCGCAGAGCCAAGCGGTAGACCTGGCGTGAACCGCCATCCGGACCCGGATCGGTTACCTCGCCGGGGGAGAAGCCAAGGCGCTCGTAGAAGACACGTGCACCGCTCGCGGAGGCACCGGGGTGATCCGCCCCGAAGGTCACCACCTCGACGATGCCTGGGCCTGGCACAAATCGTCGCATTGCGTCCGCCATCAGCGCGCGCCGGACGCCCTTTCCTCGTGCCTGTTCGGCGACGACCAACCAGTGGACGTGGTAGGTCGGAGCCTTCACCGCGAACAGCAGGCCACCCAGAAGATCCGGCCCCGGGGTGGCGGCGACGAGCGCCGTGGACCGTCGAATGTGCTTGCGTACCGCGTCTTGGAAGCCGCGATCCTCGACCATCGGGCCGAACCAGTGCTCGACCTGGGCGGCCAAGCCAAGAAGACCCGGAAAGTCCTGCTCTCCCGCAACTCTGACGTGCACGCGAGCATTCTGGCTGAGGGGCGCGGCGGGCCGGCTCGAACCGGCCCGGACCCGCCGCGCGGCGCGGTGGGAGCGGCCGGGGCTACGGGCGTACGCAGCCCTGGATGCGGGGACGCTCACGTGCTGGCGGGGCCACGCCCGTCGCCAACACGCAGCCGCCTGGTTCGTACCCGCTCGCTGGTCTGCGTCGCTTGGACCTGGCCACCGTCGTCCTTCCCACCTCGCTCGGGGTGGTCCTTCACCCCGACGTCGACCAGCACATCCCAAGGCGGTGGGCCCGGACAAGGATCTTCACGCGCTGTAGACGGCCGACGCCCCCGATTTCACGTCGCCGATACGCCGGGTCGAGCGTGAGCGTCGGGCGAACGGCCCATCGCAGTGGCCTTCTACGCGTGCCCACTCAGATCGGTCGACGGCGCACCTGATAGCGCAGGTGAAGCACCCGGTCGCCCTGGAGCATCACGTCAGGATCCTCCAACAGGTGCTGCGCGTGGACCGACCCGAAGTAGCGCTTGCCGGACCCGAGCACGACGGGTACGACGTCCATGCGCACCTCGTCGACCAGGCCCGCGGCGAGCACCTGGCCACCGACGTCGCCAGCGGCGACCTCGACGATGCGGTCACCCGCAAGCTCCTGCGCCTTGGCCACGGCTGCCTCGACGCCGTCGACGAAGTGAAACGGCGCCTGCGGGTCCCAGCCCTCGGGCGCCGGCCGGTGTGTCACGACGACCACGTGGTCGATCCCACTCGGAGGTTTCCCGTCCCAGCCGTCCGTCAGGTCGAAGACGTGGCGGCCGGCGATCGTCACCCCGATCTGGTCCCAGTACGGCCGGGTGTAGTCGTAGGACGTCTGCGACACCTTCACCACGCCGCTCTCGTCCAACGGGACGTCACCGCTGGACAACCAGTCGAACAGCGGTCCGGGCTGATCCTTCTCGTCCGCGATGAAGCCGTCCACCGACACCGAGCTGTACATGACCACCTTGCCCACGGACCCTCTCCTCTGCTCTGGGGTGAGCTCAAGTTAGCGTGTCGTGGGCTGTCGCTCTTGTACGAAATCAATCGGTTGGCAACGGCCAGCCGTCCAGCACGTGGCCGGGATGGTCGCGCAGGAACCGCCGGCGGACTTCGACGTACCGGGTCGGCGTGAGCCCGGTGAACGCCCGAAACTCGTGGCCGAAGTGGGCCTGGTCGAAGTAGCCCGCGCCACCGGCGACGTCGCCCCAGTCGATCGGCTCGGCGAAGTCGATCGCGAGCAAGGTGGCGGCGAAGCGGTGGGTGCGGGCCAGCCGCTTCGGTGTGACGCCGATGAGCTCCTTGAACCGTTGTGCCAGATGAGTGCTGCTGACACCGGCTGCCACCCTCAGGTCGCCGATCGCCACCGCCCCGCTGGTCGCCGCGATGACGCTGCTCGCGTGGCGGACCAGCCCCAGGCCGGCGGTCTCGCACAGCCGTCGCATCAGCTCCTCCTCGAGCAGCGTCAGCATCTCGTGCGGGCCGGCCGCCGTGGCCAGCCGCTCTCGCAGCTCAGCAATGGCGGGTCGGCCCCAGACCTGCTCTACCGTCACCGGCCGGTCACACAGCTCGGCCGCGGGCATCGGCAGGAACGGCGCTGGCCCCCACGGCTTGAAGTGCACGCCGACGGACCGGGTCTGGAGTGGGTAGCCGAACTCCCACGCGTGGGTGGGCATGGTGACCACGCAGCCGTCGGCGTACTCGGCCGTCTCGATGTCCGTGCCGGCGCGGATGCGGAACGGCGCCCCGAGGTTGACGATGAGCAACGCCGCCGGACTCGCCGGCAGCGTCAGCCGGGCGTACGGCGGCGCACCCTCCAGGTAGTAAAGGTCGTCGATCAGCCCGTCCAGCGGCGGTCGCGGCACTCTGGACAGGTACTCCACGCCCACAGTATCGCCGGCATCGCGCGCCGGGATGGTCCAGCCGCGCCGCCAGCATCGAGCTGGCGAGAATCCAGTGGCACTCGCGATCGCGGTACGGGTGCGCCGGCAGGGCCGTACAGCGCTCAAAGAGTGAGGAGTACCTAGAGCGGTGGCATGGGTGTCTCCGTTGGTCGGCGGCGTGACCGTCGGGCGTCCGCGCCGGCCACGCCGAGCAGCACCGCGGCGGCGGTCGCGCCGGCGATGATCGGGTGCAGGTGGCGGGTTGCCGGCACCAGCAGGCCGAGGGCGAGCAACCCGAGGGCGAGCAGCCCGAGGAGCCGGGATCGGGAGACCCTGCCGAAGACCTGGAACTCGAGGGCCGACCGGCCGGCGAGGAAGAGCGCCGGGCCGCCGAGGATGGCGATGAGCCAGGCCTCCGGGAGGTGCCCGAGTGGCTCGTCGATGAACAACTCCATGCCGACGCCGGTCAGGACGATCCCGGCGATCATCGTCAGGTGGGCGAATGCCATGTCGGTGGCGAGTCGAGAGGCGTTCCGGGAGCGGCTGATGGCGGCATCCAGCGCCTCTCCCGCCACGTGGAAGTAGATTCGCCAGAGCAGGACGGTTGTCGCCAACGCCAGGACGAAGCCGCCCGTGTGTTCGGCCTGGAAGGTGCTGCCGCTGAACGCGAGCCCGATGACGAAGATCGCCTCGCCGAGCGCGATGAGGAGGAACTGTTGGTACCGCTCGGCCAGGTGTTCGGCCGCGATCGCCTGGACGCCGAGTCGTTGCGCGCCGAGTCGGGGGGTGGGCCACCCGAAGAACGCCCCGACGTAGTCGATCAGCACGGCGATGGACCAGAGCCAGCCGCGCAGTGCGCCGTGATTCGTCAGCCCGCCGACGACCCAGAGCGGAGAGCTCAAGCCGAGCCAGAACAGGATCCGGATGGACTGCCGGGGGTCGGGCCGGCCGTGTGCGGCGAGGTAGAAGTACGTCACCCGGCCGATCTGCAGGGTCACGAACGTGATGGCGAAGAGGGAGGCCCGGGCGCCGAATCCGTCGGGCACCGCGACGGCCATCGTCATGGCGCCGCCCATGGTCATGACGATGACGACCTGGACTATCGACGCCTCCGGATCCAGCCAACTGGTCGACCAGACCGTCAACGACCAGACCGTCCACAGGGCCAGGAACAGCACCAGCGCTTGACCGAGACCCGCGAGCACTCCCCGCTGACCGTCGGTGAAGTCGGTGATCAGCCGGGCGGAGATCCGGGTGAGGGCGAAGACGAAGACGAGGTCGAGGAACAACTCCAGGAAGGTGGCCCGCTGGAGGCTGTCCTTGGTACGCAGCAGCCGTTCGCGGCGCGTCTCTCTCATCTCCTCAGCTAACGAGCGAACGTCGGGTTTGGCGTCACCCGGCGCACCCGGTGGATCGGACGTGAGTCACCAATCTGTCACCACACGGCTACGAGCGGTGTCCGCCACTACGCTTCGGGACGTGTCCGGACCTACCGATGGGACCACCGAACGGGACCGACGTGACGTCATCGTCACGGCCGCCAGGGAGTTGGCCGAGGAAGAGGGTTGGACGGGGATCAGCGGCCGACGGCTGGCCGACCGGGCCGAGGTGGACGTCGGCGACCTCTACCGGCACTTCGTCGATCAGGAGGCCGTGCTCGCTGCCGTCGCGGTACGCGGCTTCGCCGACCTGGCCGCCGCGCTGACCGCGGCGCACGCGGACAACGAAGTCCCCGAGCGTGCGTGGGAGGTGATGGCGAGCGCGTACCTCGACTTCGCGTACGCCAATCCGGCGGCATATGACGCGATGCTGACGCTGACCCCCGACCTGGCCCTCGGCGCTGATGGGGTGCCGGCCGCGCCCCGGGCCGTCTTCGCTGCCCTGCGGGCGGCCCTGACCCCGCTGGCGGCGGGCCGTGACCCGGACACCCTGGCCGAGGTGGGCTGGAGCCTGCTGCACGGTGTGGTGATGCTGACCCGGGGCGGCCGGCTACGTCCCGAGGGACAGGACGAGCGGGAGACGATGATCGCGGAACGGTTGCTGCGGTGGCCCTGACCGTCAGCCGGACATGGGGCGGCGGGCCGGACCCTTGTCGACGAACCGGAACGTGCTGGGCGGCCGCCCGTTGCCCGACTCCTTGAGGATGAGGCCGTTGCCCGGGGCGTGCTGCAGGGACCGGGTCTCGCTGCCGATCGCGTACGTGCCGTCGCCCGTGGCGGTGATGGTGAACCGCTGGATCGGGTTGTCCTCGTCGCAGACCGCGGCCTCGATGGTCAGCTCGGGCTCGATGTCCAGGCCGTTCACCTGCCAGCAGGACGGGTCGTCGTTGGCCGGGTGACCGTCGGCCGTGCCGTAGGCCTTGATCACGTAACGGTCGCCTCCGATGGGCGTCGGAACGAACAGTTGGCGGCCGCCGGTGTCGCCGCCCTCCTCGAGTCGACCGCTGAGCTCCAGTTCCTCGGATGCCTGCACCCGCATGATGGTGACCTCCCGCTGACCGGACAGCAGCGGATCGGTCGCGGGTGCGCCAGGGGACGGCGCGGCGAGTGGCGTGCCCGTCGCGGTGCCCGAGGGCGTCGCCGTACCAGCCGGGGCATCCGGTGTCTTGTCGCCACCGCTTCCGCAGCCCGCCAGCGCGCCGGCACAGGCCAGCATCGCCGCGCCCGCGACCCACTTCATCCTGATCACCACGTGCTCCTCGAGGCGCAGCTCCGGCAGACGATCGACGAGTATAGAGATGCCCGCGCGATGATCTCGCGGCTATCCTCCTGGCTTGGCCTTCGAGGCGCCGAGGACGAGGAGGGGACGGCATGACGGTCGACGCGACGGGTCGGCGACAGGCGCAGGTGCTGATCTTCGACGCGGACGACACGTTGTGGGAGAACAACGTCGTCTTCGAGCGGGTGATCGACGACTTCCTGGCCTGGCTCGACCACCCCACCCTGGACCGGGTGGAGACCCGGGCGATCCTCGACGACATCGAGCGGGCCAACGCCGTGACACACGGCTACGGCAGCAAGGTCTTCCTGCGCAGCCTGGCGGAGTGCCTGGAGCGGCTGCGCGAGCGCCCGGCCACCGACGCCGAACGCCAGGAGATCGACCGGCTGGCATTGGCGCTGGTGGAGCACCGGGTGGAGCTGATGCCGGGGGTGGCCGAGGCGTTGGACGAGTTGGCCGGCCGGCACGAGCTGCTGCTGCTGACCAAGGGCGAGCGGGAGGAGCAGCAGCGCAAGCTGGACGCCTGCGGTCTGCTGCACCACTTCCGGGCCGCGCACATCGTCACCGAGAAGGACGTCGACACCTACCGGTGGCTGGCCCGGGAGCACGGCTTCGCCCCGACGGATGCCTGGATGATCGGCAACTCCCCGAAGTCGGACATCCTGCCGGCCCGGGCCGCCGGGCTGAACGCGGTGTTCATCCCGAACGAGAACACCTGGGTGCTGGAGCACGACGAGCTGGATCCGACCGACGCGGGAGTGCTGCGGCTGGCCGCCTTCCCCGATCTGCTTCGGCACTTCTGACCCCGCCGCCACGGGACCGCGGGCGGGGCCTCCTTCTCGTAAAGTGAGCGCGCCACACCTCGACAGCCACCGGCCGTACTCCGTCCCGGTGGCGCCGTGTCGCCGCAGCCCTCCGTGACATCGGGACCGAACTCATGGACACGACCAGCGACGGTCCGCCTCCGGCCGAGGCGACCACGACCTGCTACCGGCACCCCCGCCGGGAGGCGTTGCTGCGGTGCGTCCGCTGCGACCGATACATCTGCCCGGACTGCATGCGCGAAGCTCCGGTCGGGCACCGCTGCCCGGAGTGCGTCCGCACCGAGAACCGTACGGTCCGGGAGGCCCGTACGGTCTTCGGTGGCCGGCTCGTCAGCGTGCCGGCAGTGACGTACGCGCTCATCACGCTCAACGTGCTGGCCTATCTGGTCGAGCTGGTGCACCCGGCGATCCTCGGCCAGTTCGACAGCCTCGGCACGGGTCTGGTCGACGCGGACGGCCAGCGCTACATCGACGATGGCGACAGCTACGCCGGGTTCCGCCCGATCGGGGTCGCGCACGGTGAGTGGTACCGCCTCATCACGGCGGCCTTCCTGCACCTGCCGCCCGGCTCGGGTGGGTTCGGGATCACGCACATCGCGTTCAACATGATCTGGCTCTGGGTGCTCGGTCGTGTCCTCGAGGAGCGGTTGGGGTCGGCGCGTCTCCTGGCCGTCTACCTGCTCGCGGCACTCGGCGGGTCGGTGCTGGGTTTCCTGGTCGACCCGGGGCAGGCGGCGGTCGGCGCCTCGGGCGCGATCTACGGCCTCGCGGGCTGCTACTTCGTGCTCACCCGGCGCCTGCACCACCACCCCCTCGACCGGAACCGGCTGCTCCTGATGTTCGTACTCTGGATGGTGCTCTCGGCCGGCTTCACCTCCTGGGAGGGGCATCTCGGCGGTCTGCTCATCGGCGGCCTCGCTGCGGTCGGCATGGCGTACGCCCCGGCGCGTCGACGGGTCGTCGTACAGACAGCCGTCACGGTCGCACTGGCGATGCTGCTCGTCGCACTGGTGGTGGGGCAGTCCCTGAACCTCGGCCGGTGACACGTCGCGTGGGGGCTGACCGCGAGGGGGGTCGGCTGTCAGGATGGGCGGCATGAAGCGCAGAACTGTCCTGTTCGGTGCCGCGGCGGGCCTGGTGACGCCAGCGGTGCTCGCCCCGACGGCGCCCGCGCTGGGCGCGACCCGCCCGTCCGCGCCCGCCTGGGACCCGACGCCGGCGCCCCGGCCCGTCCGCCCGACGGCGCCGCGGCGCCGTAACCTGGCCCACGGTTTGCGGACCCTGCCGGCGCAGACGAAGCAGGTCATCATCGTCACCACCGCCACCGCCACCGCCACCACCACGTACGCGACCCTGGAGGCGTACACGCGGGTGCAGGATCGCTGGCAGCAGGCCTCGGCGCTGATGCACGCCCGGATCGGGTCCAAGGGGTTCAGCGACAACCACGTGGAGGGTGTGCCGAGCACGCCCACCGGCGTCTATGCGATCGGCTCGACGATGTACGGCATCGCCGCGAACCCGGGCGTGCGGTACCCGTACCACCGGCTCGTCAGTGGTGACTGGTGGAACGAGAACCCGACGTCGTCGCGGTACAACTCCTTCCAGCACAGCACGAGCAACCCGGGTGGGGCCAGTGAGGCGCTGTGGACGGAGGTGCCCGCCTACACGCACTTCGCGGTCATCACGTACAACATGCCGCCGACCGTGCCGACGCCGGTGCCGTACAAGGGCAGCGGCATCTTCCTGCACCAGTTCAGCACCAGCGGCGGCAACCCGACCGCCGGCTGCGTCTCCCTCGCGCACGCCGATCTGGTCGATGTGCTGAGCTGGCTGGACCCGACGCTCTCGCCGCGCATCGTGCTCAGCCCGTACAACCAGCTCGGCCGCTACTGATCTGCGCCTCGGCGGGGTCTCCGGTCAGGAGACCTCGCCGCCGCGGACGATGGCGACCGCCACGCGGCAGAACTCGTCCATGTCGGGGTTGAAGCCCGCCGCGATGTCGGGGTGCAGCCCGGATCGGGTCTCGTCCAACAGTCGCTGGCAGACCTGCTCAATCGGCTCGCCGGCGTAGCCGGCGCGGACCCGGTCGATGGCCGCCTGGAGCGCCGAGGTCAGCTGGTCCTCCAGCGGGCCGCGCAGCTTCTGCTGCACGGGGTCGAGCCCGCGCGGGTCGAGCGTGACATGTGGCTCCGACATCGGTGGTGCTCCCTTCGTCGGCGTCCGCGGTACCCCACCGGGGACGTCGGTCAAACCACGGTCGGTGCGGCGGCGATCCGCACCTGGTACGAGAATTCCTCGGCCGGCTCCTCCTGGTACGACAATCGGCGAATCTGCCGGTCGTCGGCGAAGAGGGCGACGTCCACCAGGACGCCGAGGTGGGCCAGGCCGATGCTGGCGACCCGCTTCTTGTCCTGCAGCACCGCGCAGACGCCGCCGAGCAGGGTGCTGGCGTCGGACGTACGGTGGCCGGGCGGACAGCGCAGCACCAGGTGGACCTCGATCGGCCCGGGCAGCGGTGTCCAACCCGTGCGCTGGGACGCCTCGCAGGCGGCCTGGAGTAGGGTGCGGACCCTCGTCGCCTGCCGGTGGCCGGCGGCGAAGATGGACAATGCTTCGGTCTTGACCGGCGGCAGGCCGCTCACCTCGAACGTCAGGGTGAGAGCGCGAGTGTCCTGCACGACGAGCACCTCCTCGTTGGGACGATCCTGCCGAACCGGAAGAGCGGCGGTGTGACGTTCCCGCGATTACCAACCGATCGGGCAGGCTGGGTCGGCCGGAGGCGTGTCGACGGCGGCGGCGAACGCGCTGGCAGCGGCGCTAGGGAAACGCTAGCCCACCGCACGCGCGCTGGGTAGTCGGTCGATCACCCGATGGGACGTGGCGCGGTGTCGGCGGCCGGATCGACGTCAGGTTTCGCGACTTCCCAGCTCGGGCAGTGTGGAGGTCACGAAACGTCCGGGCCGCCGTTCCGCAGGTCCAGCGTCCCGACCGATTCGCCGTGCGCCGGGCACGGTGCCTTCCCCGGCTGCTGGCCGACACGAGGGGAGGGGTGATGAACGACCCTGACGAAGCCCGACGTCGACGGCGACCATGGGTACGCGCCGTCGCGGCAGCCGCCGCGGTGACGCTGGTGGCGCCCATGGCTGCCTGCGGTTCCGGTGACGATGGTGGCCCGCCGACGATCAACCTGTACTACCCGCCCGAACAGAACCTGCAGAAGGTCGTCGACGACTGCAACGCGCAGGCCCAGGCCCGGTACGAGATCGCGTACCGGGTGCTGCCCCGGCAGGCCGACGACCAGCGGGTGCAGATGGTGCGCCGGCTGGCCGCCGAGGACACCGGCATGGACCTGCTCGGTCTGGACGTCACCTGGACCCAGGAGTTCGCCAGCGCCGACTGGATCCGCGAGTGGACCGGCCAGGACAAGGCCGAGGTCGAGCAGGGCACCCTCGCCGGGCCGTTGGAGACCGCCCGCTACGAGGACAAGCTGTACGCGGCGCCGAAGAACACCAATGTCCAGCTGCTCTGGTACCGCAAGGACCTCGTGCCGCAGCCGCCGACCACCTGGGACCAGATGATCAGCGCGGCCCAGCAGCTCAGGGACCAGGGCAAGCCGTACCAGGTGCTCACCATGGGTGCCCAGTACGAGGGCCTGGTCGTCCTCTACAACACCCTGGCCGAGAGCGCCGGAGGGAAGATCCTCAACGACGACGGCACCAAGGCCGTGATGGACGACGGCACGGTCCGGGCGTTGGAACAGCTGAAGACATTCGCCACGTCGGGCGTGACCTCGCCGTCGTTCAGCAACGCCACCGAGGATCCGGTCCGGCTGGAGTTCCAGTCCGGCTCGGGAGCGTTCCAGGTGAACTGGCCGTTCGTGTATCCGGCCCTGCAGGAGGCGAACCCGGACCTGGCCAAGCAGGTCGGCTGGGCCCGGATCCCCGGCATCGACGAGGGCACCCCCAGCAAGGTCACCATCGGCGGGGTCAACCTGGCGGTCAGCTCCTACTCCAGGCACCCGGAGCTGTCGTTCGAGGCGGCCCGGTGCATCCGCGACGCCGGGCACCAGAAGTTCTCCGCCATCAACGACGGCGTGCCGCCGACCATCGAGGCCGTCTACGACGACCCGGAGATGGCCGAGGCGTACCCGATGAGGGAGACCATCCTGGAGGAGCTGAAGGACCCGGCGACCCGTCCGCTGACCCCGGCCTATCAGAGCATCTCCACCGTCATGTCGGCGATCCTGTCGCCGCCTTCGGCGATCCGTCCGCAGAAGACCGCGGACGAGCTGCGTGACGCCATCGCCGACGCCCTCCAGTCGAAGGGGGTCCTGCCGTGACCCGGCCCGCCGCCACCGCCATCCCGGAGGAGACCGACGGCCAGCGTGCCACCGTGCCGGCCCAGCGCGGCCGTCGCAAGCCGCCGCTGAGTGAGAACAAGAAGGCCGAACGCAAGCTGGGTTGGCTGCTCTGTGCACCGGCGGCTCTGGTCATGGTGGCGGTGACCGCGTACCCGATCATCTATTCGGTCTGGTTGTCCCTGCAACGCTTCGACCTGCGCTTCCCCGACCAGCGCGAGTTCATCGGGCTGGACAACTACGTCACCGTGCTGACCAACGAGTTCTGGTGGACGGCGTTCGGGGTGACCATGCTGATCACGGTGGTCACCGTGGCCGTCGAGCTGGTGCTCGGTATGGGGCTGGCGATCATCATGCACCGCACGCTGGTCGGGCGCGGCCTGGTCCGGACCTCGGCGCTCATTCCGTACGGGATCGTCACCGTGGTCGCGGCGTTCTCCTGGCGGTACGCGTGGACGCCGGGCACCGGCTACCTGGCTGACCTGTTCAGTGACGGCGCGCCGCTCACCGAGCGGGCCAGCTCGTTGGCGATCATCATGCTCGCCGAGATCTGGAAGACGACTCCGTTCATGGCGCTGCTGCTGATGGCCGGGCTGGCGCTGGTGCCGGAGGACCTGCTCAAGGCGGCCTCCACCGACGGGGCGACCGCCTGGCAGAAGTTCACGAAGGTGATGCTGCCGGTGATGAAGCCGGCGATCCTGGTCGCGCTGCTGTTCCGCACGCTGGACGCGTTCCGGGTCTTCGACAACATCTTCGTGTTGACCGCCGGCGGCAACGAGACCTCGTCGGTGTCGATGCTCGCCTACAACAACCTGATCCGTGGTCTGAACCTCGGCATCGGCTCGACGATGTCGGTGCTGATCTTCATCACCGTGGCGATCATCGCGTTCGTCTTCGTGAAGCTGTTCGGCACCGCTGCCCCGGGCAGCGACGACGGGGAGAGGCGCTGACATGGCCACCGGTACCGAAACCACCACCCGCGCCCGGCTGCGCTGGGGCCTCCTGGACGTCCTCGTGGTCGTCTTCGCGCTGGTCCCGGTGCTGTGGATCGCGTCGCTGTCGTTCAAGACGCCGGCCACCCTCACGGACGGGAACTTCATCCCTCGCGAATGGACGCTGGACAACTACCGGACGATCTTCGACACCGACCAGTTCGTCCGGGCCTTGATCAACTCGATCGGCATCGCGCTGATCGCCACGCTCGTCGCGGTGGTCCTCGGCGCGATGGCGGCGTACGCGATCAGTCGGCTGGACTTCCCCGGCAAGGGCCTGCTGGTCGGGGTCTCCCTGCTGATCGCGATGTTCCCGCAGGTGTCGCTGGTGTCGCCGCTGTTCGAGATCGAGCGGCAACTCGGCCTCTTCGACACCTGGCCCGGGCTGATCCTGCCGTACATCACCTTCGCGTTGCCGCTGGCGATCTACACGCTGTCGGCGTTCTTCAAGCAGATCCCGTGGGACCTGGAGAAGGCCGCGAAGATGGACGGGGCCACCCAGGGTCAGGCGTTCCGGCGGGTGATCGCGCCGCTCGCCGCGCCGGGGCTGTTCACCACGGCGATCCTGGTCTTCATCTTCTGCTGGAACGACTTCCTGTTCGCCATCTCGCTGACCTCGACCGAGCGGTCACGTACGGTGCCGGCCGCGCTGTCGTTCTTCACCGGCGCGTCGCAGTTCGAGGACCCCACCGGGGCGATCTGCGCCGCCGCCGTGGTGATCACCGTGCCGATCATCCTGTTCGTTCTCTTCTTCCAGCGTCGCATCGTGTCCGGTCTGACCTCCGGCGCCGTCAAGGGATAGGTGAGTAGTCATGGCTGACATCGTGCTGGACAAGGTGAGCAAGAGCTTCCCGGACGGGACCGTCGCCGTGCAGGACGTCGACCTGGAGATCGCCGACGGCGAGTTCGTGATCCTGGTAGGGCCCTCAGGCTGCGGAAAGTCCACCACCCTCAACATGATCGCCGGGTTGGAGGACATCAGCTCCGGTGAACTGCGCATTGCCGGGCAGCGGGTCAACGACAAGGCTCCCCGGGACCGGGACATCGCCATGGTGTTCCAGTCGTACGCGCTGTATCCGAACATGACCGTGCGGGAGAACATGGCGTTCCCGCTGCGGCTGGCGAAACTCGACAAGGAGACCATCAACCGGAAGGTCGACGAGGCGGCGAAGGTGCTGGAGCTGGCCCCGCTGCTGGACCGCAAGCCGGCCAACCTCTCCGGTGGGCAGCGTCAGCGGGTGGCGATGGGCCGGGCAATCGTCCGCCAGCCGAAGGCGTTCCTGATGGACGAGCCCCTGTCCAACCTGGATGCCAAGCTGCGGGTGCAGATGCGCACGGTCGTGTCCCGTCTGCAGAAGCAGCTCGGCACGACCACCGTCTACGTCACCCACGACCAGACCGAGGCGATGACCCTCGGCGACCGGGTGGTGATCATGCGCGGGGGCGCGGTGCAGCAGGTCGGCCCGCCGCAGGAGCTCTACGACCACCCGCGCAACCTGTTCGTGGCGGGTTTCATCGGCTCGCCGTCGATGAATTTCCTGCACGCCGCCGTGCAGGAGGGTGGGCTGCACACCGCGCTGGGTGAGGTGCCGCTCGGTGACCGGATGCGCCGTGAGCTGGAGGCCGCCGACGCGCCGCGTGAGCTGATCCTCGGTATCCGCCCCGAGCACTTCGAGGACGCCGAGTTGATCGACGAGGACACCCGCCGCCGGGGCCTGGAGTTCGAGGCGCCGGTGGAGATCGTCGAGTCGATGGGCTCGGACAAGTACGTCTACTTCACCGTGGAGGGGGAGCGGGCCAGCGCCGCCGAGTTGGAGGAGCTGGCCGCCGACGCCGGCTCGGCCGACTTCGCCGGAGCCGGCGGCAACCTGGTCACCCGGCTGTCGGCCGAGTCCCCGGTGGCCGAGGGACAGCCGCGCCGGGTCTGGTTCAACCTGGAGAAGATCCACCTTTTCGATCCGGCCAACGGCCGCAACCTGACCCTGCACGAGGGCCGGGCCGCCGGCGCGCTCGCCGACTGACCGCGTCACCCACGTGGTGCCGGCGGATCCGCCCGCCGGCACCACGACGGTCAGGTGAGCCAGTCGACGCTTAGGGGCAGCTCGAGATAGTCGGCGTACCGCGCCAGGGCCTGCTCCACCCGGGCGCGATCGCGGGCGGCCAGCGGCAGCAGCGGCTGGACCGTCACGGTGACCGCCTTCCGACCGATCTTGCGCTTCCACACGGCCACCACGCGGCCGGCGCGGACCACCGTGGCCTGGAAGATGCCGTTGTTGCCGGGGACCACGGCCTGCTGGTGCGCGGCGTCGAGCATCAGGGTGCGATCCCGGTAGCCCAGCAGGTACTCGTCGAAGCCGGGCAGCACCAGCACGTCGTCGACCGCGGCGGCCGGTGTGTCGGCCAGGGCCGCGTCGACGTACATCTCCTCGCCGTCGACCCGCACGACGCGCAGCGCGTCGCCGGCGGCGGCCAGCCCACGCCGTGCGTCGGTCAGGGTGAGGCCGGTCCAGCCGGCGAACTCGCGGGCGGTGACCGGCCCGTGCCCGCGCACGTAGCGCTGGGCGAGCAGCGTCAGCGCCTCGTCCCGGTCGAGCCGATGTGATCCGGGCGCCCACTCGTCGAGCAGCGCGAAGGTCTGCTCGGTGCCGACGGTCGGCGCGAGGCAGGTCACCCCGCGCACGCTCGCATACCAGAGCAGGTGGTAGCCGCGCTGACCGTCGGTGCCCAGGCCGGCGGCGCGGAGGGTGGCCAGGCACTGCGCGCGGGTGAGCCGGCCGCCGCCGACCAGCGCCGCGCCGAGCACGTCCACCGCCCGGTCGGCGTCAGCGTCGGTCAGCTCGAGCTGCGCGCGGCGGGTCGCCGCGCCGGCCAGGGACCGGACGCCGGTCAGCTCCAGCATCCAGCGCGCGTCGGCGGGTGGGACGAGGTGCACCGTGCCCCGCATCGGCCAGGTGCGCAGGGCCTCCCGCCGTTCCAGTGCCGCCTGCACGTCGGCCACCGTCTGCCCGGGCAGACGCGCGCCCAGTGACCACAATCCGCTGGCCAGGTCCTGTGCCTGCATCGCGCCGAACCACTCGACCACCTCGGCGACGCTCCCGGCGTGGGCGCTGGGGTGCGGGCGTAGTAGCAGGCTGGTCATCCGCAGCGCGAGCGCGTCTGCCGTGGTGACGTCGTGCGTCATCGAGCTCCTTCGTCCAGGTGCTCGGCCAGGGTAAGGCGGACCACCGACGTCTAGGGTTCCGGGATGGCGATCGAATGGCACTTTCGGGTGCGACGGCCCTTTGCGCTGCGGGAGGCGCTTCGCCTCACGAACGTCCGGTTGGTCGAGCTGCTCGGCCGACCGGACGGCCTGCCCGCGGTGGAAGCCCGTGCGGCCACCACGGCGCGGCGCCGGGGTGGACCGAGCGGCCCGGCGTCGGACCGTGTGCTCGACGCACGACTCGACCCGCTCGCGGAGGTGCTGACCGATGACCTCGACGTGTTCTTCGAGATCCCCGGCGTGGCCGGGGGCGCCCTGGTCACCGTCATGCTGTATCTGCCGGGTGCCGAGGACCCCGGTGACGATCCCGAGGAGTGGGGCCTGTTCGTCTGGGTGGACTCGCACCGCGACCCGACCTCGCAGGTGGTGAGCATCGCGGCCGTCATCGCGCTCGCCGAGTGCGGCGACGGGAGAGTCATCGACGAATCCGGGATCCTCTCCGACACACGCTTCAATTCGCCCGCCGAGCTGCTCGAGCGACTGCGCGTTCCGGCCCCGCTCGACGCACTCGACGACGCCGTCGACGCGGTGCTGGCCCGGACCCGGCTGCGCGGAAGGGCATAGCGGCCGTCGCAGCGGGAAGGCTGCCGCTCGGAAGTGCGCGCGCCGCGCGTACGGAGGGGAGCCTCATGACTGCCGCAAGCGAGCCGGCCCGTGGTGCCGGCGTAACGGCCGGGTCCCGGAGCCAACGGTCGGGCACCGGCGGGAAGACCAGCGCCGCCGCCACGTTCGCCCTGGTCTTCGGGGTGGCCGCGCTGTTCAGCGTGCTGACCGCCATCCTTTTCTGGCTCGGCCTGGTGCTGGGCATCATCGGGATCATCCTGGGCATCTTCGGGCTCAAGATGGCCGCCCGACCGGGGGTGACCGGCCGTGGCGTGTCGATCGGCGGCCTGGTGCTCAGCATCCTGTCGGTGCTCATCGGCCTGGGACTGGCCGCGGGCATCTCCACCTTCGTCAACAACGAGAGTGCGGTGGACCGCCTCCAGAGCCAGGTCGACAAGCTGCGCGACAGGCTCGACTGACACTCGGCGAGCGCAGCGGGAGATCACAGTAGGGTGGGCGGCGTGCTCCGTCAGGTCACCGCGATCCGCTACGTCACCCCGCTGCGGGAGGGTGGCTCGCTGCCCGGCGTGGTCGAGGCCGACGACCTCGGCACGTACGTGGCGAAGTTCCGCGGCGCCGGGCAGGGGCCGAAGGCGCTGATCGCCGAGGTGATCTGCGGTGAGCTGGCCCGTCGGCTGGACCTGCGGGTGCCGCCCCTGGTGGTGCTCGACATCGACCCGGTGATCGGGCGGGCGGAGCCCGACCAGGAGGTGCAGGAGCTGCTGCGCAACAGCGGCGGCGCCAACCTGGGGATGGATTTCCTGCCGGGGGCGCTGGGCTTCGACCCGGTCGCGCACCCCGTCGACGGGGCGCTGGCCTCGCGGGTGCTCTGGTTCGACGCGTACGTGGAGAACGTCGACCGGAGCTGGCGCAACCCGAACCTGCTGGTCTGGCACCGGGAGCTGTGGCTCATCGACCACGGCGCGTGCCTGTACTTCCACCACAACTGGCCCCGGGCCGGTGCGGCCGTGCACCGGCCCTACCGGGCCGAGGACCACGTGCTGGCGCCGTACGCCGACCGGCTCGCCGAGGCCGACGCCGAGCTGGCTCCCCGGATCACGCCGGAGCTGCTCGGCGAGGTGCTGGCGCTGGTGCCGGAGGCGTGGCTGACCGCCGCGGACTTCGACACGGGCGACGAGGCGCGGGAGGCGTACCTGACGCATCTGTCCGCCCGGGTCGCCCGCACCGCCGACTGGCTGCCGCAGGGGAGCGCGGCATGAGACAACCCTTCGAGTACGCGGTCATCCGGCTGGTGCCCCGCATCGAGCGCGGCGAGCTGATCAACGTCGGGGTGTTGCTCTACTGCCAGCAGCGCGACTTCCTGGCCGCGCGTACGCACCTGGACGCCGACCGGGTCCGCGCGCTGGCGCCCGACGTCGACCTGCCGGCGGTGGAGGCGGTGCTCGGTTCCTGGAACCGGACCTGCGCGGGCGACGGGCCGGCGACCCGGATGCGCCTCGGTGAGCGCTTCCACTGGCTTGCCGCGCCGCGCAGCACGATGATCCAGACGGGGCCGGTGCACACCGGGCTCACCGTTGATCCGGCGGCGGAGCTGGAGCGACTGATGGCGGCCCTGGTCCGCTGATCGTTCGATCGTGGGGCTGTGGGCCCCTGATCGCGCTGCGCCAGCGCCGTTGCTGGCGAAGCGCGATCCCCCGTTCAGGTTCCCGGCGCGGGGCGGCGGCAGGTTCCCGCCGGCGCCGGATGGGTTCAGGATCGCGGTCCGCGGCGGCCGGGGGGCGGGGATGTCGGGGAACTTGCGGAAAATTTGAGCCCGTCGCCGACTGCCGCCCGGGCGGCGTCGGCCGGCCGCCGTTTGACGGCGTACGTAACGGGAAGCCGCCGGAGCTGACTCTGACGGAAAAGGGGTACTTCTGATGGCTGCTCAGGTCAAGGTAGCGGTGATCTACTACAGCGCCACCGGCACCACGTACCAGTTGGCGCAGGCCGCGTGCGAGGCCGCCGGGGACGCGGGTGCCGATGTGCGGCTGCGCAAGGTGCGTGAGCTGGCACCGGACGAGGCGATCAAGTCCAACGCCGGCTGGCACGCGCATTCCCTGGAGACCCAGGATGTGCCCGAGGCGATGATCGACGACCTGTCCTGGGCCGATGTGACGATCCTCGGTGCGCCGACCCGGTTCGGGATGATCGCCGCCCAGCTGAAGCAGTTCATCGACACCACCGGCCCGCTCTGGAGCCAGGGCACGCTGGTCAACAAGGTCTACGCCGCGTTCACCTCGTCGGGGACCGTGCACGGCGGGCAGGAGACGACCCTGACCTCGCTCTTCAACGTCTTCTACCACTGGGGTGGCATCGTGGTCGCCCCTGGCTACACCGACACCAGCCAGTACATCGCCGGCAACCCGTACGGCGCCTCGCACACCAGCAACAACGGAGAGATCCCCCCGGACACCGTGGCGCGGGGCGCCGCCGCGCTGACCGCCCGGCGGGCGGTGCACATCGGCGCGGCGCTGAAGCAGGGCCTGGCTGGCTAACAGTGGCGGGCGACCGGTGGCGCGGACGGGGGCTCTCGGCCCGCCCGGCCACCGGTCGATGAAGCCCTACCCCAGCGGTGGGACGACCATGCCCCGTCGCCTCGACAGCTCGTCCGGTGGTGACGCCGGCAGCAGGTCACCCAACAGGTCGGCGAGCACGGCGAGCCCGTCCGGGCTGAGCACCGACTCCGGGTGGAACTGCACCCCGGCGAAGCCGCGTCCGCGCAGGGCGTGCACCGCTCCGTCGCGCTCGTCGCGGGCCAGCTCCACCGGCCCGTACGCGGTGTCCAACCGGTCGACCTCGGCGCGGGCGGTGAACGTGGAGTAGAAACCCACCCGGCGGACCTGGCCGAACAGCGGCACCTCGCGTTGCAGGCCCTGGTAGGGCGCCTCCCGGCGGTGCGGTGGCAGCCCCAGCATCCCGGCCAGCACCTGGTGACCGAGGCAGACCGCGAGGGTCGGTCGGCCGGTGGCCAGCAGCCCGGCGAGCAGGCTCCGCAGCGCGACCATCTTCGGCTCGGCCACGCTGCCCGGGTCGCCCGGTCCGGGCCCGGCCACCACGAGGTCGTAGGGGTCGACCGGGCCGCTGGCGTGCCACGGCCGCAGGGTGACCGCGAGACCCAACGCGCCCAGTTGGTGGGCCAGCATCCCGGTGAAGGTGTCCTCGGCGTCCACGATCAGCGCCCGGCGGCCGACCAGCCCGGGGAGCCCCGGCGCGTCCGGTGCCCGCTGATCCAGCCAGAACCGTGCCAGCGGCGCGTTGCGGGCGGCCAGCGCCTCGCGTACCGCCGGGTCGTCGGCCAACCGCGCGACCGGCCCGCGGCCGCCGGCGGGCGCCGCCGGCCCGAGGCCGAGGGCGGCCAGCACCCCGGCGGCCTTGGCGTGCGTCTCGGCGACCTCGCCGGCGGCCGTCGAGTGCCGGACCAGGGTGGCACCGACCGGCACCCGCAGCTGCCCGGTGGGGGAGATCTCGGCGGTACGGATCAGGATCGGCGCGTCCAGCGTCTGCCGGCCGGCCGAATCGTGACCGAGCAGGGCCAGCACGCCCGCGTAGTAGCCTCGCCCGCCGCGCTCGTGGCGGGCGATCACCCGGCAGGCGTTCTCCATCGGGCTGCCGGTGACGGTCGGGGCGAACATGGTCTCCCGCAGCACCTCCCGCACGTCGCGGGTGCCCCGCCCGGCGAGCAGGTACTCGGTGTGCGCCAGGTGCGACATCTCCTTCAGGTACGGGCCGATCACCTGGCCGCCGTGCTCGGCGACGGTGGCCATCATCTTCAGCTCCTCGTCGAGCACCATGTACAGCTCCTCGACCTCCTTGGGGTCGGCGAGGAAGCGCAGCAGCGCGGCCCGGTCCGGCTCGCCGCCGGTGTGCCGGAAGGTGCCGCTGATCGGGTTCATCAGCACCAGCCCGTCGTCGACGCTGACGTGCCGCTCGGGGCTGGCGCCGACCAGGATCCGGGTGCCGGTGTAGACCACGAACGTCCAGTACGCGCCCCGTTCGGCGATCAGCAGTCGACGCAGCGCGGCCAGGGCGGCGACCAGCGGCGGGCCCTGCACCCGAGCGTGCAGGCTGCGGCGGATGACGAAGTTGGCGCCTTCACCGCGGCCGATCTCCTCGGCCAGCACGCGTTGCACGGACCGCGCGTACTCCTCGTCGGTGACGTCGAACGCGGCGTCCACGGCGTGGACCGGCTGGTCGGGCAGCGCGGCCAGGGCGTCGGCCAGGTCGATCCGCTGGTGGTCGCGAACCTGGAGGCACTCCAGGGGCGCGCCGTCGTCGTGGCAGGCGAAGCCGCGTTCGGTGATCTGCCGGTAGGGCACCAGGGCCAGCGTCCGCGGCCCGGGCGTGCCCGGCGGCAGTGGGATGTCCGCCAGTCGGTCGACCGCGCCGACCGGGCCGGTGAACAGCTCCAGGTCGTCGGCGCCGTCGCGGCGCAGCAGCGCGAAGGGACCGGGGTCGACGCCGGATGTGATGGCGGCGAGCAGATCGGTCAGGTGGGTCATCGAAGTCTCCGTCGGGCCGGGCGTCGCCAGTGGGCGACCATCCGGGCTGGGAGATCCGGCGGCCGCCTCTGTGGCGGCCGCGTGGATGGAGCTACGCGCGGGGGGTGGCCGCCGGGTCGGCGGGCCACCAGCGGGTCGGCTGCGCGAGCATGCGGTCCACCCTACGCGCTGACGGCCGGGCCGGTAGCCCGATCAGGCGTACCGGTACGCCCGGCCCGACCGAGGTTCCCGCGCGGTCGGCACCGGGTAACTTGACCGGCGATGAACATTCTCGCGCTCGACCTGGGCACCTCCTCGGTACGCGGGCTGGTGCTGGACGGTGACACCCAACCGCTGCCCGGCGCGCTGGCCCGGCGGAAGGTCAGTCTGGCCATCGGCGACGACGGCACCGGCACGCTGTCGGGTCCCGGCTACCTCGCCTGCCTCGTCGAGTGCCTCGACGAGCTGGCCGCCGCGGGGCACCTGCGCGACGTCGACCTGGTGGCGGTCTCCGCGCAGTGGCACTCGGTGCTTCCGCTGGACCGTGACGGCACACCGTTGGGCCCGGTGATCACCTGGCTGGACACGCGGCCGGGGCCGGTCGGCGGGGCGCCGGGCCCGACCGACCCGGATGGCTTCCATCAGCGCACCGGCTGCTGGTGGCACCGCACCTACTGGTCGATGCGGCTGCCGTGGCTGCGCGAGCACTCCGGGACGTCGATCGCCCGGTTCGTCGGCCTGCCCGAGTACGTGCTGGGTGAGCTGCTCGACGCGGCGCCCATGTCGGTTTCCCAGGCTTCCGGGACCGGCTTGCTGGACCTCGGCACCATGCGGTGGGACGAGGAGGCGCTGACGCTGGCCGGGGCGCGACCGCAGGACCTGCCGCCCCTGGGTGAGCTGGACTGGCACGGCCGGCTGCGGGCCGAGCACGCCCGTCGTTGGCCGCAGCTCGCCGAGGCCCGCTGGTCACCGCCGGTGGGTGACGGCGGGGCGTCGAACGTCGGCTCGGGCTGCACCGACCCGAGCCGGGCCGCGGTCACCGTCGGCACCTCGGCGGCGGTCCGGTTGATGCAGCGCATCCCGGCCGGTGAGCCGCTGCCCCGACTGCCCGAACGGCTCTGGCGTTACCGGGTCGACCACGACCACGTGGTGACCGGGGCGGCGTACTCGAGCGGCGGCAATCTGTTCGCCTGGGCCGACCGGGAGCTGCGGCTGCCCCAGGGCACCGAGCTGGACGCGGCGTTGGCGCTGGTGCCGCCGGGTGGTGGTCGCCCGGCGGACCCGCGTTTCGGTGGCGACCGGGCACCGGGGTTGGCGCCGGCGGGCACCGGTGAGCTGCGCGGGATCAGCTTCAGCACCACCGCGGTGGACATCCTGGCGGGTCTGATGCAGGGGCTGTGCGAGCTGGTCGCGGAGGATCTTGCGGTGCTGGAGTCCACCATCGACAAACCGGTCGGCGTGGTGCTGGGCGGCGGCGCGGTGGCCGCCTCGGTGTGGTGGCGGCAGGCGTTCGCGGCCGCGCTCGCGCCGCGACCGGTGTCGCACCAGCGTAATCCGGAGATCGGTGCCACCGGTGCGGCGTTGGTGGCGTTGGGCCGCTTCGGTGACGCTGCGGAGCTCGCGGACATCGGCCGGACGGACGAGTTGGTTTTGCCGACCACGACAGGACGTTCGCACCCGCAGTATCCTTCCTGAACCTTCGCCCTGCCCGGGCCGTTGACAGCGCTCCCGAGCCTGGTTGGATGGACTCCGCTCCCCGGGCCGCGGCGGACACGGTAGGGACGGAGGAGGCAGGGTGGCGGTAGGTCCCGACCCGGTGAACGGCGCGGTGTCCAACCATCGTCGGCGTCGCTTCGACGTTCGGGTCGTCCCGCACCGGCGCCGCTCGCCGTTCCGGCTACGGGACTGGCGGATGCGCACCAAGCTGGCCACCGTGCTGGTGGTGCCGTCGGTGGCGTTCCTCGTGCTCGCCGGCGTGCAGACCACCACGCTGGTGGGACGGACCGCGGCGCTCAACGACTTCGCCCGCCAGGTCGGCATCGGTCGGCAGATCACCGGCGCGGTGCACCAGCTTCAGCAGGAGCGGGACCGCTCCGCGGGGGAGCTGGGCGAGCTGCGCAAGGGTGGTTCCGGTGGCGACCGGGACACCGCGGCCACCGCCCTGAAGCCGCTGCAGTCGGCCACCGACCGGGCCATCGTGGACCTGCGTCGGGCCGCCGAGCCGTTGGCCGACGCCGACGCGTCCTGGCGGGTCGCGTTCTCCGAGGTGCTGGAGGCGTACGAGCAGGTGGTCGACATCCGACCGGCGGTCCCGCCGGCGGTGCTGAGCAACGACACGATCCTGAGCAACTACCACCGGGCGATCGACGCGCTGCTCGACCTGCTCGCCGAGCCGACGCCGGGTCAGGACCGGCCGGCGTTGAGCGACGCGGTGCTGCGCTACGTGCAGCTGGCCCGGGTCAAGGAGCTCTCCTCCCGGGTACGCGCCCAGCTCTATGCCGCGTCGCGGGCCGGCCGGTACGGCACCGAGGACCGGGTGCTCCTGAGCGACCTGCGGGCCCAGCAGTTGACCGCACTCGGGGCGTTCCGGGTGGCGGCCACCCCGGAGCAGATCCGCCGCTATGACGAGACCTCGGTGGACCCGGCGTTCCAGGCGGCCACCGGGTTGGAGGAGCGGAGCCTGCCGACCGGTGCCGCGACGTCCGCGGTGTTGCCCGCCGAGCAGTGGTGGACGGCCAGCGAGCAGCGTCAGGAGTTGCTGCGGCAGTTCGAGGCGGGCGTGCTCGACGACGCGGTGCGCCAGGCCGACGACGTCAGTTCCGGTCAGTTGCGGACCACCCTGCTGGTGGTCGGCGGGATCGTCGCGGTGCTGCTGTTCGCACTGCTCATCTCGCTGCTCGTCGGGCGGTCGGTTGCCCGGTCGATGCGGCTGCTGCGCAGCCAGGCGCTGCGGATCGCCCAGGTCGAGCTGCCGGACGCTCTGGACCGGCTGCGGACCGTCACCGGCGGTGTGCCGGGCATCGAGGTCGCGCCGGCGGTGGTCCGCTCGCTCGACGAGATCGGCGAGTTGGCCGAGGCGTTCGTGGCGGTGCACCGGAGCGCGGTCTCCGTCGCCGTCGAGCAGGCGCTGATGCGACGTAACGTCAACGCGATGTTCGTCAACCTGGCCCGGCGTAGTCAGGTGCTGGTGGAGCGGCAGCTCGAGCTGCTGGACGACCTGGAACGCGAGGAGAGCGACCCGGACCAGCTGGAAAACCTGTTCAAGCTCGACCACCTTGCCGCTCGGATGCGCCGTAACGACGAGAGCCTGCTGGTGCTGGCGGGCACCGACTCCACCCGGCGGTGGAACCGGCCGGTGGGCCTCGGCGCGGTGCTGCTGGCCGCGGCCGCCGAGATCGAGCAGTACCAGCGGGTCCGCCTCGAGTCGGTGGGCGACGTCTACCTGGTCGGGCACGCCGTTGGTGAGCTGGTGCACCTGCTGGCGGAGCTGTTGGAGAACGCGACCGCGTTCTCCCGGCCGGACACCGTCGTGGTGGTCAACGCCCGGGTCGAGGCCGCGACCGCGTTGATCGAGATCGCCGACCGGGGCCTGGGCATGAGCCCGTCGGCGTTGGCGGAGGCGAACGCGGTGCTGGCCAGCCCGCCGGCCGCGGACGTCGCGGCGGTCGAACGGATGGGTCTGTTCGTGGTGAGTCACCTGGCCGCCCGGCTCGGTGCGCAGGTGCGGCTGGACGGCGGCCGCGACGGCCTGGTGGCCCGGCTGGTGCTGCCTGCCGCGCTGCTGGCTCCGGCGGGCACGGTGGAGTTGGACCCGCCGGTGTCGGCCCGGATGTTGGCCGCTGGGGCGTCCCGGGGTGCGGGTGCGCAGCGGGTGCCCGGCGCCACTCGGCCGACCGGCGCGTCCGGGCCGGCGCGGCCGGCCATGGTGCCGCTGGACCTGCCCGTGGCGGGGCGCTCGCCGGGGGCCGCCGGGCCGCGTCAGGCCAGCGGGGTGCCGGTACGGGCCGAGGACGTGCTCACCCCGGCGGCTGCGGCTGTCGGCGGCGGCTGGTGGTCCCGGCAGGGGCCGGCCGAGCCGACGCGGTCGGCGGGGCCGGCGCCGACGGTTCCTCCGAACACCCCGGTGACCGGGGGTACGAACGAGCGGGGTCTGCCGGTGCGAGTGCCGATGGCGCAGCTCTCGGCGGTCACCCGGCCGGCTCAGCCGGCGCCGGCGTCCACGCGCGACGATCTGGACCCGGCGGCGGTCGGCGGCATGCTCTCGCGGCTTTACAGCGGGGTGCGGCGGGCCGAGGCTGAGGACACCACCGAGATACCCGTGCCACCGTCCCGGGGGCACGAAGAAGGGGGACGACGACAGTGACGACGTTGAGCCAGGAGGCGCGGGACCTTAGCTGGCTGGTGAGCGCGTTCGCGGAGCGGGTGCCGGGCGTGGCGCACGCGGTGGTTGTCTCCTCCGACGGGCTGCTGGTGGCGCTCTCCGACCATCTGCCCCGCGACAACGCGGACAAGCTCGCGGCGGTGACCTCCGGGCTGATGAGTATCACCGCGGGTGCGGCCCAGATGTTCGACGGCGACGTCGTCAAGCAGACGGTGGTCGAGATGGGCCGGGGGTACTTCCTGGTGATGCAGGTGCGGGACGGGTCGATCCTGGCCACGCTGGCGGCCGGGGACGCGGACATCGGCGTGGTGGGCTACGAGATGGCCCGGCTGGCCAAGCAGGCGGGGGAGATGCTCACCCCGGCGCTGCGGGCGGAGTTGCAGCAGGCGTTGCCCCGCTGAGGTGTCCGGCCGTGCCCGGACGGTCACCGGCTCAGCGGAGCCGCACCGTCCGGGGCACGGCCGTCGGGTCAGAAGCCGCTGTCGGCGATGACCGAGCGGTACCAGTGTGCGCTGCTCTTGAGCACCCGCCGCTGGGTCGGGTAGTCCACGTAGACCAGACCCCACCGCTGGTCGTACCCCTCGTTCCACTCGAAGTTGTCGAGCAGTGACCAGACGTGGAAGCTCTCCAGCGGCACCCCGGCGGTGATGGCCTGGTGGGCGGCGGCCAGGTGGTCACGCAGGAAGCTGATCCGGCCGGCGTCGTCGACGGTGTCGTCGGCGGCCAGGAGGTCCGCGGTGGGCAGCCCGTTCTCGGTGACGGTGAGCGGGATCGGGCCATAGTCGCGGGTGACCCGGGTCAGGATGTCGTACATCCCGTCGGGGTAGATCTGCTGCCATCCGGCGGCGGTGGTCGGCCAGCGCGGTTCGGTGCCGCCGTCGGCGGTGACGTAGATCGGCGTGTAGTACTGCACGGCCAGCAGGTCGACCGGCGCGGAGATCACGGCGAGGTCGCCGTCGCGGATGCCGCGGACCATCCGGCTCTGTGGGCCGAGGTCGGCGAGGACGTCCTGCGGGTAGCTGCCCTTGAGCACGGAGTCGAGGTAGAGGCGGTTCTCGTACCCGTCGTAGAGCTGGGCGGCCGTGGCCGCCTCGGGTGAGTCGTCGGCGGGGTAGCAGGGGTGCAGGTTGAACGCGGGGCCGATCCGACCGGTGCCGCCGGTGGCGCGCAGCGCGTGGACCGCGAGGCCGTGGGCGAGTTGCAGGTGGTGGGCGACCAGGTACGCGGCGTCCGGGTCCTGGCGTCCGGGGGCGTGGTGGCCGTCGAGGTATCCGTTCTGGACGACGGTCTTGGGCTCGTTGATGGTCAGCCAGGCCGGCACCCGGTCGCCGAGGGCGTGGAAGACGGCGTCGGCGTAGTCGGCGAAGCGGAGGGCGGTGTCCCGTTCTTCCCAGCCGCCGAGGTCCTGCAACGCCTGCGGCAGGTCCCAGTGGAACAGGGTGGCCATCGGCGCGATGCCGCGCTCGTGCAGGCCGTCCAGGAGGCGGCGGTAGAAGTCGAGCCCGCGTTGGTTGGGCGCGCCCGTGCCGTCGGGCTGGATGCGGGGCCAGGAGATGGAGAAGCGGTAGCTGCGGAGGCCGAGGTCGCGCATCAGGTCGAGGTCTTCGGCGTAGCGGTGGTAGTGGTCCGCGGCGACGTCGCCGGTGTCGCCGTTGTGGGTGCGCCCGGGGGTGCGGCTGAAGGTGTCCCAGACCGATTCGCCGCGGCCGTCCTCCTTGGCGGCGCCCTCGATCTGGTAGGCGGAGGTGGCCGCGCCCCAGCCGAAGTCGCGGGGGAAGCGCAGCGGGCCGACGGGCCCGGTGGGTATCGACATGGATTCTCCTCGGGGATACGGGCCGCCGCGAACATTCGGGAGCGCTCCCAGCATAGGCCAGGGGCGGTCGGCCCGGTCAGCCGGCCGTCGTGGTGGTCGGGGGTGGCGGGGTGCGGCGGAGTGGGGCCCGGACAGCGAACGAGGCCGACCGGGCGGCGCGGTGCGCCTGTCCCGTCGGCCTCTTTTCCCATCGAGTACGGGGGTTTAGTGTGGGGACGGGGGAGGGCAACCCCCGTCCCCACCGTAACTGCACACGCACGGGCGAGATGTCGGTCCTGCCGTGTGTGTCGCGCGGGAGCCGGGCCACGCGAGTGGCTGTGGTTCCACCTCCCTCCGTGTGGCGGGTCGATGGCTGACGGCGGCGTCCGGGCTGGCCCGTCGTCAGCTCTCGGGCCGATCGATGGAAGCGCTCCCATCGACGATGCTGCGACTGTAACGCCCGTCACGGCTTTGTGAAAGACCCAAAACGAGATCGAAACATGTGACTGAATCAGCTCGCCGTGCGCTTGTTGTGGGAGCGCTTCCATGGCAGACTGTCGATTCAACGCGACAGGAGCCAGAGCGCGTCAGCGCGGGTCCGCCGAGGGCAACCGGCAGCACGACCTCCGGTCACGGCCACCCGAGCGCAGCCGACCCGACCCCGTGCCGGCCGCGCCGCCGTACCCCCGGCCCGGGCCCGGGTGACCACCTTCCCGGCGCCTCGAATCCCCGCGGACCACCACCCTCGCGGGCAGGCGCCCCGCCGGGACCAACCCGGCCTGGTCCGAGGAGACACCGCGCACATGAGACAACTGGCACGACGCCGTCGACTGGCGATCATCGCCGCCGCCGCGCTCGCCGTCGGCGGGGTGACCCTGCCCGCCGGCGCCGCCCAGGCCGCGCCCGCCTGCGACGTCGTCTACGCGACCAACGACTGGAACACCGGTTTCAGCGCCAACGTGACGATCAAGAACCTCGGTGACCCGGTCAACGGCTGGACGCTGACCTTCGCCTTCCCCGGCAACCAGCGGGTCACCCAGGGCTGGTCGGCACGATGGAGCCAGACCGGCAACCAGGTCACCGCCGTCAACGAGTCCTGGAACGGCAACCTCGGCACCGGCGCCAGCGTCAACATCGGCTTCAACGGCTCCTACACCGGCACCAACGCCAAGCCCACCTCGTTCGCCCTCAACGGGGTCACCTGCGGTGGCGCGCCACAGCAGCCGCCGACCGTCGGGCTCAGCGTGCCGGCCGGCCCGTTCGAGGCGCCGGCCGACGTGCCGCTGACCGCCACCGCCAGCGACCCGGACGGCAGCATCAGCAAGGTCGAGTTCTACCGCAACGGCCTGCTGGTCAACACCGACACCACCGCCCCGTACGCCTACACCCTCGAGGACCTGCCGGCCGGCGCCTACACGGTGCAGGCCAAGGCGTACGACAACGCCAACCTCAGCGCCACCGACGAGAAGTCGTTCACCGTCACCGCCGCCTCCGGGCCGACGCTGATCGCCACCCCGTCCGCGGTCGCCGTCACCGAGGGCGGCAGCTCGACGGTCAACCTCACACTCAGTGCCGCCCCGACGGGCACCGTGCCGGTCAGCCTGGCCCGCACCGGCGACGCCGACATCACCGTCTCACCCGCCACGGTCAGCCTCACCCCGAGCAACTGGAACACCGGGGTCACGGTCACCGTCGCGGCGGCCGAGGACACCGACACCATCGGCGGCACCGCCACCGTCACCGCCTCGGCCACCGGCTACGCACCGCTCGCGGTCACCGCGACCGAGGTGGACAACGACACCCCGGGCGGCGACAACGTCTACACCGCGCGCTTCCTCGACCAGTACGGCAAGATCAAGAACTCCGGCTACTTCAGCCCCGAGGGCGTGCCGTACCACTCGGTGGAGACGCTGATCGTCGAGGCGCCCGACCACGGGCACGAGACCACGTCGGAGGCGTTCAGCTTCTGGCTCTGGCTGGAGGCCCAGTACGGCCGGGTCACCCAGAACTGGGCGCCGTTCAACAACGCCTGGACCGTGATGGAAAAATACATTATTCCGAATCATTCGGACCAGCCGACCGCCGGTGCCGCCGGCACGCCGCAGTACGCCGCGGAGCACGACCTGCCCAGCCAGTACCCGTCCGCGCTGGAGCCGTCGGTGCCGGTCGGCCAGGACCCGCTACGCGGTGAACTCCAGTCCACCTACGGCACCGGTGACATCTACGGCATGCACTGGCTGCTCGACGTCGACAACACGTACAAGTTCGGCCGCTGCGGCGACAAGACCACCCGGCCGGCGTACATCAACACGTTCCAGCGGGGCACCCAGGAGTCGGTCTGGGAGACCGTGCCGCAGCCGTCCTGCGACACCTTCACCGCCGGCGGCCCGTACGGCTACCTGGACCTGTTCATCAAGGAGTCCGCGGCCCCCGCCAAGCAGTGGAAGTACACCAACGCCCCGGACGCCGACGCCCGTGCCGTGCAGGCCGCGTACTGGGCGCTGACCTGGGCCAAGGCGCAGGGCCGGCAGGCCGACGTGGCAGCCACCGTGGCGAAGGCCGCCAAGATGGGTGACTACCTGCGCTACTCCATGTTCGACAAGTACTTCAAGAAGATCGGCAACTGCGTCGGGGCGAGCACCTGCCCGGCCGGCAGCGGCAAGGACTCCGCGCACTACCTGATGTCCTGGTATTACGCCTGGGGTGGCGCGTACGAGCCCAACCAGAACTGGTCCTGGCGGATCGGGTCCAGCCACAACCACTTCGGCTACCAGAACCCGTTCGCGGCCTGGGCGCTGACCAACACCCCGGAGCTCAAGCCGCAGTCGCCGACCGCGGTCGCCGACTGGACCAAGAGTTTCGAACGGCAACTGGAGTTCTACACCTGGCTGCAGTCCGCCGAGGGCGGCATCGCCGGCGGCGCCACCAACAGCTGGGGCGGCAACTACGGGCAGCCGCCCGCCGGCACCAGCACCTTCTACGGCATGTACTACGACGTCGACCCGGTCTACAACGACCCGCCGTCCAACCAGTGGTTCGGCATGCAGGCCTGGTCGATGCAGCGGATCGCCGAGCTGTACCTGCAGACTGGCAACGCCAAGGCCAAGGCACTGCTGGACAAGTGGGTGCCGTGGGCCATCGCCAACACCACCGTCGGCGCCAACTGGTCGATCCCGTCGGACATGGCCTGGACCGGTCAGCCGACCACCTGGAATCCTGCGGACCCGCAGCCCAACACCAACCTGCACGTCGAGGTTACCGTTCGCGGCCAGGACGTCGGCGTCGCGGCCGCCTACGCCCGGACCCTCACCGCGTACGCGGCCAAGTCGGGCAACGCGGCGGCCAAGACCACTGCCAAGGGGCTGCTCGACGCGCTCTACAGCGTCAGTGACGCCAAGGGCGTCTCCACCACCGAGAAGCGCGGCGACTACCGGCGCTTCGACGACACCTACAACGCCAGCACCGGCCAGGGCCTCTACGTCCCGCCGGGCTGGACCGGGACGATGCCCAACGGCGACGCCATCGCCGCCGGCAAGAGCTTCGTCGACATCCGATCCTTCTACAAGAACGACCCGGACTGGCCCAAGGTGCAGGCGTACTTGAACGGCGGCGCCGAACCCAGCTTCAACTACCACCGGTTCTGGGCTCAGGCCGACGTCGCCATGGCGTACGCCGACTTCGGCAACCTGTTCCCGAACGGCTGACCGCGCCCCGGGGGGGGTGGCGTGCGCCCCCCCCCCCGGGGGCCGGCCGGGTCCGGGGGATCGACGGGACCCGGCCGGCGGACGGCCTGACACCCACGGTCAGGCCGGGGCGGGCCGGCCATCCGGCCAACGCAGCGGATCGGCTGGCCCGTCCCACCGCCCGGACTGGAGGCTGCCGCGAAAAAGCCCAGAAATTCGGGTCGTCTCGGGATCACACCGCGGACCCTGACGGAGTAACGTACGTCACCGGAGAGGCCGCTCCCCCCGTGGCGGCCTCTCCGCTTTTTTGCCCATTTCTCACCTGTCCCCGGCGGCGTCGTGGTGCCCGCCGGCAGGCCGGTCACGTCGGCGGAGCGGCCGACTCCGCGGTGACCGGGTGACGCAACCCCGGGTGCCCGGCCGGCAGCGACCGACGCAGCACCACCCAGCTCACCGCCAGCGCCGCCGCGACCAGCGGCCAGGTCAGCGCGACCCGGGCTACGACGAGCGCGAGCACCTGACCACCGAAGTACAACGGCACGAACACCGCCAGGCGCACCAGGTAGGTCGCCGTCCACACCCAACTGGCCCGCCCGTACCCGCGCAGCAGCGCCGGGTCGCGCCGCCACCGGGACCGCTGGCCCAGCGCCGCGCCGACCAGCAGCCCGAGCAGCGGCCAGCGCACCACGATGCTGACCGCCCAGACCAAGGCGCTGGCCGCGTTCGAGAGCAACTGGATCAGAAAGAAATTCTCGGCCCGGCCGGTGCGCACCGCGATCAACGCCGCGACGCAGACCGCGAGCAGCCCGATCAGCACCGAGCGCGGCCGGTCACCCCGGCGCAGCCGTACGACGGCGACCAGCGCGCCGACGACGAGCGCCGCGCCGACCCCAGCGCCCAGCGAGTCGCCGCCGAGCAGCCAGCCCACCGCGAACGCCAGCGGCGGCAGAGTGGCGTCGATCGCGCCGCCCCGACCACCCAGCAGATCCGCCAACGACTCGGCCCGGGCTGGCTCCCGTGGGTCGGCCGGTGACTCGGCCGGGGCTGGCTCCCGTGGGTCGGCCGACGACTCGGCCCGGGCCGGCTCACCGGGGCCCGGACTCACCTCCGCGCGCTGGTCCGCGCCGGTCGCGGCGTCGCCCGCGTCCTGCTCCGGTGTGCCGCCCACCGCCACCTCCTCGCCTCCGTCCCAACCTAACCGCTGGCGGCCGGTGGGCCACCGGGCACGCGGCCGACGCAGGCCGCTACGGTGTGCGGATGCGGGCGACGGCACGGGGTTGGACGGCGGTTTGGTTGGTCGTACTGGCCCTGGTGCAGGCGGCCGCGTTCTTCGTCGTCTGGCGGGTGGCCGTGCACACCGAGATCGGCCAGTGGGTCGACACGGTCGCGCTCACCGGTAACCGGATCGGCCAGGACCGCATCGAGGAGCCGGTAAGCAAACTCCTCAACGCGATGTCGGTGGTCTCGCTGCTGGCCGCGACCGCGACGATCGGGTTCATCGCGCTGATGCGCGGCCGGATCGCCCTGGCCATCACCGCGACCCTGCTGATCGCCGGGGCGAACATCTCCACCCAACTGCTCAAGTACGGGTTCAACCGGCCGGACTTCGGGCTCGACCCGGAGCGCGCGGGGGTGGGCAACAGCCTGCCCAGCGGGCACACCGCCGTGGCGGCCTCGGTGGCGGTCGCGCTGGTGCTCGTGCTGCCGCCGAAGGTGCGGGCGGTCGGTGCCTTCCTGGGCGCCGCGTACGCCGCCGTCGCCGGCGTGGCCACCCTCTCCGCCGGCTGGCACCGACCCAGCGACGCGCTCGCCGCGTTTTTGCTGGTCGGCGTCTGGGCGGCGCTCGCCGGGTTGGTACTGCTGATCACCCAGCGGGAGCAGGCTCAGATCGCCCCCGGCGACGCGCATCGGCTCGCCGTGCTGCTGCTCGGCGGGGCCGGCGTACTCGCGCTGGTCGCCTCCGGGCTGGCCCTGTCCTGGCTGGTCGACCTGCGCGACATCGGGCCGGACGAGTTGGCCCGCCGACCGCTCTTCGTCGGGTACGCGGGCAGCGCCGCCGGCATCGCCGGCACGATGGCGGTGGTGATGGCGTTGGTGCTCACGGTCGTGCACCGGCTGGTGCCGCGCGTCAAGGGCTGAGCCGGGGGTGGACATCGTTCGGGCCGCGTTCCGCGCCGAGTGTGCACAGCTCACCGCGATCCTGTCCGAGCTCGACGATGCTGACCTCGACCGGCTCACCGACTGCCCGCCGTGGACGGTCCGCGAGTTGTTCGAGCACGTGCGTGCCGGCGTCGCTCGGCTAGCCGACATGCTCGCCGAGCCGGCTCCGCCGCGCGCCGAGGTGGACGCGGCGGCCTACTTCGGCGCGGCGAAGTTCACCCCCGAGGTCGACGCCGCCCGCATCGAGGCGGCGCGGGTCGAGGCGGCGCGGGTCGAGGCGGCGCGGGTCGAGGCGGCGCGGGTCGAGGCGGCGCGGGTCGAGGCGGCGCAGGTCGATTCCGTTCAGGCCGACGCGGCGTTGGTGGCTATCGCGCAGGTCGACGGCGGACGGCCAGGGGTGCGCCGGGCCGGGCCGGTGTTGTCGGCTGACCTTTACCGGGCCTGGCGGGACACCGACGCGGCGGTCGCTGCGGCACCGACTGAGCGGGTGGTCCGGACCCGGCACGGCGACGCGATGCGGCTCGCCGAGTTCCTTCGGACCCGGGTAGTCGAGGTGGGCGTGCACGGCCTGGACCTGGCCGCAGCACTGGACCGGCCGCCGTGGCTCACCCCGCAGGCGGCGGCGGTGATCGCCGACCTGCTCACCGGCGGCCGATCGGTGCCCGCGGGGTTGGGCTGGGACGAGCTGACGGTGATCCGTAAGACCACCGGGCGGGCGGAGCTGACCGGCCCGGAACGCGTCGTGATCGACGGTGCCGGCTTCCACTGGCTCACCTTCGGCCGCTGAGCGCCCCGCCAACGCCCCCGGGGCTCGCCACCGGCCCGGCTGGAGTCGCCCACCGGCCCGGCGGAGTCGCCCACCGGCCCGGGCGGGGTCGCCACGGCCCGCTGATCGCCGCTGCCTTGCGCGAAGGTCGCCCCAACCTCACTTCGAGATTCAAGATCCGCACAACATCAGGGAAACTGCTGCCTCGTCGCGCTACGGAGGCAGCAGTTTCCTGGAAACTGTGCGGATCTTGATCGGCGCCAGCCCCCGGGAGCGCGCCAGCCCCCGGGAGCGCGCCAGCCCCCGGGAGCGGGTCAGGCCCGGGAGCGGGTCAGGTGGGGGAGCGTGTCAGGTGGGGGAACGGGGTCAGCGCGCGGAGCGGGGCGCGGGTACGTGCGGGGCGACCTGGCGCAGGTGCGTGAGCACCACCGGGTCGATGCGCCCCGGCACCAGCCGCTCCTCCAGGTTTTCCAGGCCGGCCCAGGAGACCAGTGCCGCCTCCGGCCCGTCGTCGGCCACCGGGTGCCCCAGCGCGGTCAGCAACGCCCCCACCTCGGCGGCCACCGCGCCGCTCAGGTCGAGCAGCGTGGCCGGGTCGGGTCGGCTGAACAGCAGCGTGTGTACGGCGAGCAGCCGGCCCAGCTCGGCGACCGGATCGGGGTGATCGTCGATCCGCAGGTCGACCAGCACGTCGCTGCCGCCGCCGTAGCCGCCTGCGCGTTCGACCACCAGCAGGCCCGCGCTCTGCCGGCCCCGCCGGTCGCCGCCGGCCTCGTCACCGGCGCGCAGCGCGGCGACCAGCCGCTCGGCGAACGGCAGCGCCGAGCCAGCCAGCCAGGCGTCGCCCAGCGCGTCGACGACCTCCGGGCCGGTGAGCACGTTGCCCTGCGCGGCCCAGCCGTCGCCGGTGCGTCCGCCGGCCCACGGGTGGCAGGCCGGTCCCGTCCAGCTGGCGCCCGGGCCGCTGGCACCCACCACGCCGAGTTGGCGGTGCTCCCGCTCGGTGTCGGCGGCGACCAGGCCGGCCACCACGTCGGCGGCGGCGACCCCGGTGCGCAGCAGCGTCAGGCCCTGCGGGCGGTAGGCGAGGTTGACGTGCGCCTGGGTGGCGAGTGCGCCGACCTCGGCCTCGGCGGCCGGCACCAGCGCGCCGGCGGCGAGGAACTTGCTGGCCACCGCCACCCCGTGCAGGCGGCCGTCGGCGGAGCGGGCGACGAGGGAGAAGGTCACCCGCCGAGATTAGCCTGCCGCACCCGGCCTGCCATCGTCGTACACCGATGGGTTCAGAACGGAGGCGAGGGCGCCTCGGGCGGGTGGCCGCGCGCCCGGCGGGCGTCGGCGACCGCGACGGCGAGCAGCACCAGCACCCCGGTGGCGGTGGCCACCAGACCCGGCAGGAACAGCAGCGGTACCGCTGCCCCGGCCAGCACCAGGATGGCGATCCACCGGGACGGGGAGACGCGGCCGAACACCTCGTACTCGAAGCGCGCCCGGCCGGCCAGGAACAGCGCGGGCCCGCCGAGCACCATCGCCAGCCACGGGCCGGGGACCTGTTCCATCGGATGGTTGATGATCAGCTCGTAGCCGATCGCGGTGGCGGCCAGGCCGACGACCATCACGAGGTGGGTGTCCGCCGCGGAGCGGCCAATGCTGGCCGGGTGTCGGGCCTTCGTGACGGCCTCGCCGAGGATCTGCCCGGCGCGCTGGATGTAGATCCGCCACAGCATGATCGAGGTGGCCAGCGCCAGCGCGAACGCCCAGGCGTGCGACATCTCGAAGGGCCCCTTGCTGTAGGAGAAGCCGGCCACCAGGATCGTCTCGCCCAGCGCGACGAGGAAGAACTGCTGGTAGCGGTCGGCCAGGTGCTCTCCGGCGATGTCCCACTTCGAGACCGTCGAGCGACCCAGGCCCGGCACCGGCCAGCCACAGCGGGCGGCCAGGTATTCGAGGGTCAGCGCCGCCGTCCAGAGCACGACCTGCCGGTCGGTGGGCAGTGCCGCCCCGACGATCCAGAGCACGCCGCTGGTGGCGAACACCACCGCCATGCGGATCTTCAGCCGGCGGTGCGGCTGTGGCCCCAGTGCGATCACCAGGATCAGCGGCCGGGACACCTGCGCGACCACGTACGCCACCGCGAACATCATCCCGGTCGCGCTGAACGCGCGGGGGATCGCCACCCCCATCACCATGCTGCCCACCAGCGCGATGACCACCACGGCCTGAAGCGGTGTCCGGTACGGGTCGTAGCGGCTGGTCGTCCACGCGGTGCCCTGCCAGACCGCCCACAGCGCGAGGAGCAGCAGCAGTGTCTTTCCGCTGCTGGTCACGGCGGCCCAGGCATGGTCCCGGGCGCCCTCGCGGATCAACTCCTCGAAGGCGCGCGCGGAGATCCGGGTGAGGGCGAAGACATAGACCAGGTCGAAGAAGAGTTCCAGGAAGGTGGCCCGGCCGGGGACGTACGACGCCGGCTCCAGGCGTCCGGCCGCCCTGGATGCCACGGTCAGCGGCCTCGGCCGTCGGTCCGGTCCACCTGGCAGTCGTAACATCGCGCGGCGGCCCGAGCGGTCGGATGTGACAAATCCGCCCGGTCCGGGGATCTTGCTCGCGGGCCCGGTCAACCGGCACGATCGATCGGTGACGAATCGATGGGGCATGACGGTGCCGTTGGGCGGGATCCCGCTGGCCGACCACGCGGCGGTCTACGCGACTCTCGACCGGGCCGGATTCACTGACGTCTGGTCGTCCGAGGTCGCGGGGACCGACGCGTTCACTCCGCTGGCGCTGGCCGCGGCCTGGCAGCCCCGGCTGCGGCTGGGCACCGCGATCACTCCGGTGTTCACGCGGGGGCCCGGGTTGCTGGCGATGAGCGCGTCGGCGCTGGCCGAGGCCGCGCCGGGCCGGTTCTCGCTGGGCATCGGCGCGTCGTCGCCGGTGCTGGTGCGGGACTGGAACGCGGTGCGGTTCGAGGAGCCGTTCCGGCGTACCCGGGACGTCCTGCGTTTCCTGCGCGCGGCGCTGCGCGGGGAGACGGTGGACGAGGTCTACGACACGTTCACCGTGCGCCGGTTCACCCTGGAGCGGCCTCCGGCGGTGCCGCCGCCGATCCTGCTCGCCGCGCTGCGGCCGGGCATGCTCCGGTTGGCCGGCGCGGAGGCCGACGGCGTCATCCTCAACTGGCTCGGCGCCGACGACGTGCCGCGTGCTCTCGCCGAGTTGGGTGAGCGTCGCGCCGGTTTCGAGGTCGCGGCGCGGATCTTCGTCTGCCCCACCGAGGACGTCGCTTACGCGCGGGCGTTGGGCCGCCGGCTGATCACCAGTTACCTCACCGTCCCGGCGTACGCCGATTTCCACCGCTGGCTCGGCCGTGACGAGGTGCTGGCGCCGATGTGGCAGGCCTGGGCCGCCGGTGACCGGCGTGGTGCCGGTGCGGCGGTGCCGGACGAGGTGGTCGACGCGCTGGTGCTGCACGGCTCACCGGAGCGGTGCCGCGCCGAGGTACGCCGCTACGCCGACGCCGGTGTGGACGTGCCGGTGTTCGCGCTGCTGCCCACCCCGGAGGTGACCGCCGGCGGCGCGACGGCGCTGACCACCCTCATCGCCCAGCTGGGCACCAACCCCGTAGGAGCCTCGACGTGAACCTCACCGATCGGATCGTGGTGGTCACCGGTGCCGCCGGTGGCATCGGGGCGGCCCTGTCGCGCCGTTTCGCCGCCGAGGGCGCCGCCGCCGTGGTGCTCGCCGACCTGGACGCCGACGCGGCCCGCGCGGTGGCCGAGGGCATCGGCCCGGTCGCGCATGCCGCCGCGCTCGACGTCACCGACGAGGAGCAGGTCCGCGCGCTGGTCGCGGACACCGAGCAACGGTACGGCCGGATCGACCTGTTCTGCGCCAACGCGGGCGTGACCAGCGGTGGCGGGATCGAGGTCGACGACGCCGCCTGGGATCGGGCGTGGCGGGTCAACGTGCTCGCGCACGTCTACTCGGCTCGGGCGGTGCTGCCCGGGATGCTCTCCCGGGGCGGCGGCCACCTGCTGCACACCTGCTCGGCGGCGGGCGTGCTGACCGCGGTGGGCGACGCCGCGTACACGGCGACGAAGCACGCCTCGGTGGGGTTCGCCGAGTGGCTGGCCATCACGTACCGGGACCGGGGCATCCGGGTCAGCGCGCTCTGTCCGCAGGGCGTGGATACGCCGATGCTGGCCGACGGCATTGTCGAGGGTCACCTGGGTGCTCGGGTGATCGCCGCCTCCGGGGCGGTGCTCACCGCGGACCAGGTCGCTGACGCCACCATCGCCGGGTTGGCCGAGGAGCGTTTCCTGATCCTGCCGCATCCCGAGGTCGCCGACTACGCGCGCCGCCGCGCCGAGGACCCCGACGGCTGGCAGGCCGGCCTGCGCAAACTGGTCCGCCGCCTAACCGCCTGACCCCTACCCCTACCCCTACCCCTACCCCTGTCCCTGGCCCGCGGCCTGCCGCGGTGATCAAGAGGTTTGTGTCAGGAAACGGCCTGGCCGTGACCCAAACCTCTTGATCACCGGGCTGCTGGGTGGGGTGGGGTGGGGTGGGGTGGGGTGTTTTTAGGGGCGGCGGCGCAGGGGGGCGGGGTGCGTTGACCAGAGCAGGCGGCGCCACCAGGGGCGGGCGGAGCGCAGGGCGGTCACGTAGGCGGTGACCACCTCGGCGGCCCGGGTCGCCTGGTCGGGGGTCGCCGCGTCGGGGGCGAACGCCATCCGATTGAGCAGGTCGGCCAGCTCGTCGACGCCGGGGCCAGTCCCCGTATGCCCGCCGTTCGCGGCGCCGCCCGGACCGGCGTTGGTCACGTTGCCGCCCGGACCGGGGTTGGTCACGTTGCCGCCCGGACCGGCGTTGGTCACGTTGCCGCCCGGAGCGGCCGACCCGCCGGTCACGGTGCTGTCCGGGGCTGCCGGCCCGCCGCCGGATCGGCTGCCGGCGCGGTGCAACGCGTCGGCGAGGGTCTGTCGGGCATGGCGGGCCACCTCGGTGGCTGCGAGGTCGTCGCCGACCGGTCGGCCGGCCAGGCGGAGCGCGTCGGTGACCTCCCGCCAGGCGCCGGCGATGCGCTGGCCGGGGTCGCCCCGGCTGAGTCGGGCGCGGGTGAGTGAGCGGCGCATCGCCAGCAGGGTCAGCAGCAGCGCCCCGACGAGGAGCAGCAGACCGCCGCTGCCCCCGGCGACGAGCACCGGAGTGGACACGCCGCCGTGGTTGTTCGGTCCGGCGGGGGCGGCCACCGGCTCCGGCGTGGCGGTGGGCTCCACTGTGGGCTCCGGTGCCTCGGACGGTGGCGGGTCCTCCGGCGTCGGGCGGAAGTCCTCCTCCACCGGCCGGGGCTCGTTGTTCGGTTGGGGCATCGGGTTGAACGGCACCCAGCCCAGGCCGTCGAAGAGCACCTCCGGCCAGGCGTACGCGTCGCCGGCCTGCACCGGCCCCTGCCCGTTGGACTCGAAGCCCACCACCACCCGGGTGGGCAGCCCGGAGAGCCGGCCGAGCACCGCGAACGCCGCCGCGAACTGCTCGGAGGTGCCCTCCTGCCCGCCGGCGTTGCGGGGGCCGAAGAGGAAGAAGCCCAGGTTGGGGTACGCGTGCCCGCTCGGCGCGTCCGCGGCCACCCGGTAGTGCTCGGCCAGGAACTGCTCGATCGCCTCGGCCCGCGAGTACGGGGCGCCGTTCTCCTCGGCGAGTTGGGCGGCCAGTCGGCGCAGCGGGTCGGGCACTCCGTCGGCGACCCGCAGCACCCGGGCCACCTGCTCGCCGGCCGGTACGTTCGCGGTGGCCAGCAGGTTCGGGTCCGGCTTCTCCTGAGCCGAGGTCACCGTATAGCGCAGCCCTGGCGTCAGCCCCTCCGGCCGGATCAGCGTCCCGGTCGCCGGGTCGTACGCCACCCGAGCGCCGCTGACCTCCCGCGGGGTGGCGACAGCGGGCAGTAGTTGGCCGCTGAGGTCGGCGACGGTGATCTGCTGTTCAATCGTCTCGACCGTGCTGTCGGGTGCCGGCGCGGTGGCCGGCAGGTTCCGGCCGGCGTTGCGGTACGTCGCGCCGACCCGCCAGGTCACCCCGTCGTAGTCGCTGAGCACCGCCAGCCGGATCCGCACGCCGTTGGCGGCGCTCGGCGCGGCACCTTCGGCCGGGCTGCCCGTTGCAGGGGTGGTGCCGGGGCGGGCCGTGCTCACGTCGAGCAGCTTCTGTTCCGGGTGCAGCGCCCAGCCGGAGATCCGGATCAGCGGGTTCTCGTCCAGCGTCTGCACCTGCGGCGGTTCGACGTACCGGCGGGGGTCCACCGGCCGCCCGTCGACCTGGTTGGCGACCAGCGGGCCGAGCAGCGCGACCAGTCCGACGACCAGCGCCACCCCGAGGGCCGCGGTGGCGGCGAGCCGGAGTCGCACGGCCGCGCGGACCCGTGGGGCGAGGCCGGCGCTCGGATCGCCGCCGGCCGGTGGCGCGCCGGTCGGCGCCGCGAGGCCGATCGCCGCGACGGTGACGAACGCCAGCGTCGCCCCGATCGCCGGTTCGGCGTTCGGGCCGACCACGTAGAGGGCGGCGGCGTAGAGCCCGGCCGCCGGCAGGTAGCCCAGCAGCACCCGGCCGGTGCGCAGGGCCACCTCCGCGCCGGCCAGCCCGGCCAGCCAGGCGGCGACCACCGGCACCAGCACCGTGTCCGGTGTGGGCTCGACGGGGATCATCGCGGTGAGCAGGCGGGGGATGCCGTTGCGCGCGGCGTCCGCGGTCACCTCGAGCAGGCTGCCCGGCAGGCCCGCGCGGGTCGCGGTCAGCCGCAGCGACCAGAGCGTCCAGCCGGCCATCGCGGCCACCGACACCGGCGCGACCAGCCAGGAGGGCAGCCGTCGGGCGGCCACGCTGACCAGCACCGACCAGGCGGCGGCGCCGATGACCAGCCGGGTCAGCAGGTCGCCCGCGTACACCCGGCCGAGCACCACCCCGGCGAGCGCGGTCAGGCCGATCAGTGCCAGCGGGACGACGGCCGTCCGCACTGCCCGTACGATCCGCCCAGGCCGCGCGGGGCCGGCCGGATCCTGCGGCTCGGGCCCCGCCGGGTCGCCGGCGGCCGTGCCGCGCGGCTCGACGGCCGTCACCATCGCCGCACCCCGTCCCACTCGGCGGCGAACTGCGCGCCGTCGGCCGCGTCGATGACGATCAGGCCGGCCGCGCCGGCCGGCGTCGGCTCGGCCGCGCCGAACACCCCGACGACCACCGAGGGGTACGCGCCGCGCAGCGCGCCGACGTGCCCCAGGTCGCCGCGGCCACCCGGGCCGGTCAGGAAGATCAGTGTGTCGCCGAGTCGGTCCTGTCGCAGTCGGGTGGTGGTCGCGCGCAGGGCGTCGGCGTCGCCGGAGAGGTCGGCGGCGGCGAGCCGGTCGAGTGGCCCGAGGCCGTACCCGTCGGCCGGGTCACCGCCGTCGGTGTGCTCTGCGGTGGGCTCCGGGGCGACCAGCAGCAGCGTCACCGGGAGGTCCGTGCGGTGCGCGGCGGTGACGACCGACGCGGCGGCCTCGCAGGCGGACTCGAAGGACTCCACCACGCCGCCCACCCGCTTCGGGTACGCGGCGGCCCGGTTGTCGAGCAGCACGACGAGGCGGGGCAGGCTGGTGTCCACGTTCTCCCGCACCATCAGCTCGCCGACCCGGGCGCTGGTGCGCCAGTGCACCCGGCGCAACTCGTCGCCGACCACGTACTCGCGCAGCGAGTCGAACGTGATCGACCCGTGCGGCACGCCGTCGACGCGGCCGTCGAGGCTGCGCCCCGCGCCGGTGGGCACCGCCGCCAGCGGGTGGATCCGGGGGTGCACCCACACCGGGGTGCTCGCCCCGTACGGGCGGGCCAGCGCCACCAGGCCCAGCGGGTCGCGTCGGGTCACCCGCAGCGGCCCGACGGGCACCACGCCCCGGCGGTGGGTCGGCACGTCGTAGCGGACCTCGGTGTCGCGGCCGGGTCGCAGGCGCAGCAGCGGCACCGGCACCGTGCGGTCCCCGCACCGGTCCTCGGCGAGGAGGTTCGCCGAGCGCAGCCGGCCGGTGTTGCGCACGGTCAACGTCATGCTCGCCGGTTCGCCGCGGGCCACCCGGTCCGGGTCGGCGTGCCGGGCCACGGTCAGGCGGGGCCGCCAGGCCGCGGTCAGCGCGGCGTAGAGGACGGCGGCGCCGGCCGCCGCGCCGAGCAGCGTCAACTCGGGGTACGCGAAGCGGAAGCCGACGCCGAGCAGGACGACGGCGGCGACGAGCAGCCCGACTCCGCGGGCGGTGATTCCCATGGCGGTGCTGCCGGTCAGCCCTGCACCGGCGCCGGCTGCCCGGACGGCAGCGGCACCGGCACGGAGGCGATGGCCTGGCGCAGCACCTCGCCGGCGGTCAGCCCGCGCACCTGGGCGTCCGGGGTGAGCAGGATGCGGTGCGCGAACACCGGTTCGGCGAGCGCCTTCAGGTCCTCCGGCATGATCCAGCCCCGGCCGTCGATCAGCGCGTACGAGCAGGCGGCGCGGGTCAGCGCGATGACGCCCCGGGGGCTGACCCCGACCCGGACCTGCGGGTGCGTACGGGTGGCGGCGGCCAGCCGGACTGCGTACGCGTAGAGCGGCTCGGCGATGTGCACCCGCAGGGCCATCCGGACCATCTCTCCGACCGTGGCGGTGTCGGTGACCGGGGCGAGCGCCTCGGGGGAGCGGACGGTCGCGCCGCGCAGCACCTCCACCTCGACGGCCTCGTCCGGGTAACCGACGGACAGCTTGACGAGGAACCGGTCCAGCTGCGCCTCGGGCAGCCGGTAGGTGCCGTCCATCTCCACCGGGTTCTGGGTGGCGACCACGAGGAACGGCGCGGGCACCGGGTGCCGGACACCGTCCACGGTGACGGTGCGTTCCTCCATCACCTCGAGCAGCGCCGACTGGGTCTTCGGTGACGCCCGGTTGATCTCGTCGGCGATGACGATGTTGGCGAACACCGGCCCCGGGTGGAACTCGAAGTCGCGGGTCGCCTGGTTGAAGATGGTCACCCCGGACACGTCCGAGGGGAGCAGGTCGGGGGTGAACTGGATCCGCCGCCACTGACCCTTCACGGTGGCGGCGATGGCCCGGGCCAGGGTCGTTTTGCCCACCCCCGGCACGTCCTCCAGGAGCACGTGCCCCTGGGCGAACAGCGCGGTCAACGCCAGCCGGACCACCTGCGGCTTGCCGAGCACCACCGCGTTGACGTTCTCGGCCAGCCGGGCGGCCAGGGCGGCGAAGCCCTGCACCTCCGTCTGGGTGAGCGGCTCGTGGGTGTTCACGGTCGGTGGTGCTCCTTGCCTGACTGGTCTAGCAGGTGGGCAGGACGTTGATGTTGTCGCCGCCCTCCAGGTTGAGCCAGGCCCAGGGGATGTAGTTCTTCCCCTCGTAGTTGACCTGCACCCACCAGGTGCTGCGCTTGTCGTTGTTGTAGATGTAGGCGTAGACATCTTCGCCCGACTTCTTGCAGTACGCCTGCAGCCGGGTGCCCGGCCTCGCCCAGCCGACCTGCTTGTCGTTGTCCTGCCGGGTGACCGAGAAGACTTCGTTGCCGTTGCGGCCGCTCACGTCCCGGTCGCAGTAGGTCGACTCCGGCCCGGAGGCGCCGTTGCGGCAGGTCGCGATGCCGTACAAAGCGTCGGTGCTCTGTGCCCTCGTCGCGGTGCCCTTGCCGGCAGCGTTGCTCGCGGTCACCGTGAACGTGTACGCCGTGCCCGGCGTCAGGTTCGGCACCGTGATGCTGGAGCACGCCCCCGCCTTCGCCGGCTCACCCGGCGTGCTCACCGAACAGGTCGCCTGGCCACCGCCGGCGTCCACGGTGAACGTGATGGTCGCCGCGGTGGCGGTCGCCGACGAGCCGGTCACCGTGACCCGCGGCTCGGCGACCGTCCGGGCCGTGGCGGTGGCCTCCGGGCCGGGCCCGGCCTCGTTGACCGCCTTCACCTTGACCGTGACGTTCTGGCCGTTGCCCAGCCCCGTGACGGTCGTGCGGGTGTCGGTCACCTCGCTGCTGCGCCCGCCGACGTCCACCAGGTACTTCGTCACCGGGCGGCCGTTCTCCTCGGCCGGCGCCCACTGCACCGTGACCGCGCCCGGCTGGGTGGCGACCGTGCCGGCCCGCAGGTCGGCGGGCCGGCCGGGCGCCGCGTACGGCACCACCGTGTTGCTGACCGGTGAGGCCGCCGAACCGGCGCCCTTGTCGTTGACCGACACCACGGTGAACGCGTACTGGGTGCCGAACTCCAGCTCACCGGCGGGCACCACCAGCTCGGTCTTCGTCGACTCGCCGGCCGGCGCGTTCGCGCCCGCCGAGCTGGCCGTTACAGCGTACTTCGCGATCTTGTTGCCCTGCCCGTTCGCGGCCGGCCACTTGACCAGCACCGTGCCGTCCGGCCGCTCCTGCGCGGTGACGCTGGCCGGCGGGTCGGGCACCGCGGCGGTCGGGGTCACCGGGTTGCTGTTGCGTGACGGGCCGTCGCCCTTGGCGTTCACGGCGTGCACCGCGAACCGGTACGTCTCGCCGTTGGTCAGGCCCTTGACCTCCACCGCGCGCTGGTTGGCGCCCACCTCCAGGCGCTGGCCGGCGCCCTCCACCACGTACTTCATGATCGCGGCGCCGTTCGCGGCCGCCGGCCGCCAGCTCACCCGGGCCTGGGCGTTGCCGGCGGCGGCGGTGACGCTGCGTGGCGCGCTCGGCTTGCCCACCTTGGGCTTCTTCGGCGGGGTCGGCGGGGGGGTCGGCGGTGGGTCGGCGCCGAGCACGTCGGCGGCGTACTTGTTGACCTCGCGGACCTGGTGCTTGTCGTCGACCACCCGTGCCACGGCCGAGTCGGGGGAGTTGATGAACAGGTGGTTCTCGCGAACTTCCAGCTCCAGAGGCCCGTTCGCCCGACCGCGGATCGTGTCGACCAACTGGCCGCCCGCGTCGAAGGCGTAGATGGTGCCGGTGGACTCGTCGGCGCAGTAGAACCGGTCCGCCCAGGCCACCGCCGGGCTGAGCCGGTCACCGGCGCCCGGCACGGTGAACGCCTTCTCCTCGCCGCCGTCACCCACCACCGTCACCCGCCGCTCGGCGGTCACGGTGACCGGGACGCGGGGCCCGCTGGTGCGCGCCGGCAGCTCGCCCGGCCCGGTCAGCGTCAACGGCGTCGGGTGGACCACGCCGCGCTGCACCCGCACCAACTTGCCGGCGGTGCGGTCGAGCACCGCCACCCCGTCGTCCAGGGTGGAGACGACCAGCTCGTGGCTGGGCTCGGCGACGTCGTACGTCTCGACCCGCTTCGGGCTGAGGCCCTCACCGGCGGATGCGGCCGACGCCGGCGCGGACGGCAGCTTCGCGGCGGTGACCGCCGAGACGGTGCCCTCGCTGGGCACCGCGATCCAGAGTCGCCCCTCGCCGTCGAAGCTGCCGCCGGTGATGCCCGGCGGGTAGCGCACCGGCTCACCGACCGGCGCCAGGGACCGCGGGTCGAGCTGTCGCACGATGCCCTGCACGGCATCGACGACGAACGCTGCGTCCTCGTGCAGCGCGACGCTGACACCCAGGCCGGGGGTCGTCTTGGTGGTCGCGGTGAGCTGCAGGGTCGCCAGGTCCAGTGAGCTGATCTGCCCGGTCCGCAGATCGCGCAGGATCAACAGCCGGTCGGTCTGGGTGACCTGCATCGGGTGCTGGCGGGCGTTGGGCACCTCGGTGCGGGTGTCCACCCGGGCGGTGACCCCGTTGACCCGGGCCAGCTCGCTGCGCGCCGTGCTCCACAACCAGGAACTCGCGTCGTAGTTGGCCACCGCGTTGTCCGCGGCACCCAGGCCGAGGACGGTCAGCCCCATGGCGGCCAGCAGCGCCGTCACCGTGCCGACAGTCACCAACCCGCCGCGCATCCGGGATCGAGATCGGGGGGCGCTGGACTCCACGGCGTCGTCGATGTCGGCCACAGCCGGCTGCCTCCCCTGAGTCGTGGCAGGTGGCGTGCCTTCCGGCGACGCCTCCCCTGAGCCGGGTGCCATCATATGGCGCGGCCGGTGACGGGGGAACCCGCACCGTCACCCTTGTGGATACCGAGCGTGTGCGTTGTGGACGCCCAGCTCAGCTCGGTGGGGTGCTGCGCTCCCGTGCGGTGCAGACCTGCCCGGACGTGGCGAAGCTGTCGGTGGAGTAGACCGCCAACACGGTGAAGCAGTAGTCCACCCGCGAACTCAGACCATTGACCGTCCAACTCGTCCGGCCCGGGTCGACGGTCGCCATCACGCCCAGCGTCAGCCCGGCCCGCCCGCCGGCGACCATGAACGGCACCGCCCCCTTGGTCGGGTCCGTCCAGGTCAGCGTGATCGTGACGGCGTCGTCCCGCAGTTTCAGATCGCCCGGGGGAGGGCCCGCCACCGTCGGCGCGACCGACGGCGCGGTCGTGTTCGGCGGCGCGGGCGCGTCGTCGCGGTTCAACACGACCGCACCCAGGCCGGCCACCGCCACCACGGCCACCCCGGCGGCCACCACCGCGCCGATCAGCGCCGCCCGGCTGCGGCCCGCCGACCCCGAGGCCTCCTCATCGGCGTACGCCGACCGGTACCCGTCCGAAACCGAGGGGTACTGCTGGCCCGGGTAGATCTCCTGGCCCGGTGGATACTGCTGGGCCGGGTACTGCTCGGGGACCGGGTACTGCTGCTGGACCGGGTATGGCTGCTCGGCGACCGGCTGGGACACGGGGTACGTCGGGGCCGCGCCGGTCGACGACGCGTACTGACTGGGGGTCGGCGGGGTCGACACCGGCTCCGGGTACCCCGCGTCGACCGGCGTGCTCGGCGTCGTCGCGACGGGGTCTGCGCTCGGCGGCCAGGTCGACGGGCCCGCCGTGGACTGGACCGGGCCGGCGCTCAGGCCGCTCGTGCCGCTGCTCTCCGCTCGGACGGGCGGGAACACCTCGGTGTGCGCTTGCGGGATCACGGCCGTGAGGTCCGGCGCGCTCGGCAGCGTCGCCGGGAGGTCGACTCCGCCTGGCCCGACCGCACGGTCGGCGTCGGTCCCGTCGCCGTCCACCGGGGAAACGTCCGCCGGGTCGGTGTCGCCCGCAGGCAGCGGCTGCGGCGGGGCGGTGCTGCTCCACGGCGGCGCGGTCAACCCCCACGGCGGTACGGACGGCGCGCTCACCGGCGGCGCGGAGACAGGCGGGCCGTAGCCGGGCGGCCCGGAGACCGGGTAGGGCTGGCCGGGTGGTGCGGAGACGGGCTGGCCGTGGCCGGTCTGGCCGTAGCCGGGCGGCGCGGACACCGGGTAGGGGTGCCCGGGTGGCCCGGAGACGGGTTGGCCGTGGCCGGTCTGGCCGTAGCCGGGTGGCGCGGACACCGGGTAGGGCTGGCCGGGTGGTGCCGACACCGGGTGGGCGTGACCGGGCGGTGCGGAGACCGGGTGGGGCTGGCCGGGTGGTGCCGACACCGGGTGGGAGTAGCCGGGTGGTCCGGACACCGGGTGGGGCTGGGCCGGCGGACCCGACACCGGATAGGGGTGTGCGGGTGGCGCGGAGACGGGTTGGCCTGACCAGGGCGATCCGGACGGGTGCGGATGGCCGGGCGGGGCACTGACCGGCTGCGTCGAGCCGAAGCCGGCGGTGGCGGGGGACTGGCCGGTCGACGCCGGAGCCGAGGCGCCGCTCGCTGTGACGCCGATACCGCCAGCCGAACCACCGGTGGCCCCTGCCGTGGCGGCAGCGGCCCGGGCGGCCTCCTCGGCCAGCAGCGGCTCGAGCTGCCGTACCTGGATGGTGGGGTTGTCCCAACGGGGAGCCGGCTCGGGCGGTGCCGGCTGCGCCGACGGCACCGGCACGGCGGTCGGCCCCTGGGTGTGGGGTGTCGGTGGTGCGCCGGCCGCGGGCCCGGTCGGGTGCGCAGGCTCGACGCCTGCCCGCTGCCTCGGTGGTGTGGCTGGTCGGGACGGCTGCCGAAGCGACGCCGTCGGCTGACCATGCACCGGCGGCTGAGGCGGTGTGCCGACCGAGGGGGGCGGCGGTTGCGCCTCGACGCGCTGACGCGGCGGCACGGGAGGCGCGGGCGGCGGCCCGGGCTGGGCTGGCGCGACGGAGGGCGGCGCCGGCCGGGTGGACGTCACTCGGGGGGCGGGGATTGGCGGTGGGCCGGCGGAGAATGCCGGCTCAGCCAGCGTCAACCGGGGCGCGGGTGCCGGTGGTGGGCCGGAGGCGGTGGGCGGTGCCGGTGGTGGGCCGGCGGCGGTGGGCGGTGCCGGCGCGGCGGGTGGGCGTACCGCCGGGGGGATTGGTGGGGGCGCGGCCGGCGGTTGCGGCGGTGCCCAGGGTGACGCGGCGGCCGTTGGGCTGACCGCCGATGGCCGCATCGCGGCCAGGGTCGCCAGGGACAACGTCGGGCCGGACAGCGCCGAGCGCATCCCGGGGTCGTCCGCCGGCCCGGTGTCGCTGCGCGGGCCGTCCGGGACTGACGGCGACCCGTGTCGCTGGGCTGGCGTGGCTGGTCCGGGAGCGGGTTCGCCGAGGTAGTGGCGGGCGGCGCGTACCGCCGGGTGGTGCTCCCCGAGGGCGGCGGGCCCGGCGGTGGCGACGCGGGTGTAGTTGCGGCGGGCCTCGTGGCGGTTGCCCAGCTCCTCGGCGACCTCGGCGAGCTCGAACGCGAGCGCGAGCATCACCGGGTTGGAGTGGTCCCAGCGCCGCTCGCCCGCGGCGAACGCCTCCTCCAGCACGCGGCGGGCGGCGAGGGGGTCGTCCGACTCCCGGTGCAGCCGCGCCAGCAGGTGTGCGGTGTGCAGGACCTCGGGGTGGTCCTCGCCGTAGGACGGGCGGGCGGTCCCGACGGCGTCCGCGAGCAGCTGCCGGGCGGCGCTGAGGTCGCCAGCGGTACGCAGGGCGAGAGCCCGGTGTTGGGCGGCTGCCAGAGGGGAGGGATGGGCCACGGGGCAATGCTGCCGTTAGAGGGGCGCCGGACGCTACCCGGACACGCCTGGATGGGGCGTGGGGAGCGCTGCCGTGAGGGTCTGAGCTGCGGTTTGACCGTCTTGTCGGAGGGGGCGGAAGGCGATGTGCATGATCCACGAGCGGCGTGTACAGTAACTCCCCGTGCGGCCCGCTGGGCCGGCCAACGATGGAAAGATCATCCAGGTCGAAGCGGTAGGCTTGTACGAGTAGGTCCGGGTGGCGGAATGGCAGACGCGCTAGCTTGAGGTGCTAGTGCCCGTATAGGGCGTGGGGGTTCAAGTCCCCCCTCGGACACATTATTTTCCCACGAAGCGTGATTTCTCCTCGCGTTTCGAGCGATCCCCGTCCCGTTGGGCAGGGATTTTTGCTGTCGTGGCAAGGAAGCTCCCCGCCGGGGTGAGCGGGTAGATCGCGGTCTCGGCTTCGATGGTCCACGCGTGGTGGTCACACACAATGATCATGTTGTTATTGCGTAAGTAGGCGGCCAGCCCCACCGGTCGACACCGTGCTCGCGGAGCACGCCGGCGGCATACAACCGGATCGCTCGGTGCCACGACGACGGCGCCACCTTCTCCGCGATCACGCGGATGACGTCGTCACGGGAGCGCAGGTAATGCAACAGCGTCCAGTCGTCGAACAGGTCGTGGGCGAAGGAGACCCGGCCGTCGACCTCGGAGAGGATCCCGTCGACGCGCAGCTGGTCGACGAGCCCAACGGCCTGGACCGGGAGGTCGTCCAGGGGAGTCGGTGACACCGAGCCGCCAGCCGCAGCGCGCGGATCTGCCGATGTGCGCTCATCTGAGCATTCGGACGTGGTCGCATCGAAACAGTCGTGTCGCCGACCACCGTCGGACCCCAGCCTGACCCACCGCGACGCCAACAACCGATACCACCGGATGAACGGCGGCCGCGAGCCAGTAGCCGACGTGCGCGCTGTTCGGGACGTTGCGATGGCAGGTTTGGCCGGCGATGCGGTGGCCGTTCGTGCTTCCTCCGGCCACCGGAGAGTGCTCGTGTGGCTTGTTCGGGTCTGCCGGTCGCGCGGCGTGGCCCGGACTGCAAGCAGGCGATGTAAGCGCCCCGGGCGGCGCGGCACCAGTGCCGTTGCACCATAGTCAGACAATCTTTATATTGACGATTATGTCGAAGGCCATGCGAGAGCCGACGTTCTGGATTCTGACCGCACTGGTCGATCAACCACGGCACGGGTACGGCGTGATCCAGACGACCGAGGCGCTCTCCGAGGGCCAGGTCAGGTTGCAGGCCGGCACCCTCTATGCGGCGCTGGACCGGTTAGCCGCCCAAGGACTGGTCGCGATCGACAGAGAGGAGACCGTCGAAGGGCGTCCTCGGCGCTACTACCGCCTCACCGACGACGGCGCGGCGGCACTCGCTGAGGAGACAGCGCGATTGGCCCACAACGTTCGCACCGCATCGCGGCGGCTGAACGCCACGCGGCCTGGCCCGGCGTTCGCATGAGCCGCCGCCTCGCCACCCCATATCGCCTGCTGCTGCACGTCTACCCGAAGGGCTCACGTCGCGGAGAACTGGCAGACACGCTGCTCATGGCCGCCGAGGCCGGACACGTCCGGCCCGGCCCTATTGCGACGCTCAACCTGCTTCGGCACGGCATGCGAGCCCGACTCGGTCGCCCACTCAGCAGAGGCGTGGTCGTGCTGGCAATCTTCGCCTCAATTGTCTCCGGCTTTCTGAGCGCGTCGCTGGCGAACCGTATCGGTTGGGAGGCGGCGCCAGCGCTTCCAACCGGCGCAGCGTGGACTCAGCTCGCCCAGATGCTCACCCCAGGCTTATCGGCACAATCGTACGGAAGGTCGGACGACCCCTTCCGCAACAACGGTGGTGAGACCGATGCGGCGTCGGTCAGCTACAGCACGGGTCGAACGCCTGCGACCGAGGACGTCGACGCCTATCTAGCCGGCCTGCAGCAACGCCTGGAGGCGGCCGGCTGGCGCGTCACCGACACCTACTCGACCAGCCCGACCGACATCGAAACCGGCGCCCGGCAAAACAACTCGCAGGCGTTGACCGCACGCAACGGCGCGCTCGTGCTGTCGTTCGAGGACTACTTCGACGCAGCGAACGCCGAAGGCGGGCTCAGGGTCTCGATCTACCGAGCGGAACCACGCTGGCTCACCGGTTCGACGCTCGCCGTCGGCCTGCTCGGTATGTTGGCCGGCTGGCTGCTAGCCGGCTGGGCCAGCCGCCGTCTCGAGCACCGTCCGTGGGCCGCTCATCTCGCGGCCACCGCCGCCTTTGGCGGTCTCGTCCTGCTGATCCCCGCCTGGCTGCTCGGTAGTCTGCAATTCCTGGGCACACTGTCCGACGCGGCCGTGCCTGACTCGCCGTTCTGGCGTGGCCTGGTGCCCACCGACGAGTTTGGCGGCATGGCCTACCCCGCCGGGGCGGCGATAACAGCAGCCATCGCCGTGGCCGTGCTCTGCCCGCCCCGCCACGGCCCGGCCCGGCCCGCACTCGCCACCGACCCGGGCTCAGCCAGTGATCTGACCCATGAGGCCAACCTCGACCAAGATCAGAAGTAGCCGCCGACCGGGCGCGGCGTCGCGCCGATCACCATCTGCAGCGGCCCCCGGCCGGTGGGCACATCCGGCTTTGCCGCTGATCGAGTGTCTCCTGGTCTGGATGGCCTAACGATCGTCTATTTTCCGGCATCCTCTTCTAGCCGCATATGGTGCGCGGGGCAGCTACCCCGGCGGTCCCCTGAGGCGTCGGTGGCGGCCATGAACGCCTGCCCCATGGTGGAGGCCAGATGGCGGTAGTCCTCAATGAGCGGCCCCACCAATCGTCCGTCGGGCTCGAAGGCATCACGCAAGCCCTTCGCCAGGTCTTCTAACCGCTGATTCCAGATCCCGGCAGCCTTCCAGTGCCTACGCTTGAACGACTGCCAGCGGCGCCAGCCGACCTCGATGACATCGTCGGCGGTATCCGGCATGACAGCAGGGGATCCATCCTTGTGGAGTTGCTCCATTGCATCGCGTGCCGAGGACCGTGTTGCAGGCGGCATCTCCATGAGTGCGAGTATCGCCGAGGCGTCGGCAGCGGCACGTCTGAACATCCGCTCATGCCGCAGATAAGGCGCGTCCCGACAGGACGGATGTCACTGTCCGTAAGGCGCTCCGCCCAGCGACGAGCACGCGTCGGAGTCCGAGTCCGAGTTGGCAGTAGACCTCGGCCTTGTCGGTGGGCTCGGCGTCGCGGAGCACGGCGGCGATATTGCCGCGTCCGTCGACCAGCTCTTTGATCTCGGCTCGGCTCATGCGGCGTGGGCTGTTGCTCGAGTGGGTGTGGAGATCGGCTTCGGCGCGGGCGCGTTCGGCTGGGTCTGTGAGATCCAATCGGTGACGACTGCGGGGTCTGTGCTGGCGTCGAGGGCGGCGCAGTAGATGAGGCCGCGGAACACGAAGGGGTTGCGGATGCGCTGTCCCATCGCCACGTCGTCGACGTCGAGCAGCACTTCGTCGGTGCGTTGCTTGTTCCACACCTGCCGTCCGGTGTACCCGGGTTGGTGAGGATGACGCGGATGGCGCTCTTGGACCAGGCGATGCCGCTGCGGTGCCGGTGCGGGCGCGCTCGTGTGCCGAGGGACAGGGCACGCGCATGGCGGTGAGACTCTCGGCGATGGCGAAGAGGCCGATGCCGGCGAGGAGCTCGGCGAAGATCCGCCGGAGTCGTGGTGGTGATGTGCGCTGTTCAGCAGCGGGACGGCACGTGACCAGCAGCTTTTCTTTCTCCGGCAAACGCTTGGCGCCCCGACGGCTATGACCGGGAGAATGCTCGCAACGCGGGGAGTGTAGGCATTGTTCATCGACGTGCGTGCCCGCTGCCTCTGATCCCGCCGCTATCAACATCCCATGGGAGGTTCACGGAATGACCACACGCAGGACACGGGCGCGAGTAGGTTTTACGGCGCTCGCCGCGCTTGGGCTCGCATTGTCCGCTGCAAATCCCGCCATGGCCGTCGCCAACACATACGTTTTTGAAGGTAGTGACTACGCCGCAATCGTCCCAGCCTGGAGCAACTGGTTCGAGGTATGCGACATGGAGAAGGACGGCAGCGGCGTCTATGCCCAATTCCGCGACAGCTACGGAAACTACATTGGGGGATATGACGCCAAATACTGGGACAGTGATGGGTCGGCTGGCGGGTGCAGGAGTGGCAACCTGTCTGGTTATGTCGCAAATATCCAGGTCTGCGAGGACGATTGGGGCGATGACACCTGTTCCGGCTGGAAGCCTGTAGCTCATTAGTTGCGGCAGTTCTTGCAGCGCCGTTGCACGAACATCGCGGCCGCTGAACGGTAATGGAGACGGAGACCCTCTGATCTCTCCGGGGGTCTCCGTCTGCGACCCCACGGCGCCGGCACCATGATCATCAGGCCTGCGCCAAGCCTTACCGGACGCCATCCGCCGGCAACTGCCAAGCGTTACTGCAGCTTGGCGGCACGAGCGCGGATCGCGGCACGAGACCCGACTTGGCTTACCGTTCTGGGTTATGGGCCTTCTTGAGGTTGTGACCTGCATTTTCGGGTTCGCGAGAGCTGAGACTGTGACCCTGCCATCCGAGTCGAGCCCGTGGAAATTGGTCCCGCGCACCGCGAACGATGTCGACCGCGTCCGGCGACCCGGCGGACGAGCGACCCGCGAACGCCTCGAACGAGGGCTCTCGATCGATGATGTTCACCCAGCCCGTAGGCAAGCCTGATCGAAGTGTGCCCGAGCGCAACCCGAAGTGTCCGCACACATGCCGATGCGCGGATGTGCGGCCGTGCCGGCATTTCGCGGCGAAAGGCCAGGTCTTGACAAACTCACGGCATGGCTTCCCGGACGGCGTGAACGGTGGGGACGATGTCCGCGACGGCCACCATATCGATCGACCGCCTTGCCGGACAGCCCGATCTGCAGCGACAGGTCCGGCAGCGCCTTCAGATGCAGCATGCGTCCCGGATACCACTGCACTCGTACGGGGCTTGCGCCGGTTACCGGGAAGCGGCCGGCGGGAAGGTGTTGCTGGCGTGGTCAGCGGTTGTTCGCCGATGTTGGCCGCCTACCGCTGGACGGGGTGGCACCCTGGGCACGTGGACTGGGCAGGGAAGGTGGCATCGGAATTACGGTGAACGGCCTCTGATGCGTACCGCGTTGATCGTAGTAGCCGCGGTGGCGACGGCGGTGGTCGTGGACCTGATCTCTGGCCTGCTCATCCGCCGCGTAGCCCGCGGCCGTTACCAGTGGGTGCTGGAGCCGTTGCGGCATGCCTGTCGCCGCCCGGCTGCAGCGGTCCTGCTGGTCGGGGCGCTGCACTTTGCACTGCCGGTGGGGCCTGCCGGGTGGCAGCGGAACCTGCGGCACGTCGTTCAGCTGGTCCTGGTCGTCCTCGCGGCGTGGCTAGTGATCAAGGCGTTGCACGTCGCCGAAGCGGTCGCGTTCAGCCGACTGCCGGGCGACCCGGTCGCCAGCCGGCGGATCCGACGGGCTCGCACACAGATCCGCCCCGTGCGGCGGCTCACCGTCGCCGTGGTGACGATCGTTGCGATCGGCCTGGTCCTGATCACCTTCCGGCCGGTACGCCTCTTCGGCATCTCCGTGCTGACATCGGCGGGCGTGGTCGGCGCACTGATCGGCCTGTCCGCCCGAACCGCGCTCGGCAACGCGTTCTCCGGCATCCAGGTCGCCTTCGCCGATGGCCTGAACGTCGGCGACGTGCTGGTGGTGGACGGTGAATGGGGCCGGGTTGAGGAGGTGAAGCTGACCAACGTGGTGATCCGGCTCTGGGACGAGCGGATGCTCATCCTGCCGACCACGTACTTCACCGAGCGGCCGTTTCAGAACTGGACCCGGAACGAGTCCCGGGTGGTCGGCAAGATCCAGATCCATGTCGACCACACCGCCGACCTGGACGACCTGCGCCGGGAGGCGCGCCGGCTGGTCGAGTCCTCACCGCTCTGGGATGGTGACCAGTGGGTGCTCCAGATGGTCGACTCCACCCCGCAGACAGTGGTCATCCAGGTGCAGGCCTCGGCCGCGGACGGTGCCAGCGCGTGGGACCTGCGTTGCGACCTGCGCGAAGGACTGATTCGCTACCTGCGCGACCGTCATCCCCAGTGGCTGCCCCGCACCCGCAGTCAGTATCAGCCCTGAACGGCCTTTGGGTGGACCACCGACACGATGCCGCCGCTGCGGCATGACAGGATCCTGCCGCGGCGCGTGCGCCGCGCTCGGTCTCCGAACGGAGCGCGGCGCAGTGACTGAGCCGAACGGCGGCCGGCGGTCCTGGCCTCGGCGGAGTTCGGCGGCTCCCCCTGGCCGCGCGTGCTCGGGTCAGGTGGACGGGGGCTTGGTGGGGCGCCCTACGGTTTCAGCACGATTTTGCCTCGCGCGTGGCGGGACTCGCTCAACTCGTGGGCGGCGGCCGCCTCTTCCAGAGAGAACACGGCAGCGACCGGCACTGTGAAACCACCCCGCTCGGCGAGTTCGCCGACGGCGGCGATTCCTTCGAGAGCCGGTGTGTCCGCGCCGGGGCCAGAGCCGCGCGAAAGGTGCACGCCGTAGGCCGCGGCGTTGATGTCGGCGATGCTCACCACCCTGTCCGGGCCAGCGACCAAACCGACCAGGTCGGGTATAGAACCAGAGCCGGCACAGTCGAGTACGACATCCACTCCGCCGGGCACCAGAGTATGGACCCGCTCGGCCAGCCTGGGGCCGTAGGTGGTCGGGATCGCCCCGAGCGAGGCGACGAACTCATGGTTGCGGTCGCTGGCCGTGCCGATGACTGCCGCGCCGCGAGCGACCGCGAGCTGGATCGCGGTCGTACCGACTCCGCCGGCCGCGCCCTCGATCAACAGCGTGGTGCCGTCCTTGACGCCCAGTCTGTCGAGCACTCGGGTGGCCGTCTCGATGTTGCCGGCCGCGCCGCCGGCCTGTTCCCAGGTCAGGGCGGCGGGCTTCGGTGCCCATGCGGCCAGGACGGCGTATTCGGCGTTCGCTCCGCCCATCTGGGCGTAGTCCGTGATCCCGAAAACCTCATCGCCGACCCGAGCCGTGGTCACCCCGTCACCAACCTCATTCACCACGCCGGCAGCGTCGACACCGGGCACGTGCGGCAGACGGAGCGGAATCCAGTCCTGGAATTGGCCGGCGCGGACGTACGTGTCGGCCGGATTGACGCCCGAGGCCCGAACGGCCACCCGTATCTGGCCGGGTCCGGCGTGCGGTTCCGGTGCCTTCGAGACCTCAAGGACACTCGCGGGACCGTACTGGGAAAATTGCAAAGCCCTCATGCAGACGGACGCTAACGCACGCCGCTGTCCGCCTCGCTAAAGTGAGAGTCGTGACCGATCGTTTGCCTCACGCTCTTCGCTCCGACGCCCTGGACAACCGCGAGCGCATCCTCGAGGCCGCCCGCGCGGTCTTCGCCGTTGACGGTCTGGACGTGCCGATGCGGGAGGTTGCCCGTCGCGCCGGGGTTGCGCCAGCCACCCTGTACCGCCGATTTCCGACCAAGGAGATGCTGGTCACCGAGGCATTCGCAGAACAGATGTACGCGTGTCGCGCTGTTGTCGACGAGGGCCTTGCCGATCTGGATCCATGGCGCGGTTTCTGTCTCGTGATCGAAAAAATGTGTGAACTGCACGCACGCGACCGAGGCTTTACCGCAGCCCTTATTTCGACCTTTCCCAATGCGGTTGATTTCGACGCGCGCCGTGAATACGCGCTCAGAGCAATCGGCGAACTGGCCCGCCGCGCCAAGGAAGCGGGCCGCCTGCGCACCGACTTTGTCCTGGATGACGTCATCCTCGTGCTCATGGCCAACAGCGGTATTCACGCGACTTCGCCGACTACCCAGGTCACCGCCTCCCGGCGCTTCGCCGCGCTCGCCATCTCGGCATTCCAAGCCTCCCCGGATGTCTCACCGCTTCCGCCCGTGGCGCGGTTGGCACCCCCGGCGTCGGTATCCAGACCCAGCCAGGTGGGCTAGTACTCCAGTGACACTTCGCGACCTGGACGACTGGTAGTCGGAGTCGTCACTGGTGGGCTTGCCGTGCGCGGGCGTGGTGGGTGCGGCGCCAGGCAGACCAGCGCAGGGCGCGCCCGACGTCAGATCACGGCAAGCCCGATGCTTCGCCGGTCCGATCGCGACTCGGCGTGTGCCCACCTACCTCCCGCTGTGGGACTGCCCGTCCTTCTCGTCCCGCCAGCCGTCAGGTTCGGGATGGTAGCCGTAAGCGGCGGCCCGCACTGTCTCCTCGTTTTCCAGCCCGGAGCCGATCGCGCCCCCGACGGTGGCCAGCGAGCTGGTGATCCAGGCGAGCGTCAGATAGTCGGTGACGTTGACTGGCCGCTGCAAGGTCTGTTCCAGCACGGATGGGGCGATCAGCAGCGCTCCGACGAGCGCCGTTCCAACGAACAACACCACGTAGGACACTGCCGTGGCCAGAGTGAGGGTGAGGACCGTGCCCAGGTTGAACAGCCGTGCTAGCTCGGTCGGTGTCTCTCGGTCTGGCTTCTCCCACAGGCCGTGCGCGACGATCAGCCAGGCCACCAATGCGGTGAGTCCGAGCAGCATGATCACGGCGAGCCGGAGTCCGCCGAGCGCATCGCCCATCTGCCAGATGGTGTCCGTGGTAAGCGCGAATGCGGCCGTGCCGAACGCGCCGACCAGCAGCTTGGACAGGCCGAGCAGGGTACGCCCAGGGCGGTTGGCGCGGACCATGCCGGACAACAGCCGCACCCGGCCGATCAGCCGCGAGGCAACGTAGCGCCGCTCACCGGCGTCGGCCTCGCCGACCACTCGGTGAACGGCGGGAATCCGGCGTGCCATCCCGGCTGGTGCCCGGTCGGCCGGCGGCACCCGCTGGTCGGAAATGTCGGTCAGCAGCCGGCTCACCAGATCCGGGACGGCTGCGCGGGCTTTTCGCAGCTGGTGCAGTCCCAGCGCGGGCAGGGACACCACCGCGACTCGACGCCGAGCGGAGGTTTGCGCGACCAACGGCACCCGGTCGGCGTGCAGCGGCAGGTCGGTCAGGCAGATGGCGACGTCCCATTGGTCGTCGGCACGCCGATGCGCGAGATCGTCGAGCAGGGCCTCAACACCAGCGTCGCGGCGGGGCGCCCTCTCGCCCCAGCCTTCCCGCACGGTCCACCGCACGTCCGCGTCTACTCGCTCGGCGAGCCCGCTGGCCAGCTCGGCGGTGAGCCGTGCGGCGACCCGGGCGGGGTGGTCCGGTGGGGTTGCCACCAGTCCGACGATGATCTCCGGGCGGTGCTGTTTCCTGTGTGTCATCGGTGCTCCTCACCGGTAGCCGGGCTCGGCCGCCGACGGCGAACAAACCGGGGTATCAAGCACCATCGCGGCAGCTCCCGCGCCAACTGAGGTAGTGATAGGGCAAGGCCGCCGAGAGGAGCACCCCGACCAACCCGTGAACGCACCTTGGCGCCCTCGTAGAACGATCGCCCGTCTACGCAGCCTAAAAGACCACTCCGGCCGGTGTAGCGAATTCAGTCGAAGGCGCTCTGCGGCTCGCAGAGCACTGCCTCGTGGCGCACATCGCAGGTGGCCGACAGATCAGCGCTCACGTCCAGCCGACTGGGCGTGGCGTCGGCGCGGACGAGGGGTCTCCGTCTCCGCCCCCACGGCTGCTGGAGAACTTAGCTTGAGGGTTTGGCCATGCCTTGCAGTACGGTGAGACCTCCGTAAGCGGGCGGCGGTTTGGTGCTGGAGTGCTGAGGCGTTCCGTCGCCGACCTGGAGGCAATCGGGTGATCCCTGCGAGGTCGATGAGCCGGACGGGCGAGACGCCAAGTTGGCCTGTCAGGCCGAGGCCTTGGGACCATGCGGAGCTCGGGGCAGTTTGTTCTTCACAGTGGAATTCATCGGGGGCGAGGCGTGGGTAAACTCTTAAATGTCCTACTAATGTGGACAGTGCTGGCCGGCATCGCGCCGACCCAGCCTGCCCTGGCAACCGCGGCGGATCCGCCTCCACCCGTGGTCGGCTCGGAGTTCTCATCCCAGGACGTCGGCATCGGCTCAGGTCACCTTGGGGGAGCCGATCGGCAGATGGACGGCATCCGGACGTTCCTTCCCAACAAGTCACCTATCGTTCGGATCGAGTTGGATTGGTGGTATGTCGAGGACTACCGCGGCAGTGTGCTGCGATGGGACCGCATCGATCCGTTGGTGATGGCGGCGAAGGCCAGAGGCATGCGGGTTCTGCTGATCTTGGCCTATGCACCACCCTGGGCCAACGGCAACCACAATGTGCCGAAGGTGCCGGTCACGACATGGTTCCCGACCAATGACGACGACTGGAAGTCAATCGTCGAACGGACGGCAGCGCATTTCGAGCTGCCTGAGTTCGGCAATACCGTGAAGGCCTACGAGGTCTGGAACGAGCCGAACATGGTTGGTTCGTTCGGGAACTACGAATCCGACCGTAAGACGCGGTACTGGCAAATGGTTCGCATTGCCAACAAGGCTGTCCACAGTGCCTGTGTCACTTGTGTCGTCGTGGCAGGCGGGTCGGCCCGGGGTGTCGAGTCGCCGGCCGGCAGCAACCCTGACGAGTCGGCTGTGTGGCTGGATTGGGCGTACGTCAACGGTTACGGCGACGACTTCGACGCGGTCGCGCTGCACCCGTACTCGGAATGGCCGGGGCCTGGGCAGTCCACGTGCGCAACGCCCTGGTCGAACATGTTCGGCCCGCCCGGCGAGGCTAGCCCGTGCGGTGAACTCGCCCGGGTTCACGCCGTGATGGTCCGCCATGGTGATGTGGCGAAGAAGATCTGGGCCACCGAGATCGGCTTCCCCGCGCAGGACGGCACACCCTACGTCCAAGACGCGCGGGCCAATATGGTGTTGGCCGTCCAGATGTGGCGAGCGTTGAGCTACACCGGCCCCTTCATCGTCTACAACTTCCAGGACGCGTGTGAACCGGTTACCGAGATCGAATGCCAGTTCGGTGTCGTTAACCGGGCGTTCCAGCCGAAGGAGCCGTTGTACAGCGCGCTGTCCACCGCGCTGCGGCATGACAGCCTGCTCACTGTGAACCAGCAGCTCCAGCCCGACGCTGTGGCGGCCCTCCACTCCGTGGACGGCCGGTTTGCCCTGTCGCTGCAGCCTGACGGCAACCTCGTGTTGCGAGGCCCTGGTTCGACCGTGCGGTGGACGAGTAACACCTTCGGGGACCACCGGCTGATCAACCAGTCCGATGGCAACCTCGTGTTGTACCGCTCGGACGGGACCGTTGTCTGGTCCTCCAACACCTGGTCGAGCGGACCGTCTACGCTGACGGTCCAGAACGACGGCAACCTCGTACTCCGCCGCAACAGCGACTCCTTCCCAGTCTGGTCGTCGAGGACAGCCACGCTCGACGCCGATCAGCAACTGCGGGCCGGCAGCCCACCGCTCTACTCGGCCGATTTGCGGTTCGCCCTCTCCATGCAGACCGACGGCAACCTCGTCATCAACCGCCTGCACGGCGGCGCCGCGCTGTGGGCCGCAGGGACCAACAACGGTCACCGGTTGATGAATCAATCCGACGGGAACCTCGTCTTGGTCGCGCACGCAGGCTCCACCCCTGTCTGGTCGAGCGGGACCTGGGCCGCTGGCCCTTCGACGCTGCGTCTGCAGAGTGATGGCAACCTTGTGCTGCGCCGCAACAGTGACGGGGTGGTCACCTGGACGTCGGGCACCTTCGGTTAGGACAGAGGATCCGGACGCCTGCGCTGAGGAGTCCGGATCCTCTCAACGCAAAGTCCATCGCCGGGTGACATGGCTTGACTCTTCGCGGATTCCTCGCGCTGCCTGGCCGCGTCCGGTCCAGGGTCGTGTGGGGCGCGGCCTGTTGGCCAGCTGTCACCGCGATTCTGCACTCCCACCTCTTTGAACGGTGGGGTTGGCACCTTGCGGTCATCAAGGGGCTTGCGGCCCGGGATCCGGTGCCGCCGGGGTGGACGGGGTGACAGCAGCGGCGTGATTAAGCCCGGAGGTCGTTCGGGACGAACCACGGCGACTGCTCATCTCTCCTCACGATCAGGCAGGACGAGCCTCACGTCCCGAGGCACCGGCCTGTGTCGAAGTCGGTGCTGCCGCTAACGGCCAAAGCCGTGCTGGCTCGAAGCGAGCCGAGTCGCGGCGGCGACGTCGACCCGGCAGATGCTCAGGTAACGCAGCACCTCGTCGTAGTCCACAAGTAAGACCGTCCGACCCTGCGTACGCCACCTGGGAAGATTCGCCGCGAAAGCCGCCCACAAACCGGTGCACGGCATGCCGTCGGCAGCGTGGCGAGCATGCTGCGCGGCCGGGCCGCCGTGGGCGAGCCAGCCCGCGCTGCCCACCAGGTCGACACGGCCGCCGTCGGCCGCCGCTCGGGACACGGCCTCGGCCACGCGTGAGGCCACCTCGCCTTCGGTAACATTCGTGGCCTGCTCGACCAGCACGCGGTCGAGTCCGGGTGCTGATTCGAGCACCAGCACGGCGACCGCATCGACCGTCGGCGTGATCGACGCGGGCACCGCACTGCGGTGCAGGCGCGCCTTCTGGTCCACGATCAGGACGAGCGCCCGTCGGACCGGACCGGGCAGGATGGATTCTGCGGCCAGGCGCAGGGCGGTGAACGGAGCGGCCGTTCCCTGGTCCGACACGGCGAAGGTGAACGCCTGCCCGCCCATGCGCTCGGCCAGGTGTGCCATCGGGAAGACGGGATCGGTGTCGGGCGTGGTGCTGGCCATGATCGCCAGCTCGAACGGCGCGTCCACCCATCTGGTCGAGGCGACCAGATCATGGAAGGTGTTGCGCTCGACCGTGAAGAGTTCCTCTTCCCAGGGCAGGTCGTACATCTGCCAGAGGTCCTGGAAGTAGCCGCGGGAGAAGTCGTCGAACGGACGACCGGCTGCCACCACGTGGTGCTCGACGTGCGCCAGCCGCAGCGCGGTGGTAGCGGGCTGATCCGCGTGCTGGGACGAGGTCGCGGAACGGGACGTGACGTACATGGGCACCTTTCGCGATAGGGGCGGAACGGCGGCTCGGGTCAGCAGGCCAGCACCATCGCCGAGAACGTCGCACCGAGCCCGACCGATGTCATCACGTAGTAGTCGCCGTTACGCAGGCGTCCCTGCTGCTGTGCCGTCTCGCGGTTGAGGAACGGATCGGCCGCGAAGCAGTGACCCGTCGACGCCAGGTTGTCGAGGAAAAGCCGGTCTCTGCCCCGAAGGCCCAGTCTGCGCAGCACCCGTACCCACGACATCCGGTTGACGTGGTGCGGAAGGATCAGCGCGATGTCGTCGATGGTCAGCCCGGCGCCGTCGACCGCCGCGCGGATCACCTCGGCCAGCGCGTCGGCATACCCGTCGGCGAACTGGTTGTTCAGCTCTGCCGGCATCCGGGGGCCCAGATAGTAGCGTCCGTATATCCGTGAGGCGTAGCTCAGCACGGTGTCCGGACCCTCGCCGGGTGCGACGAGCACCGCCGCTGTGCTTTCCCCCATCACGGCGGTGAACGACAGCACCTGCGCGGAGGAGGTGAACATCTTCTCGCCGACGAAGATCAAGGCCAGTGCCTGCGGGTCACCGTCGCGCTCCAGCAGCCGTCCGGCGACTTCGACGGCCAGCAGACCGGACGCGCACGCCTGCTGGTTGAGGCAGAACGCCGTCGCGTGCTCCAGACCCAACCCAGACCGCACGGTGTGCAGCGGGTTTGTCGGGTAGGGCGAGGCGATGGGCATGGTCCGGGCCTGGATCACATAGCGAATCCGATGCCGCAGCCGCGGCAGGTCCGCCAGCCTGGCGGCCGACACGAGCATCTGGTCGGCGAGCCCCATGCCTTCGGCGATGCGTATCTCCGAGAATCCGTAAAAACGCTCGTAGACCTTGATCTCGGCCTCGTCGACTCCGTGCCGGCACAGGTAGTCGGAGATCGACACGCGTTGGGCCGGGTGGAAGCCGGCAATCGCCGCGATCGAAGTCACTTTCCCTCCAGGGCGGGTGCACGCTGTCGTCACGTCGAGTCCTCGCCCGTGCCCGGCGGAGTCGGCGGAATCGACCCGTACCGGGGTCGCGCCCCGCCGCGACCAATGTGCCCGGCCGGGTTCGGGAGCAGGAGTCCCGCCTGCCCGCCCGGCCGACCTGATCGCATGGGCGTGCCCGAAAGGCACCGCGGCCCCCGCTGGTCCCGGCCTGCCCGGTTGGCGCCCGATCGGTGTGGGCCCAGCCGGTTATGCCCGATGGAGGGCGCGACAACCCCGGGCCACGCGGTGAGACTTGACCCGTCCGCGCACCACAGCCCACGCCTGGCCGGACGCCATCGCGCACCCGGGTCGGCGGAAGGAGTCGTTCATCCGGCCATGAAGACCATCGTGACAGGTGGAGCAGGCTTTATCGGATCGCACCTGACTTCGCTGCTGCTCGAGCGCGGCCACCAGGTGGTCGTGGTCGACGACTTCTCCACCGGACGTGCCGAGAACCTTGAGGGTATGCCCGTGACCGGCAAGCTCACGATCGCTGAGGCCGACATCGTCGGGCCGCAAGCAGCCCACCTGGTGGGCCAGGTGCGCCCCGACGTCATGTTCCTGCTGGCAGCCCAGTCGACCGTTCAGGTCTCGATGCATGACCCGATGCTCGACGCCCGGGCGAACGTACTCGGCCTGGTCAACATGCTGGAGGCGGCTCGCCTGGCCGGCTGCCACAAGATCGTTTTCGCGTCTAGCGGCGGCACGATCTACGGCCAGGTCGAGGCCGAGCGGCTTCCGGTGACCGAGGACCACGCGCACGCCCCTCTGTCGTTCTACGGCGTGACGAAGTCCGTCGCGGCCGAGTACCTCAGGCTCTACCACACCGAGTACGGCGTGGACTACGCCGTGCTGGCGCTGGGCAATGTGTACGGGCCGCGGCAGCAGCCGAACAGCGAGGGTGGCGTGGTGGCGACCTTCGTGAACCGCCTGCTGCAGGGCCTGCCGTGCCGGATCAACGGCGACGGCACGACCACGCGCGACTACGTCCACGTCTCCGACGTGGCGGAGGCGTTCGCGGCGGCCGCCCGCAGCGGCACCGGCGTTTTCAACATCGGCACGGGCATCGAGACCTCGCTGCTGGAACTGCACCACCTGCTGTCCGAGCGGACCGGTGCCCGCCTCGAACCAGAGTTCGGCCCGCCCCTGAGGGGCGAGGTGCGGCAGATCCGGCTCGACATCTCCCGCAGCCGCACGCAGCTCAGCTGGCGGCCCTCCATCCGCATCGACGAAGGCGTCGACTCGGTGGTCGAGTGGCTGCGCTCCACCCCGCAAGACCTGCGCGCGTCGGACGACCGGACGCTCTCCACACAAGGGATACGTCGATGAGCCAGGGATCCGAGCAGCAGCGGCCGTTCGACGACGGCTGCCCCCACCGCAGGTACGCGCAACTGCACTCCAGCGGGCGCTCCGCGCATCGGATCCGGACGCCTGACGGGTTGCCGGCATGGCTGGTTACCGGATACGACGAGGTCGAGCAGCTATTGGCCGACCCTCGCCTGGCCCGCAACATCACGCGGGCGGGCACCCGTGCCCAGGTCGCCCGCAGCCAGGCGATGCCAATGCCGCCGCAGTTCACCACCCGTACGGTGGCCAGCCTGGACGGACCCGAGCACGCCCGGCTGCGGACTTTCCTGAACCGGACCCTGGCTTTCAAGCGGGTCAGGGCACTACGACCGCGGCTGGAACAGGCCGCGGCGAGTGTCCTGGAACCGCTGGGCGCCTCGGGCGCGGTCGACCTGATGACGGCGCTGGCGGTGCCGTACCCGATGGTCGTCATCTGCGACATGCTCGGGATCCCGCAGACCGACCGTGCCCGGTTCCAGCACTGGACCAATGTGATTATTGACATCGATCCGTCCGGGAGTATGCCCGGCGGCAGGCGGGCGGCCGGGCAGGAGCTGCTGGCATACCTGGGCGACCTGGTTGCCCGGCGACGGCAGGACCCGCAGGACGACGCCATCTCCGAATGGGTCCACTCCCGCGACGACCACGGCGCCCACCTCGACGACCACGAGCTCGTGGGGCTCGCCTTCGCGCTGCTGCTGGGCGCGTACGACACGTCCATCGGCATGATCGGCGCCAGTCTGCTGGAGCTGCTGCGCAGACCGGAGCTGTTCGCCGCCCTGCGCACCGATCCGTCCCTGGTCCCGAGTGCCGTGGAGGAGCTGCTGCGCAGCTGCGGCGCGCTGCACACCGCCCGTCGATTCGCCACCGAGGACATGACCGTGGCGGGGACACCGATCGCGCGGTCGGACACCGTACTGCTCTCCATCGCCGCGGCCGGGCTGGACCCCGCACGCTTCCCTCACCCGGACGAGCTCGACTTCGGGCGAGCCGACCAGCGACACCTCGCCTTTGGCCGCGGGCGTCATTTCTGTCCCGGCGCGGAACTCACCCGCATCGAGCTGGCCGTCGTCATCGAGCAGGTGACGACCCGCCTGCCGGACCTGGCCCTGGCCGTGCCCGCGGACGAGGTGACCTGGCGCCGGTCCTCCTACGTCGTCCAGTTGCCGAACGCGCTCCCGGTCACCTACTGACGGTGATGCGTCGGGTGCCTTCCGCAGCGCGGCACCACCTCTGGCCGCCGGGTCAGGATGGTGCGCGGTTTCAGGTCTGGCTGGTGCCGTGACCACGAACGTTCACGGTGTTGGTTGACACGCCGGGTTGCCTTGTCGGCCGATTGGCGTCATGACGGTCAGGCGGTGGCGGATCCTGTACGTCTGCGGCGGCTCGGTGACCAGGGCGGTCACCGGCTGCCCAGAGTCACCCGGCGGGGAACCGGCCCACCGCTCCGACTACGGCGGGCGATGGTCGTGCTCGTTTGGGCCGGGCGGGAACACGTGCCGGCGATGGACCTCGGATCGGTGACGCACGCGTTCGCCCCCGATTGACGCCCCGACCTATGCCGCGGCCGAACGGGGTGCCAGGGGGCGAGAAGGTCAGGCATCGGAGCTCAGGAGACGATCCAGCGGTGGGGTGCCTATCGGGTCCAGATGCTCGGCGAGCAGGCGCGCCGCGGCGAGCGTCGTCAGATCGCCCAGATAGGGGCCGGCGATCGCCACCCCCACCGGCAGGCCACGCGTGTCGAGCCGCACCGGGACCACGGTCGAGGGCAGGTAGACCACTCCGGTCAGGCCTGCCCACACGGTTTGCTGCCAGTAGGGGCGCTCCTGCGCGTCGACGGTGATCTGGCGCGCGGCGATCGGCCGGTGATCGTGCCGGATCGCCAGATTGGGCGCGACCGGCAGCAGGATCGCGTCGTATCGGCTGAAGAACTGCCGCCAGTGCTGCCGCAATCGCTGCCGCTGGGCGTCGGCGTGGAACCAGTCATTCAGCGGCCGGTCGGCCAGCTCGCCGCCCAGCCGCGCCGCGTTGCCGCCCGCGGGGCCGGTGGACGCGGCGAAACCCGCCAGCAGCTGCCGGAACACCTGATCGCTCTCGGCCAGTCGTACGCCCGGCGGACGGGCGGGTTCCACCGCGATCCCGGCGCGGCAGAACGCGTCGACCGCCGTCTGCAGCGCGACGGCGACCTCGGCGTCGACTGGACAGTAGGGGTCGTCCACCCAGGCGGCGATCCGCCGTACCGGTTGGGCCGGCGGCAGGCTCACCTGCCATGCCGGCTGATCCCAGGGATGCGGCCCGACCGTTGCCCTCAGGACGGTCTCCAAGTCGTCGACCGTACGCGCCAGGGGGCCTGTCACCGCGAGGTCGACAGTGGTCTGCTTGAAGGGCATGGGCGGGATGTGCCCGTGCATCGGCACGATCCCGAAGCTCGGTTTGTGCCCGAACACGCCGCAGGCCGAGGCGGGCAGCCGGATCGAGCCTGCGACGTCGGAGCCGAGCTCAACCGGGGTGAAGCCGCTGGCCACCGCACCGGCGCCGCCGCCGGAGGAGCCGCTGGTGCTGTGGTCGGGATGCCAGGGATTGCGTGCGGTGCCGAAGACGTCGTTGTAGGACTGGATGTCGGCCGACGCGGCCGCGAGGTTCGTCTTGCCGAAGACGATGGCACCTGCCCGGCGCAGGCCTGCGACCGCGGCGCCGTCCTCGCGCGGGACGAAGCCGCTCAGCACCGGTACGCCGCCGGTGGTGCGCAGCCCTCCGGTGGCCAGGCTGTCCTTGACCGTCATGGCGACACCGTGCAGCGGTCCCAGCCGGTCGCCCCGGACCACCGCCTCGTCGGCCCTCCTGGCCCATTCGTACGCCCGCTCGTCGAGCGTGGTGACCAGTCCCAGCGGCGCGTTGTAGCGCTCGATGCGTGCCAGCAGCACATCGAGGTACTCGCGGGCGGACAGCGTGCGCGCCGCCACGGCGGCTGCCACCCTGCCGGCCGACCACCAGCACAACTCGTCCACCGCTATGTCCCTTCCGGGTCGCGCCGCCGCTGCCCGACCCGCGCTCGCCGCTCAGGCACCGAAGACGGGGTCTTCCAGCGCCCTCTGCTGCACCAGGGCGTATTTCTGCGGCGTGCCGATGTCGTGCCACTCATCGGAGAAGCGGTACGCGCCGACGGAAGCGCCCAGGCGGGTCAGCGTCGTGATGAGCGCAGGCATGTCGGTGGTCCGGTCGGCGGGGATGTGCTCGCGCACCGCGGGGTCGGCGACGTAGATCCCCGCCGCCACGTCCAGCGTGAGCTCCGGCTTCTCGCGTACTCCGACGACCTGCCCGTCCGCGATGTCCAACACGCCGAGCTCGATGGGCACCCGGTGGGTGTGCGTGGCGACAGTGAGCACATCGCGGCCGGCGCAGTGCGCCCGATGCAGCTGGGCGAAGTCGATGGTGCTGAGCACGTCGCCGTTGACGATCACCGCGGCTTCGTGCCAGTCCTCGACCAGCAGCAGGGGTCCCGCCGTGCCCATCGGCTCCCGGTCGAAGGCGTAGTCCAACGCCACCCCGAACTGGCAGCCATCACCGAACCGCTGGCGGATGGCGTCGGCCAGATGCGACACGCACATCGTGATGCGATCAGTGCCGGCCTGGCGCAGCCTGTCGACGAGGATTTCGAGTATTGACCGACCACCGACGCCGAGCAGCGCCTTGGGCGTGTTCCGCGTGTGCGGCAGCAGCCGGGTTCCCTTGCCTCCCACCATGACGATGGCATGCACGAGGTCCTCCCTGGCGTTTGCTCCGGCGGCGCCGCGGTGGTCCCGACGGCGGTGGTGCATGGGGAGTATTCGCCGAGGGGGAGGGGGCTTGGGAAGCACCGAACGAGCGCGCGCCGACGGACCCCCAAATGGGCATGGTCCGACGGAGGCGTTGGCTCGCCTGGCTCGGGCCGATTGAATGGCAAAGGCTCGGAGTCCGCGGCGATACCCACTCCAGCGCTGCCGCCTGACCTCGGATGCGCCGCCGCCGCCGGCGTTGCGACCGTCATCGACCACGTGGGAGGAATGGGCGCATGCTTCAGGCCCGACACGTCGCCGTGCCCTTCACCGGCCGGGACAGGGGTATCCACGATCTGACGCGGGGCCAGGCGAACCTGCTCAGGGTGATGCTCGATGGTGTCCCCGTGACGCTGAGCGCGACGCTTCCCGCGCCTGACGGCACCGATCTGGCCGGTCTGTGTGCGGCGACGGCGCAGCTCATGGCCCGGCACGACTCGCTGCGCACCTCGTACCGCCTGGGCGCGCGGCCGGTCCAGGTCGTCAACGGCGGCGGTCATCTCGACATCGCGGTCTACGACAGCGAGGTGCCACTGAGTGACCAGGCGCTGGCGCGGGTACGCGACGACGTGCGCGGCGGCGCCTGGAGGGACCTGGACACCAAGGCGCCGTTCCGGGTGGCGGCGGTGTCTGTCGGCGCCGTCGTCTCGCACGTGGTCGTGGCGGTCTCCCACGTGGCCGCGGACATGGCCGCACTGATGATCATATTGGCGGAGCTGGAGTCACTGCTGGCCGGGCGGGACCTGCCGCCGCCGGGACCGCAGCCGGTGGATCTGCTGGCGTTGGAGGATTCACCGGCGATGCGCCGCCGGCAGCGCAGCAGCCTGAGCTACTGGCGGTCGCAGTTGCGCGGTACGGCCCACTCGCTGTTCGAGCCCGGCGTGGCCGTCGACCGGCCGTTCCACCGGGGTCTGCTGGTCCGGTCTGCGTCGGCCGCCGACGCGCTCCAGGCGGCGTCCCGCCGGATCGGGGCCGGCAGGCGCACTGTCGTCCTCACCGCGGTGTCCATGGTTGTCGCCCACTACGCCGGGCAGCGACGCTGCCCTGTCACCTCACCCACCGCGAACCGCTTCCTGCCCGGAATGCAGCGGTACGTGGGCCAGCTGGCCTCGGATGCCTTCGCCTGCTTCGATCTGGGCACCGTGAAAACATTCGACGCTGCGGCGCGGCTGGTCGCCCGCGATGCGATCCGGGCGTACTGGCACGGCTGGTTCGACACCGCTGAGCTGTGGGGCCTCTACGACGACATCGCCCTCGAGCGGGGTGTGCGGGCGCACGCGCGCGAGTTCGTGTTCAACGACATGAGCGCCCTGGACGGCGTACTGGCAGAGGAGCGGGACCAGTTGACCGCGATCAGGTACGGCCTGATCGAAGAGCTGGGCCCGCACGATGATCCGTCGCGTAAGCAGGTCCGCCTAGGCGCCGGGATGCTCTGGCTGGCCGATGAGCCCGCTGTCTCGCGGTTCTCCTACGACCTGCTGGCCGTCGACGGCGAACTCGCTGCGGCGCTGTGGGCGGACCCGCGGTGCTTCAGCTGCGCGGACCTGGTGACGATGGCCGAAGCCGTCGAGAGGCTGCTGATCGCCGCCGGCGGTGGCGACGTCGGGTTCGACGAGGTGGCGGCGGTGACCGGGGTCAGCCCGCCCGAGCGGGGTGACGGCTGGCATTTCGTGGACTCCGGCTGGGTGGAGCTCGGCGTGGTGCGCCGGCTGCTCGGCAGCGTCGTCGGCGACGACTGCCTGGTCGCGGCGGTCGAGGATGAGACGCGCGGAACACAACTGGTGGGCTTCGTGGCGGACCGGACCGGCACGCTCACAGCGGAGTCGGTCCACCGGGCCTGTGTCGCGGCGCTGCCCGCGCTGTCGGGCACCATGACCCCGCACACATACGTGATCTGCGCCGACGCGCCGCGCGACCGCGACGACCCGCAGGCGTGGCGCGCCCAACGGCAGCTGGCCAGCGGGGCGGGACGCGGCTGATGACCGCTGATCTCGTGGTGGTGGGATCGGGGCTGTTCGGTCTCACCATCGCGGAACGCTGCGCGACCAAGTTGGGGCTGAACGTCCTGCTCCTCGAACGGCGAGGGCACATAGGCGGCAACGCCTACAGCGAGATCGATCCCGAGTCGGGCATCGAGGTGCATCGCTACGGCACCCATGTCTTCCACACCTCCAACGAGCGGGTGTGGGCCTACGTCAACAGGTTCACCTCCTTTACCGATTATCGGCACCGGGTGTTCGCGCTCACCGGCGGACGCGTCTACCCGATGCCCATCAACCTCGGCACCATCTGCCAGTTCTTCGGCCGGTCGATGTCGCCGCAGGAGGCCCGTCGACTGATCGCCGACCAGGCACAGGACGTGACGGACCCGCAGAACCTCGAGGACAAGGCCTTGTCGCTGATCGGGCGGCCCCTCTACGAGGCGTTCATCCGGGGTTACACCGCGAAACAGTGGGAGACGGACCCGCGGCGCCTCCCCGCCGACATCATCACCCGCCTTCCGGTCCGCTACACGTTCAACGACCGGTACTTCGACGACGTGTACGAGGGAATGCCGGTGGACGGGTACACGCCATGGCTCGAACGGATGGCCGACCATCCGCGCATCCAGGTATGCCTCGACGTTGACTTCTTCGACGTCCGAGCGGACTTCGCCGGCAAGGTACCGATCGTGTACACCGGTCCCATCGACCGCTATTACGACTATGTCGAGGGTCCGCTGGCCTGGCGCACGCTGCGATTCGAGCGGGAGGTGCTGCCGATCGGTGACTTCCAGGGCACGCCACAGATGAACTATTCCGATCCGGACGTGCCCTTCACCCGGATCCACGAGTTCCGCCACTTCTATCCGCAGCGCCGCCACTATCCCCGCGACCGCACCGTGATCGTGCGGGAGTACTCCCGGTTCGCGACGCGCGACGACGAGCAGTACTACCCGGTCAACACCGCGCAGGACCGTGCGCGGCTGCTGCGTTACCGCAAACGCGCGCGGGAGGAGGACGCGGTGTTCTTCGGGGGGCGGCTCGGCACCTACCAGTACCTCGACATGCACATGGCCATCGCATCCGCGCTGGCCATGTTCGACAGGATCGGCCCGTTGCTCACCGCGCGGCGCGCCCGGCGCCGGCCATGACGACCGGGTGGGTCGTGACCAGGGGGGTTGACGCGACGCAGCCGTGGCACCTGTTGCAAGGATTGGCTCGGGAGCAGGGCTGGCAGGGGGCGCTCACCCGTCTGCACGCGCTGGCCGGCTCCGACGTCATGGTGGTCGGTCCAGGCGGTCAGGCCCTGGTGTGCCCGGAGCTTGCCCGCACCGCCGTAGGGCTGCACGTCGGCGGGACACGCCTGCCCCGTGACCGGGCCCGCGAACGCGTGCTCCCCGTACCGGTCGCCGGCTTGGTCGCGCTGCGCGTGCGGTCGGAGCCGCCCACGGCCGCCGCCGAGTGGCATCCGTGGACCGCCGCGATCGCGGGGCTGCGGCTCGGCCTCACCTACCGCCTGCTGGACCAGGCGGTCGCCCATCTCGGCCGGCGCAGCAGCGGCGGCGTGCCCCTGCTGCACCACCAAGCGCTGCAGGTCTCCATCGCCGACCTGGCCGTGGAACACCTCGAGCTGGGCTGCGTGCTCGACACGGCCCAGGGCCGCCTCGGCGCCACAGCTGCAGCGGATCTGCACCGCCGGATCACATGGGTCGACCGCAAGCTGCTGCATCTGTTCGGGGCCTATGGCTACGAGGCCGACGGGCCCGCCGCCACGGGCCACGTGTCGGAGTTGCTGGCAGACACCTACGGCCTTCCCCGCGGTGAGGAGGTCCCCGCGTGATCGAACTGGATCGGCGGCTCCGGCTACTCCAGGCTGAGGCGCGTGACTGGGCCGACGAGATCCGTCCGTACGCCTTAGCGGTGGACCGTGACCCTGATGCGATCTCATCCCTGACCCGCCTCGCGGTGCTCTCGCGGCTGGGCGGGCTGCAGATCCCGGCCGAGTACAACCCACGTCCACTGGTGGTGTCCGGGGAGCGGTTCTACCTGACCAGTGCCCTGGAGCGGATCGTCTTCCTCGAGGAGGTCGCGGTCGGCGACCTCGGCATCCTGCTCGCCTCGCCCGGTGCGCCGATGAGCGGCGTCGTGGTGGACGCGATGGGGAGCCCGGAGCAGAAGGAATGGTTCTTCGGACGGCTGCTCGACCGGCCGACCTGGACGTTCTTCGCACTCACCGAACCGGAGCGCGGCTCCGACGCCAGTCACCTGCAGACCCGGCTGGAGCGCCCGGCCGGGGACGGGCCCGCGCTGCTGCACGGGCACAAGCGATACGTGGGCAACGCTGCCCGTGCCGACCTGGGGGTGGTGTTCGCCCGGACCGGCCGGGGGCCCCTCGGGCTCGGCGCTGTGCTGGTGGAGCGGGACGCGCCGGGTTACGCGGCCGAGCCGATCCCCACCCTGGGTGTGCGGGGTGCCCAGCTCGCGGCGATCCGGCTGACCGGGGTCGCGGTCTCCGACGAACGGGTCCTGGGCCGCCACCTTCCGGCTACACGGCGGGGTGCGCTGGGCTGGCTGCGCACCTTCAATCTGCTGCGTCCGGTGGTCGCCATCATGGGAGTGGGTGTGGCCCGCGCCACGTACGAGTACCTGCTGCGGCAGCGACAGGCGTCCGGGGGCGCTGTGCGGGACCGGCTCGCGGTTATGGCGCGCGACATCGAGGCGGTCCGCCAGCTGACGCTGCGCAGCGCGGTGGCGGTCGACCACAACGCCGACGACGGTCATCTGGCTTCGGCGGCGAAGGTGAGCGCGGCCCGTCTGGCCGAGCGGGTGACCGTCGAGGCGCTCGAGATGCTGGGCCCGGGTGCGCGGCTGGACCATCCTCTGCTCGACAAGCTGGCCCGCGACGCCCGGGCGGTGGAGTACATGGAAGGCACCAGCACGATCCAGCGGCTGGGCGTCTTCAAGGAACTGATCCGTCGCGGTGCCGGGGCCGAGCCCTCGCAGCGGTCTGGGTAGTTTGATGTTGCGAGGGCTGCTGCTGGACGGGCGGCGCAAGTCGACGCAGCCGATGGCGGATCGGCGCGGGCTGGCTGTCCAGCCTGCCCGCGACCCACCAGCCACGCCGAGCTGGTCCGCTGCGGCAAGACCCGCCGGCGGATCGAACACGGCTACCGCGAGCTGAGGACCGGCCTCGGCCTGGGCCACTTCGAAGGCCGCTCATGGACCGGCTGGCACCGCCACGTCACCTGGGTCACCGCCGCGCACCTGTTCATCAGCGACTACGCCTGGACCCATGAGTGGCTGTGCCAGCCTGACCCTCTACAAGGTCATCCACGAGCTGCAACGGCTCCTCGCGGCCTGGATCGGCGCTGCAACACACGCCACCAACCCGTGAAACCGTCACACCGTAACAAAAACCACTGAACCTGACGAAGCGCTACTAGACGAGGCCGCTCTTCATCGCCGTCACCACTGCGGCGGTCCGGTTCGGAGCACCCAGTTTGAGCAGCACCGCACCCACGAGACGCTTCGCACCATGGGTGGAGATGCTCAGTGCCCGCGCGATCTGCTTGTTACTCAACCCGTCTGCGAGCAGCACCAGCGCCTCCGACTCGCGAAAGGTCAGCGACACTGGGCGCGACTCACGGCCGTGTCCGATCCGCCGCGCGCCGGTGAGCAGTTGGCGCGCCAGCGACGGCGGCATGGGCATCATGCCCGACACGGTCCGCGAGAGGCTGTCGTTCAGGGACTCGGCGGACAGGTCGGTGATGTAGACGAAGCCGTCGGCGGTTGCGCTGGCCGACTTGAACGCCTTCCGGATCCGCGCCTCGTCGCCGGCGACGAGGATGCGGGGTAGGTCGCCGCCGGCGATCGTCGGCTTTTCGTCGAGCGCAGACCACTGCTCAACCGAAACGATCACCACGTCGCACGGGTGGGAGGCGAGCAGCGGGCCCAGGTCCTCGGAGTCGACCAGGCGGTAGACGTGGCCGACGTTTCGGACATGGCTCAGCAGGACTTCGAGTCCCTTGCTCAGTACTTCGCCCTCCACACATAGAGCGATGTCGAGCGCGGCGTCGTTCTCGTCTGGACTCTGTTGGGCACGGTTGTTGTCCAATCGTTCCTCCCCCGTGATAATTCCTCACTTTCTATCACTGTAAAGTTACTTTACGCAACAGATTTGGCCCGCATAAATGCACAAAGGCCGCGTTCGCGGTGGTCAGGGCGGCGAGAGGGCAGCGCTGTCACTCCAATGTGGACTGAACCTACGGCGGGTCGCACGGTAGTGACCCTGGGCCTCGGCAGAGTCGTCAGGTGATGCCGAGTAGTGCTGGCCCTACACCTCGCCGTGCCGGTTCAGGTACGCGGCCACGATCGGCTGTTCCGGCAGGAGGATGTCCGGCGGCAGGCGATGCGGCGGGAAGAACCGGGCACTGCGTACCTCGGTCGCGTCCAGTGTCCGCGTCGACGGGACGGTCACCCGGCCCACGTATGCGGCGGTCACGTTGAACACCTCGTCGCCGTTGGGGTAGCGGTAGAAGTACTGCGGGCCGGAGAAGACGCCGAGGAAGTCGAGCCCGTCGAGCTCGATGCCGACCTCCTCACGGACCTCGCGCCGCGCGGCGTCCTCGAACGACTCGCCCGGCTCCATGAAACCGCCGGGCAGGCCCCAGTCGCCGGTGTCCGCCCGCTCGATCAGGAGTAGGTGGCCGTTGTCGCTGACGACCACAACGGATGATCCAGGCAGGATCAGCGGACGGCTTCCAACGAGGTGACGCAGCTCTTTGAGATAGTCGTTCACGCGATACCTGTTCTCTCGGGCGACGAGACAGCGGTTACCGGCTGCGGAGCCGGGTCGGCCGCCCGCAGGACGCCTGCGATCCGTTCGGCGTGCCGGTGGATGTCGTGTATCACCGCACAGATCCGATCGACCAGCGAGGATTGCATGAGTGAGTGCATCGGCAGCGTCAAGCTGGTCGCGGAGAGTCGGTCGGTGCCGGCCAGCGAGGTGACCACCGGTACGTTCCGGTAAACGGCCTGGCGGTGCAGAGGCGGGTCGAAGTACGGCCGAGTCTCGACGTTCTCCGCAGCCAGAGCGGTCGCGAGCTCGTCGCGCTCGAGCCCGAACTCGGGGTCGACCCGCACGGTGAAATCCTTCACCGAGCTTTCGGCGCCGGTCATGATGCTCTGGAAGCCGAGGCCGGGTATGCCGGAGAGGTTTCTCTGGTATCGCGCTGCCAGCTCGCGACGCCGGGAAAGCCAGGACGGCAGCATGGGGAGGGCGGCTCGGCCGAGGATCGCAGCCATCTCCGGCAGGCGGCCACTCAGCCCTACCATCGTCGCGTCGTAGCCACCCGCGTTTCCGTAGACCCGGGCGGTGCGCAGGTCTCGGGCGAGGCTCGCGTCACCGGTGCTGATCAGACCTCCCTCACCAGCCGAGAGGGTCTTCGTCGGGCTGAGGCTGAACACCTCGGCGAGCCCTTTCGAGCCAATCATGGTGCCGTCCGGGTAGCGACCGCCGAACCCGTGGGCGGCGTCGAAGAGCAGGACGCTCCCACTGTCGTTGGCGACCGCCTGCAGCCGTTCGGTGTCGCAGGGCGCACCGAACGTGTGCACGGCCAGGATGGCGGCCGCGCCCGGTGCGACGGCGGCGACTGATTCCGGGTCGAGCGTGCACGTGAGCGGGTCGCTGTCGGCGAAGACGAGCTCCATGCCGTTCCACACCACCGCGTGCCCTGTGGCCATGAAGGTGAAGCTGGGGACCACCACCTTGCCGCGCAGCCCGAGGCAGCGCAGGAGCAGGAGTAGTCCGGTGGTGCAGCTACTGACGGCCACCACGTGGGGGACGTTCAGAAATTCGGCCGTCTCCTCCTCGAAGGCCCGTACCTGAGCGCCGTTCGTGACCTGGCCGGACCGCAGGGTCGCCCCGATGCGCTCGAGCACATCAGGGCCGCTGGGCATGGTCGGCCGAGCGACCGGGACGGTTTCGGAGAACGCCGGCGGGTTGCCGAGAAGGGCCGGGATGCCAATCATGCTCTGCCGCTTCACGATGCCGGGTTGGGTTGGACAGCCTGCATCGCGGTCAGGTAATTGCTGTAGCGCGCGGCACGGAAATCAGCATAGTGCCCGGCGCGGATGGCATCTCTGATCTGCCGAACACCGTCCACCAGGCCGCGGGCCGGTGCGAAACGGAAGGCACGGGCGTAGGCGCCGAAGCTCACGCGGTAGTCACGCGTGTCGACGACCTCTTCCTGGACATCGATCATCGTACCCGGAACCTCCTGCGCGATGATCTGTGCGATCGACGATATCCGGTGGTTGTCGCGCTGGCTGCCCACGTTGTGCACCAGCGGACCCGGCCAGGACGGTGTGGCGAGCGCGCGCTCGATGGCAGCGGCGGCATCGCGAACGTGCAGGATCGGGCGCCGCTGACGCCCGCCATATACGACGATCCGGCCGTCGGCTACCGCGTTGGCCGTCATGATGTTGACCGACAGGTCGAAACGCATCCGGGGCGACAGGCCGTAGAGCGTGGCGAAGCGCAGGATGCACGGGGTGGGGCCGGCGTCGTGCGGCGACAGCAGGTAGTGCTCGGCGAGCACCTTGGTCTCGGCGTACAGCGACTGCGGCCGAAGCGGCGACCACACGTCGACCTCCTCGTCTCCGGTGTACCCGTAGGTGCTGCACGTCGAGGCCAGGAGCAGCCGGCGAACACCCTGCCGTCGGCACGCTTCCGCCACTCGGATGGTGCCCAGGTAGTTCGTATCCCACGTCCGGTCCGGGTCCACGCCGCACGCTGGATCGCCGACGACGGCGGCGAGATGCACCACGGCTGACACGCCGGCGAGGACGCCCTGCCAGTCGCCGGGATCGGTGATGTCGGCCTCGATCTGCTGGACGCCGCGCGTGGGTGGGTGCGTGTCCTCCCAGGGCACCCGGTCCAGCGCGACGACCTCGGCGCCGCTCTGGGCCAACGCCTCGACGAGGACCGAACCCAGGTAGCCGCGCCCACCGGTGACCAGTATCTTTCCGCGATTCATTGGTTCCTCCTGCTTGACACGTGATCGGTGGGTCTACGCCTGGGCGCCGGCCCGGATCGCAGGTCCGGCGGCAGCGGTCGGCTTCTCGCTGAACAGCCGCTGCGGGCGGAGCAGATCCTCGACCGTGCCACGGGCCCGTACGCGGTGCGGCACACCGTCGTGGACCAGGACCTCGGCGGGACTGCCGTGGTTGAGAAACAGCACGGGCGAGGCGGTGGGGCCATGGGCTCCCGAGCGCAGCACCCCGATCGGGTCCGAGGGTCGTACGGGCGGCAGCGGAACGACTCTGAACAACTCGTCGCTCATGCGCTGGTCCCTTCTGCGTGGATGGTCGGTGGCCCGGCATCAGTGCTGGCGCGACCGCCCGCGCTCCACGGTCATGGCGCCACGCTCCCGTACCCCGTGGCCGCGGACAAGGTGTCGCCGAGCACTCGATCGGGCGGTCGTTTTCTCGAACCCGCTAGTCCATCGGGTATGCCGCATCTATCACGTTGAGGGGATTCCGGCCAGTCGCGTAGCTTCGCAGTCGCGGCTCCCGGCTGTCCGCAGGGTGCCAGGCCACTGCGTCGCGGTTGACGAAGCCGCGTCGATCCGTGCGACCGGATTGGGGATTGCGATGGGAGGCCGATGAGCGGCACCGGATCGCCCGACTCCGCGGCGCCGACCAGGTTCGTCTTCGTCACCGGGCACGCGTTCGGCCGTCGTGCGGTGGAAGGCATCGTGACCTCCTCGGCGTATCTGGCCGGCGACCTGGCATGGTCCGGGGCCGTGCAGCTCGGCGTCGGCCGGCGGCACGCGACCGTCGGATACGACGGCATGGAGGACGTCGCTGCGTGGCACGGCGTCGAGCTGCGGCACACGGTCGACGGCTCCCTGATCGGCCTCGTCGACTGGATGCGGGAGCTGGCGCCGCATTTCATCCTCGTCGTCGGTTGGTCGCGGATCGTCGCGGCGCCGGTGCTCGACCTTCCTCGGTCGCTCTGGGGCGCCGAGGGCGAGCCGCGGAACACCCCTCGTTTCGGTGCCGTCGGAATGCACCCGTCCCTGCTGCCGGAGGGCCGGGGGCGCGCGCCGATACCGTGGACCATCATCAAGGGTTTGCGGCGGACGGCCCTGACGACGTTCTTCCTCGAAAACACTGTGGATTCCGGTTCCGTCGTCGCGCAGCAGCACCTCGATGTCCGTGATACGGAGACCGCGGCGTCGCTCTTCCTGCGGCTCGCCGACGCTCACTACCACGCCGGCAGGCAGCTTGCCGGCCTGATGGCGGCGCGGCGCGTCGTCGGCCATCCACAGGACGAGAGGCTCGCCACGACCTGGCCCAAGCGCACACCGGCCGAGAGCCAGATCGACGTCGCCGCGCCTCGCCGCGTGGTCACGGCGTTCGTTCGCGCGCTGTCCGGACCGTACCCTCACGCCTTTGTCGAGACCGCAGGTCAGATTCTGCGCGTGGACGCTTGCCGCGATCTGCCGGCCAGCCGGGCGGCGCGGCCCGGAGAGATCCTCGGCACGGACGGCAGGTGGCTGCACCTGGCCGTCGGCGACGGGGCCCTGGCAATGCGGGTCGTCGACGACGATCTCGCCGGTCTGGCCAAGGTGGTGGGGGCGGCCTGAGCTCCCGGGGTGGGCCCGATCCGGCGAGCAGCCGCTGCCCGAAGCACGAGGAGGAGAGGTATGTCCGGCCGAATACTGGTGGTCGCCGCGCATCCGGACGACGAGATCCTGGGGATGGGGGGCACGATCGCCAAGCATGCCCAGTACGAGGGTGCCGAGGTCGCCGTCCTGTGGGTCTCCGATGGCAGCACCGGGCAATATCCGGGCAACCGCGAGATCCTCGAACTGAAGCAGAAGGAGGCGGAGTCGGCCGCCCGAACCCTCGGGGTGGTCCACTGCATCCAGCGCGAGCTGCCCAACATGCGCCTGGACGCTGTTCCGCACGTCGAGGTCAACCGGGTGGTCGAGGAGGCGGTCGAGGAGTTTCGTCCGGACACCGTCTACACCGTCTATCCGGACGTCAACTTGGACCACCGCATGGTGTTCCAGTCCGTGATGGTGGCGACCCGGCCGCGGGTCGGTTGCCCGGTGCGCCGGGTGCTCAGCTACGCGACCACGTCGGCTGTCGAGTGGACGTCCCCGCACGAGGCGTCCTTCCGGCCGAACTGGTTCTCGAACATCACCGACACCATCGAGGACAAGGTGCGTGCCTTCGCCTACTACACGACAGAGACCCGCGCCTGGCCGCACCCGCGCTCCTCACGTGCGATCCGGGCGAACGCCGAGACCTGGGGCACCTGGGTGGGGTGGGAGTGCGCGGAACCGTTCCTGCTCGTCCGACAGCTCTGCGATTGAGGGATTCGATGGGTGACGTCCAGCTGAGCGGTGTGGTCATGGCGCATCCCAACCGGGCCGTGCCTGGCCGCGCACTGATCCGGTCCCTCCGACCGGGCTTGTTCGACCTCGTGCTCGACCCGGTGCCGGACGGGCCGCCGACCACCCTCCGGACGGCGACGCTGGCCTGGTCGTCGATTCCGGCGACAGCCACGCACCACGTGGTGTTGGAGGACGACGCGGAGCCGGTGCCGGGATTCGTCGAGCACGCTGAACGGGCCGCCGCCGCCATGCCGCACGCGGCGATCGCCTTTCACAGCAACTGGAGCTCACGCAACGGCGGAGCGGCGCGTCTCGGCGTGCTCGCCGGCGCCCGCTGGGCTGTCGCGACGCAGGAGTACACGCCTGCGGTAGGACTCATGCTGCCCGCGGCGGTCGCGGCCGGCTTCGCGGCGTACGTCGCCAGGCACGGCGACGGGTGGCCTGCCGACGTCGTGCTGGCGCGGTACCTCAGATCCGTCGGCGTAACCACGTACCTCACCGTGCCGAACCTGGTGGAGCACGGCGACCTGCCCAGCTTGGCGGACAACGATCAGCACGGGTCGCGCCGGTCCGCCTGCTTCGCCCCGCTCGCGGCAGACGCCGACTGGAGCCCTCGGCTGGTGCTGGAGCCGGACGTCGTGCCGTTCTTCAAGTTCGGCATGGCGCACTGCGCGTTCCGCGACAGCCCAGGCGGCCGGTGGCGGACGTTCGGGTTCGAACGGAGCGCCCGCCGGCTCGGCATCGACATCGAGGCCTGCAACGACGCGTTCCGGTCGGCTATGGCGCGGCTGCCCGAGGCGGTGCGCGGGCTCGGCGAGCTCTCTCCACCGGTGGTGGAGTCGCTGTGGCGGGCCGCGTACCTGACAGGTTGGGTCGGGCGCCGCCCGGAGCGCTTCCCCGACCCGGCCGACGCGCTGGCCGCGTGGTCGGCCGACCCGTTGGTGGACGTGGCGCTGACAGCGATGGGACAGGGCGGGATCTGCATGAGCCTCCCGGCGCGGCGGTTGGTGGCGCTCGGCGACCATCTCAACTCGGTCGCGCGGGCCGGCCTCGTCGCGGGCGCGGTCGACAGCGGGCGGGCGACACCGGCCGCCGCGACCGCTACGCGCCGCCGGGTCGTCATCATCGCCGCGAAGGGTCAGGCGCTGGGCCGCTATGTGGCAGCCGACCTGGCCGACCGCGGGTACCACACCGAGATGGCGGACCTCGACGGCGCCGGGCCGCTGGGTGGGGAGCTGGACCTGGTTCTGCGTGGTGCGGACGCGGTCGTGTACGTCGGCTCCGGCGCGACGGACCACGCGCTTGCCGGGCTGGGGGCGCTCGCGCGGTCCGCCGGCGTCGCGCACCTCGTCCACCTCGACCCGCCGGGTGCGCCCTGTCCGGCACCGACCACCGCGGACGAGCCGGCGACGACCACGCTGCGGCTCGGCGTGCCGTACGGCCCCGAGGTCGACTCGACCCCGCTGAACGACCTTGTGGCGCGCTCCCTCGTCAAGCGGCCGCTCGTCGTCCCGGCGGGGCAGGACCGGCTGCGGTTCACCCACGTGTGGGACATCGGCGAGGCGGTGAACCGGGCACTCGTCACCGCTTCACCGGGTCGGACCTGGGACATCTGCGGCGAGGAGTACGTCACCGCAGCCGAGTTGGCCGAAGTCGTGACGCGGGTGGTGAAGCCGGTGCCGGTCGAGACGACACCGGACGCCCCGGGCGGTTGGCCGGCAGGGCGGGAGCTGACGCCGTACGCAGCCAGGTCAGGGCTCGGCTGGACCCCGGTCATGCCGCTCGCGGAAGGCATCCGGACCGTGTCGCAGTGGTTGGCGTACGAGGTGGACTGACAATGGAGGTCGTCTGTGCGACAAGCCCCGGCGGCGTGGGGGTGAACGAGGACGCGCTGGTGGCGGGCCCTGACTTCGCGGTCGTGGTCGACGGGGCGACCGCCGAGCCCGACACCGACCCGGGGTGCGTGCACGGCGTGCGGTGGTTCGCCGTGTCGCTCGCCGGTGAGCTGGCACGGTTGCTCACCGGCGACACCGCCCGTGCGTCACCCCTGACCGAGGTGCTGTACCGGGCGCTGGACACGGTCGCCGGCGCGCACGCGCACACCTGCGACCTGACCAACCTGTGCAGCCCGTCCGGGACTGTGGCGATGCTTCGCACGACGCCCGAGGATCTGGAGTACCTGGTCCTGGGTGACGCGGCGTTCGTGGCCGAGGACGGGCAGCGCGAGGGCCAGGTGGTGGTCAGCGACGACCGAATTCGGCGCTTCGACGACCGCCCGTGGGCGCAGGTGCGCTACGTGCGCAACGTGCCAGGCGGGTTCTGGGTGGCTGGGAGCCGGCCGGAGGCCGCCCGTCACGCCGTGACCGGCGTGCTGCCGCTGGCCCGGTTCAGCCGCGCCGCGCTGCTCACGGACGGCGCCGCGCGACTGGTGGAGCGGTACGGCTGGGAGTGGCCGGCGCTTCTGGAACTGCTGGCGGCGCGCGGCCCGACCGGCCTGATCGCCGAGACGAGGGCGTTCGAGCGCCGGACGCCACCGGGCCGTTTTCCGGGCAAGGCGCACGACGACGCCACGGCGGTGCTCTGCCGCATTACCGCGTGATCGGCGATCCTCCAAGGGATTGACGGGCCTGACCGATTGGCCATGCCCCCTAGTCAAGGCAGCGGTCGACGGATTCAGTGTGGACGATCGGCACGGCACTGGCAGGTGGTGGTGTCCGCGTCCGGTTCCCAGTACGTGTCATGGGCCAGCCACTGGGTCAGGCCGTGCAGGCCGTGCTCGACCTCGACGGTCGGCCGCCAACCGAGTCGCCGTGCCCGCGACACGTCGACCACCGGATTGTCGCCGCCGGCGCACGCCACCGGTCGGTCGTCGACCGGGCGTACCACCCGGCACACTAGATCGACCAGCTCACCGCGGTGAAGTGGCTCGCTGCCGCTCACGTTGACCAGGCGGTCCGCCGGGGGACGGTCGACGACCGCCGCGACCGCGTCGGCGACGTCCTTGAGGTGGACGAGCTGGATCGGCCAGCCTCCGGTACACGCCGTGATCGGCCGGCTTGCCGCCGCGTGGCCGGCCATCTTCGTGATTGTTCGGTCGGGCGGCGTACCCGGGCCATAGACCGCACCCAACCGCAGCGTCACGGCGCCGGCGTCCCCACAGAGCAGCTCGACCTCGCGGAGCGCCACCGTGACCGGATCCCCTCCGGCGAGCGGGGTCGTCTCGTCGACCCGGCCGGTGCAGCCGTCGTAGACCCGGTACGAGCTCAGCAGTACGACACGGGCGCCTTCGCGAACCGTGAGCAGGGCGCGGATCTGGTCGCGCTCTCGCTCGACGTCCGCCGCGGAGATTTCGGCACCGAAGGCGGTCGCGTGCCGACCAGCGAGCACGATGACATCTATCCCGTCGAGGCTGGGCTCGTCGGGATCGATCCGCGTGACGCGGCGGCCGAGGTCGGCCAGCCGTGTGACGAGGTATTCGGCGAGGAACGTGTCCGCGCCGAGGACACCGAGCCGCGGACCGGCTGCGGAACGGCGGCTGCGGAGCGGGCCGAGGCCCGCCTCCAGGCCGTCGAAGATGGTGGCTTCGAGGGCCGCCGCGGTCCTGCTCGCGGCGGCGGCGTCGACGAGGTGCGATATTCCGCCCTGGACCATGGTGCCGAGCGCGGCGCGCAGCACCGGGTCGTCCAGGCTGACCGCTGCGTGCCCGTCGGCCTGGTTGACCACACCCATGGTGTACGCGGTGAGCCACGTCATCCAGGCGAGGTCGTCCGTGACGCCGGGCGCGTCGGGTCGGCGGCGTTCACGTAGCCGGCTCACGTCGACGGCGAAGCGGTCCAGGTATTCCGCGCACTGTATGTGTCTGGTACGCGGCAGGTCTGCGCCCGAAACGGGTACGACCGCCTGCGCGGCGGCCGAGGTGAACGCGACGAAGAACGGCACGGCGGACGGTTCGCGCAGCAGTTCGTCGCCGGGCCGGACGGGCTCGTCCGGCAGGAAGCACGCAGACCGGCGCAACCCCTGGTAGTCGTTGTTCGCCAGTGACCGCACGTTGTCGTGTTCGACGAGGTTCGGCACCGCAACGTACGCCGGGACGCCCTGTTCCCGCAGGAACCGGTGTAGCAGTACGTCGGCGGGCCAGCTGGTGCGCCGCGTGCCTGCCCATGTCACGAACCGCGCGGCGACTTCCCGGGGCAGCACGACGGCATTGGTTGGGGTCCATTCGTTGACCGCACGCACCCACCGCGCCCCGGACAGGGTGCCCTGCCGCACCGCGGCGCCGTTGCGGGAGCCCCAGAACGCGAAGAGCGCGAGCGCGGCGTCCGGGTGCGCGCGTACGGCGGCGTGTACCCGTTTCAGCAGGCCCGGGTGGGGGCTCATGTCGTCGTGCATGAGCAGGTGATGGGTGGCGCGGTCACCCGCCGACGACCAGCCGCGCAGGGCGGTCCTCAGCTCCGAGGGCGGTCCGGAAGGGTCGGGGTCGGTCACGACGTCGCAGACGCCGCCAGGCAGTGCCGCCGCGAGTGCCCGTGCCTGATCCAGCCGTCGGGGGTGCGTGATCACCGTGGCGGTGACGACCGGGTGGGTGGTGTCGCGCACGGTCACTGTCATCAGCCCTTCACCGAGGTGATTTTGATGCGGGTGTACTCCAGCAGGCCCCAGTAGCCGTATTCGACGCCGAGGCCGGAGCTGCGGGTGCCACCGAACGGCACGTCGTGGCGCAGGTCGCCGTGGTCGTTGATCCAGACGGTGCCGCAGTCGAGTTCGTCGGCCACGGCGCGCGCAGCCGAAGGGTCACCCCAGACTGAGGCGCCCAGGCCGTACTCGGTGGAGTTCGCCCGCGCTACGGCGTCCGCGAGCTCGTGGTAGGAGATCACCGGGAGCACCGGGCCGAACTGCTCGGTGAGCTCCAGTTCGGTGCCGGCCGGCAGGTCCGAGACGATGGTCGGGCGGTGGAAGTACCCGCCTCCCCGGCTCGCGGCCCCACCGTGGTGAACCGTCGCGCCGCGGGCACCGGCATCCTCGACCAGCGCTGCGACGCGATCGGCGAGCTGTCGGCTCACCAGCGGCCCCAGTTCGGTGCCGGCCTCGAGCCCGTCGCCCACCACCACCCTGTCCGCCAGCGCCGACAGGGCCTCGACGAGTTCGCGCCGGCGGTCCTCCGGGACGTAGACGCGCTTGATGGCGGCGCAGAACTGGCCGCTGTTGCGCATGGCGCGCCAGAAGATCTGTTCGGCGATCGCGGTGACGTCCGTGTCGGGCAGGACGATGCAGGGATCGTTGCCGCCCAGTTCGAGCACCGTGTGGGCCAGACGTGCGGCTGCAGTGCCGGCGATCGCGCGACCGACCTCGATGGATCCGGTGAACGAGACGAGCGCGACGTCCGGGTGCGCGACCAGGGCGTGGCCGAGTTCGGCGTCGCCGACCACGGCGGTGAGCACGCCCGGCGGCAGGGCGCCGGTCAGGATCTCGGCCATCCGCAGTGACGACAGCGGTGTCAGGGGTGACGGCTTGAGCACGACCGTGTTGCCGGCCAGCAGCGCTGGAGCGATCTTTGTGACCGCCAGGATGATCGGATAGTTCGACGGTGCGATCGCCGCGACGACGCCGTATGGGACACGGTCCATGGCGATGTGGGCCGCCGGCTCGTCGACGAGCGACTCGCGCTCCAGCGGTAGTGCGGCGGTGTGCCGGAACCAGTCCGCGGCGAGCCCAACCTCGGCGCGCGCGTCGGCCAGCGGCTTGCCCTGTTCACGTGCGAGCAGCTCGGCGAGTTCCTCGACGTGGTGGGACAGCGCGGCACCGCAGGCGTGCAGATGCTCCCGCCGGTCGGCGTCGGTGCGGCGCGACCAATCCCGGAACTCGCTGCGGGCACGCGCGACGATGCGCTCCAGCGCGTCGACGGTGCACCGCGGGGCGTGGTCGAAGACCTGCCCCGTGGCGGGATTGGCCACCGGCAGTCTGCTTTCTCGAGCGGCGGTAACGGTTGTCGTCACGTGGTCTCCACCAGCTGTCGGATCATCGTCGCGCCCGACGTCCGGTCGGCGCGTGGGCGGTAGCCCCAGTCTGGCCGTGGCGGCGTCGGCCGACGACGCTGTTTATGGACATGCCTTTTCGGCCAGGTCTGTTGTGCGTACCGGGGAGTCTTGCCGGGTTGTCGGCGGTTCGGTGAGCATCTGTCGGCGGCGCCCCGTCGGCTCGCGCGGCCACGACCACGTGCCGCCGGTGAGCTCGGCGCGCTGTGAGCTGCGGGCGCCGGTGCCGGCACAGAGATTGACAGGAGAGACCGATGGACACTGCACACACTCCGGCCGGCGGCGTTGCCGGCGACCTCGTCGGCGCGATCGCCGACATGCTGGACCGCGAACCCGCGTCGATCTCCCGCGAGACCCGGTTCTTCGATGACCTGGGTTTCGACTCCACCAGCATCCTGGTGCTGCTGACGCAGATCGAGACGCGGCTGAGTTTCGAGTTCGATCCGGACGAACTCGAGCCGCAGGACCTCGAGACGGTGGGATCGCTGATCAGCTTCGTGGAGCGCCAGGCCGTCTCCTGATCCCGCGCCGACGGCGCGGCCGCGACCGAGGTGGCATTGCCGGCCGCCTTCTCTTTTGCGCCGATCGGCGCCTAGGCCGGTCCCGTCGATACCGCTGTCATAAAGCATGCTGAGCGCCTTTTGGCAAGCACAATCTGCCGGCCTGGCATGTCAATCCGATCGGCAAATGATGAGGGTGCAGATTCTCCGGATCGGACGAGTAAGAGCGCTTCTCGCAGCGATTCATCGGTAGTAGCTTGTAGGCGGTTTCACGCGGCAGGCGCCTGGCATGCCGTGCCGGCGACCGCGATGATGCGTGCCGAATCCTGCGCCGACGACGATTCGCCAGAGGATTCCGCCCGCATGGAAAAGGAGCACATTGATGTCCGACCAGCTGTTGTGGCCGCCTGGCCCGGGCAGCCCGGAATCAGCCGCCCGGGCGCGGGTCAGGCCCGCTGGAGACATGCGGGGAGCATCATGATGCCGGACAGCGTGGTTCACGCCAGCGGGCTGATCAAGCGTTACGGAGACAACACCGCCGTCAACGGTGTCGATCTGGACATTGTCCGCGGTGAGACGTTCGGGTTGCTGGGACCGAACGGCGCGGGCAAGACGACCACCATGCACATGATCAGCTGCATCTCGCGCCCCAGCGGTGGCACTTTGCGCGTGCTCGGGATGGATCCGCTCTCCGACGAGGTGCGCATCCGCAGTCGGATGGGGATCTGCGGGCAGGCCGACCGGCTGGACCAGGAGCTCACCGTACGGGAGAACCTGATCACCTACGCCAGGTACTTCGGCATGTCCCGGGCGCTGTCCCGGCAGCGCGCGGACGAGCATGCCGAGTTCGTCCAGCTGGCGGACCGGGCCGGCGACCGGGTGGACACGCTGTCCGGAGGCATGAAGCGGCGGCTCAGCATCGCCCGCGCGATGATCAACAATCCCGACCTGGTGATTCTGGACGAGCCGACCACCGGTCTGGACCCCCAGGCCCGGCACCTGCTCTGGGAGCGCCTCTACCGGCTCAAGCAGCGTGGCGTCACGCTGCTCCTGAGCACCCACTACATGGACGAGGCCGAGCAGCTGTGCGACCGGATCGCGGTGATGGACCTGGGCAAGGTCGTCGCTGTCGGGTCGCCTCGCGACCTGATCGCCGCCCATGCCGGTCCGCACGTCGTCGAGCTGCGGTTCGGCGACGACCCGGTCGAGCAGTATCGCGACAAGGTGGACGGCATCGGCGACCGGATCGATGTGCTGCCGGAGCGGCTGCTGATCTACGCGGTAGACGCAGACGCGGCCGCGGCGGAGGTGCACCGGCGGGGCTTGGCGCCCTCGGGCGTCCTCGTCCGGCGCTCGACCCTGGAGGACGTGTTCTTCCGCCTCACGGGAAGGATGCTGGTGGAATAGGCATGGCGCATCCATCGACCGCGGTGTTCGAACGCCACCTGCTCATCTACCGGAGCCTCTGGCGGACCACCGCGTTCTCGTTCTTCCTCGTGCCCATCCTCTACCTGGTCAGCATCGGCATGGGCGTCGGCGAATACGTCGGCCGCGTCGGCGGGTTCAGCTACCTGGACTGGATCGCGCCCGGCCTGCTCGCCACGCTCGCCTTTCAGATCGGGGTGAGCTCGTCCACCTACGCCGTGTTCGTCGACTTCGCCTGGGTCGGCGGCCTCTACGTCATGCGCAACACCCGAGTCCGCATCAACGACATGCTCGCCGGCTGGTTCCTGTTCGTGCTGGTCGTGCTGGGGCTCGCCGTGTCCGTGTTCCTGGCTGTCACGGCCGCGATCGGTGCCGTGCACTCGATCTGGACGCTGCTGGCACCGCTCGTGTGTGCGCTGCTGGCGATCGCCTGCACCGCGCTTGTGGCGGCGTTCTCCGCGACGATCCGCAGCGACAGCTACTTCCCGCTGCTGTTCCGGTTCGCGGTGGTGCCGACCACGCTGTTCTCGGGCGTGTATTTTCCGGTCGCCGCCATGCCCGAGTACGTGCAGCCGCTGGCCTACGCGCTGCCGCTGTGGCACGGCGTCGAGCTGGTCCGCGCCACGATGCTGGGCACGACGCCAGCCTGGCCGGTCGCGGCCCACCTCGGCGTCCTGGCGGCGTACCTGGTCGTCGGCTACGTACTGGCGCGGCAGGCGTTCCGCAAGCGGCTCGTCGACTAGGGGGATCCATGGTGACAATGGCAATCGCGCACCGGCTCTCCGCCCGCCGAGCGGCGGCCGTGCTGGAGCGCAACGGCAAGGCGACCCGGGTCGGGCCGTCATACTGGCTGCTGTTGGTGTCGGGCATCCTGGAGCCGCTGCTGTACCTGCTGTCGATCGGCGTCGGCGTCGGACAGCTCATCGGCGGGGCGGTGCAGTACGGCGACCTGGCCATCTCCTATCAGAGTTTCGTCGCACCGGCGATGCTGGCCTTCTGCGCGTTCAGCGGTGCCTTCGGCGAGAGCATCTTCGGGTTCTTCAGCAAGCTCAAGTTCGCCGGCGTCGTCGAGAACCAGTTCGCCGCGGGCGTGCGGGCCACGGAGATCGTGGCCGGTGAGCTGGTCGCTGCGACGCTGCGAGGCGCGGTCTACAGCCTGCTCTTCCTCGGCGTCACGGTCGCGTTCGGGCTCGTCACGCTGGGCGCGGCGGTCCCGACGCTCGCCGCGACGGTGCTGATCGGAGCCGCTTTCAGCGCGCTGGGCCTGGCGATCAGCGCCACGCTGCGGGGGTGGCAGGACTTCGAACTCGTCACCACTGGCCAGCTTGCGCTGTTCCTGTTCTCCGGTACGTTCGCACCCATCGCCACCTACCCACCGGCGTTGCAGGTCATCATCGAGGCGACCCCGCTCTACCACGCCGTGGAACTGGTGCGGGCGCTGTCGCTTGGCGCGGCGGGGCAGGGCACGCTCGTGCACGCGGCATACCTGGCCGTGATGATCCCCGTCTGCGGCTATCTGGCGGTCCGCCAGGTGGATCGGGCCCTGCGCCGCTGACCCGGGCGCGGCGGCCGCCGGGCGCGGACCGGTGACCCCCGAACAGGGGCCCCGGTCGCTGCCCCGGCGGCCGTTGCCTTTCCTCGGGTCAGCGACGCCGCGCGAAGCGTGGCGGATCGGCGCTGTGCATGGTCGCGACCGCGGCGACGTAGCCGTCGTCGGCCGCTGTGTCCCACACCCGGACCCCCGGAGGTGGGGCGGCCGCGTTCAGTCTGGCCATCTGGGTCACGCGCAGACCGGTCACCTTGAGCAGCGCCTCCTTGCGCACCCACAGCCGCAGCAGCGTCATCCCGGCGATCTCCGCGGGCTCCTCAGGGTGCAGGACCAGCCGCCGGAGTCCGTCGATATCGCGTCCGACCTGCTCGACGTCTGCGCCTACCCGCTGCCGCTCGCAGACCGCCAGCAGCACTCGGTCGCCTGAATGCGACAGCGAGAACTGCGGCCCCGCGAACGTCAGCCGGGGACGCCCGTGTGACGGGTGCGCGCAGTTCTCGCATGAGCGGGAAAAGGTGAGGCTCCGCGGCGGCAGCCCGGTCAGCTCGCCCAGCTGCCGCCTGGCCAAGGACCAGGCGGCAGCGAACCGGTCACGGTCGGCCGGCTGGCCCATGCGCTCCATCCGGGCCAGCTCCGAAGCCGACAGCAGCGAGCGGTCGTGATCATTGACTGCGGACGGCCGGACCCACCAGATCGATACCATGAGCCCGCCGGTGCCTACCGCCGCGCGGACACGAAATAGCTGCGCGGCACGACCGCCGTCGGCGGTGGGGTGCTCGCCTCCGGCCAGCGACCGAATGCCGCCGCCGGCATGCCCGGCTCCAGGACCGCGTCGACCTGCCAGCCGGTGCCGGCCACGAAGCCGGCCGGGTCGTCGGTGCCGAACCGCCACGGGCTGTTCGCCTCCCGCAGCCGGCGCAGGAACTCCTGCGTGTACGGGAAGGAGAAGATGCCCGTGCCGATCAGGTCCACGGCCAGGCGGCTGCCAGGAACGGAGAGGTCAGCCGCGCGGCTCAGCAGCCGGTGGGCGAGCGGCTCGGGCAGGTAGAACAACAGTCCCTCGCCGAACCACACTGTCGGGCGGCCGGGGTCAAATCCCGCTGCCGACAACGCGTCGACCCATCCGTCGGTGTCGTCGAAGGCCACGGGCACGATGTGCCGCTGCGCACTCGCGGGCACGGGGACGTCGTGCAACCGGTCCACCTTGTACGCCAGCAGCGAAGCCTGATCCAGCTCGAACAGCGTGGTGCCGTCGGACCACGGCAGCCGGTACCACCGGGTGTCCAGGCCGGCGCCCAACGCCACCACCTGCGCGGGCGTCCCGCCGCACGCGTCGCCGATGAAGTCGTCGAACCATCTGGTGCGGATGGCGATGAAGGGGTTGCCGTCGCTGGGCGCACGGTCGGTGTGGAAGTGCTGCAGCAGTGCGGCCCCTTCCTCCCCGGCGAGCAGCCCGGCGAAGGGATCGTCGAAGATCCGGTCCGGTCGGCTGCTCTCGCGGGCGCGCGCCGCGGCGGTCCAGAGCGCGGTTTTCGCCACGGCTGCCATCGATTGCCGGTCAATCATGCGGTCGGTGTCCACCTGCCGAATTGAAGTGGCCCGGATGCCGTCGATCCACTCCTCCGTACGGCTATGGCCGGCCGGGTAGCCGCAGTGGCCGGACGAAGGTCGCTTATCGCCGTGACCGGCCGTTGGCACCATGTGCTGGCACCGTCAGCGTAGCCGTGCCTCGGCGGCTGGGGGCGCGCTGAATCGGCCGATCAGGAGGTCATCGTCGCCATGGATCTGACGCGAGCACAGTTCACCGAGATCGTCGGCAGGGAGATGGGCAGCGTGCTCATGCGCCCTCCGCTGGCGGACTCGGACGACTTCTTCCTGGCCGGCGGTGACTCGTTGCGCGCTGTCGCGCTGATCACCCAACTGGTCTCCCGGTGGCATCCCACCGAGGGCGAGGAGGCCGATCGTCTGCGTAACGCCCTGCTCCTGGGCATCTTCGAGAACGCGACCCCCGAGTACCTGGCCGACCTCATCGGTGCAGAGCAATGACATACACCGTGCGCGAAGGGACACTCCTTCGCGACGGTGCACCGCTGCGGCTGCTGGGCGCGAACTACTTCCCGGCGCTGGCCGGCTGCCGGATCTGGGTCGACTGGGATCCGGACACCATCCGTCGCGACTTCGCCGCGATGGCGCGCGCCGAGCTCAACGCCGTCCGGATCTTCGTGATCTGGCGCGACTTCGAACCGGAGCAGGGGCAGATCGACCCCGTCAGCCTCGACCGGCTCGCCGAGGTGGTGAGCGCGGCGCGATCGAACGGACTGCACTGCCTGATCTCGTTGTTCACGATCTGGATGAACGGCGAGCGGCTCGACCTGCCCTGGCGCGAGGCGCGCAGCCTGTGGCGCGACCCGCTGATGCTGGAACGCCAGGAGCAACTGGCCGGGCGGATCGCCGCCAGGTTGCACGAGCACGACAACGTCGTCGCGTTCGACCTGGGTGACGAGATCGCCAACGTCGACCCCGCCGAGGCCGGGCGTCTCACCCGGGCGGACGTGGCGTCCTGGTACACCCGGCTGGTCGCGGCCGTACGCGCGCACTCCCCGAACAGCCTCGTGCTGCAGGCCAACGACGCGTCGGCGGTGTTCGACACCACGCCCTTCGGCGTGGACAACGCCGCGCAGCTCGACCTGCTCGGTGTGCACGCGTTCCCGCTGTGGTCGCCTGGCGGCATCGAGTCGACGAAGTCGTACAAGGCGACCAACCTGGCGCCGTTCGTGGCCCGGTTCGCCGCCGCGTACGGCGCCCCGCTCATCGACGAGATGGGCAGCTACGGCGTCGATGAGCCGACGGCGACGGCGTTCCTGGGTGCCAGCGCGGCGGCGAGCATCGCGGCCGGTGCCGCCGGGGTCTTCGTGTGGTGCTGGACCGACATCGTGTCCGAGGCCGACCCCTACCGCCAGCGCCCCACCGAACGGGCTGCCGGGCTCGTCACCGCCGACGGAAACCCCAAGCCCAGGCTGCGGGCTCTGCGCCGGATCTCCCGGACGACACCTTCCCTCGCGGTCGACCGCGGCCCGGCGCAGGCCGCGATCTTCCTCAACGAGCGGCTGCGCCACCCGGTCGAGTCCTACCAGGACATCAGCGGCGCCGGGCCGCGGGCGGTGTTCGTCGCCGACCTGCTGCTCACTCGCGCCCACCTCGGCCACATCATGCTCGCCGAGAGCACACCGATGCCGGACGGTGCCGGGCCGGGGCTGGTGATCTGCCCCTCGGTGGAGCATCTGACCCTGCGCGACCTGCGCCGGATCCGCGAGTTGGCGGAGCGCGGAGCCACGGTCTACCTCTCCTCCGGCAGCCACCTGACCGGTTTTCCCGGCGACGACCTGGCGGGAGCCCGGGTGGTCGACTTCTGCCGCGGCGACCCCGGCAAGGCCGGACTGCGCTGGGGTGACCAGCGCTGGCCGCTGGACTGGCGCGACGAGGTCGGCACCCCCTCCACCCTGGAGGCGACCACGGGCACGGTGCTCGCCGAGTATCTCGACGGCACGCCCGCCCTCGTCGACAACCCGGTCGGTCTCGGCCGGATCCTGTACACGAACCTGCCGCTCGAGCGCTTCCTCGACGGAGTAGGCGGCCTCGACTCGGCATGCGGCGAGATCTTCTATCGCATGCTGGCCGAGGTCGCGCGGGTGCGGCCGAAGGTTGACTGCCCCGAGCCCGAGGTCGAGCTGATAGTCGGCACCGTGTCCGGGTCCCGGTGCGTCGTGGTGGTGAACCACGCCGACCGGCCGGTCCAGACCGTGCTCGCTACGCCGTCGGACGCCGTGCCGGTGGCTCTGGCGGCGAAGGACTGGACCGTCGTCGAGCTCGGGGAGGCGACGGCGTGAGAGCGGTGGTGTATCGCGGCCCGCGAGATGTCGCGGTGCGAGCGGACCTGCCCGAGCCGACCGTGGAGCATCCGCGTGACGCCGTGGTCCGGGTCACCCGGGCGGCGATCTGCGGCAGCGACCTGCATCCCTACCGGGGCCAGATCCCGGGATTCGCTGCGGGCACGGTCCTGGGACACGAGTTTGTGGGTGTGGTCGTCGACGCCGGCGCCGAGGTGTCGATCCCGCGCGGCACGCGGGTGGTGGCCTCCGACGTGATTGCCTGCGGCCTGTGCGCGATCTGCGCGAAAGGCTGGCACTACCACTGCGCGCAGGCAACGCTGTTCGGCTACGACACGGTCGTCGGCCCGGCGGTCGCCGGCGGTCAGAGCGAGTACGTGCGGGTGCCGTTCGCCGACACCGTGCTGTACCCGTGCCCTGACGACCTCGGCGACGAGCAGATGCTGTTCGTGGGGGACCTGCTGACCACGGCGTGGGCCGCGGTCGACGCGGCGGTCGCCCCGGGATTCACGGTCGGGGTCGTCGGCGGAGGTGCCCTCGGGCAGCTCGCCGCCATGTGCGCCGCGGCCGCCGGTGCGTCGCGCGTCGTCGTCGCTGATCCCCATCCGGCCCGGCGTATCGAGGTCGAGGCGCGCGGCTTCGCGGCGGTCGAGCCCGCCCTGCTGCCCGCCACGCTCGGCGACGCCCAGGCGGTCATCGAAGCCGTCGGCAATGATGCGGCGCTGGCGTGCGCCGTCGACAGCGCCGGCCGTCGGGGCACGGTGGTCGCCGTCGGGGCACACAGTTCAGTGGCGATGCCGTTGCATACGCAGCGTGCGTTCACCCGGGAACTGACCCTGCGCTTCGTCGTCGGTGATCCGATCCGTGACCGCGAAGCGGTGGTGGCTCTGCTCAGGTCGGGTGCGGTGGACCCGACTGCGGTCGTCTCCGACCGCCTGCCGCTGGCCGAGGCCGTTGAGGGATATCGCGGATTCGATCGACGTGAGTCGCTCAAGGTGCTGCTGATCCCCTAACCGCGGCCGGGTCGGCGCTCGCGGAGCGGTCCGCACCGGCCCGTCCGGTGTGCGCAGAAGACCGGTGACGTTCCACCGTCCGATCGGGGGCTCGTTAATACTTCAACAACACCAGGGGGACGTTGCGTTTCACGAACCAGCCGACACCCACCGCGGCCATGTGGTGGTTCCCACCGCCGTCGGCGAAACCGAACATGTGCGGCTCGACTTCCTCGAGGGGGTCGACGCGTCATCGCAGCGCGGCGAGCACGGCGTCGACGACGATGCGGGATTGGTCGCCTGTCATCGACGCGTGCAGCGGTAGCGACACCAACTGCTCGGCGACCGCGTCGGTGACCGGCAGCCGCAGGTCAGGTAGCGCTCGCCGGTAGTAGGTGAGGTGGTGGGTCGGCGTGTAGTGCACCGACGTCTGCACGCCGGCCGACCGCAGCGCGGCACGGAACGCGGGCCTCGAGGTCCAGGCGGGCAGCACGACCGCGAAGAGGTGATCGGCGGTGACCGCGGGCGGGCGGTCGGCGAAGGGCAGCACCAGCTCCGGAACAGCGGCCAGCGCCGTGCGGTAGTCGGCCACGACGGCGGCGCGGACCTCGCGGTCAGTGGCGAGCCGTTGCAGCTGGACCCGACCTATCGCGGCGCCGATCTCGGTCGGCCGGTAGTTGAAGCCCAGCGCGGTGATGTCGTACCCCGAGCCGCTGTCGCGTTCGCGCGGTGACGTGCTCATCGCGTGTGACCGCAGCGACCGACAGCGGGCCAGCACCTCCGGATCGGTGGCGACGATCATGCCGCCCTCGCCGGTGGTCATGTTCTTGTTGGCGTAGAAGCTGAAGCAGCCGACGTCGCCGACGGTGCCGAGGCACGCGCCGCCGCGATCGCGCACCACAGGGGCGTGCGCGGCGTCCTCGATCAGGAGGAGCCCGCGCTCGGCGGTGAGCCGGCGCAGGGCGGCCAGGTCCGTGGGGTATCCGGCGTAGTGCATCACGACCACCGCCCGGGTGCGCGCGGTGATGCGGCGTTCGACGTCGTCCGGATCGATGGTGAGATCGGTGGGGGAGCGCACATCGGCGAAGACCGGCACGGCGCCGACGGCGACGGTCATCGCCGCACCGGCGACGAAGGACAACGACGGCATGACGACCTCGTCACCGGGGCCGATGCCGAGCGCCAGCAGCGCCAAGTGCAGCGCGGCCGTGCCGCTGCTCACCGCGACCGCGTCGGCGACGTCCAGGGCGCGCGCGAACTCCAGCTCGAACGCTCTGGTGACCGGTCCCATCGACAGCCAGCCGCTGGTGAGCACGTCGGTCACAGCGGCAATCTCGCGGTCGCCGAGCGTCGTCGCGCCGAGGGGCACCCGCCATGCCATGGTGTCGGCGGCGCTCATCGAGGGACCTTCACCAGGCGCTCGGCGTACCAGCGCACGGTGTCGGCGATCCCTGCGGCCAGTCCCGTCCGCGGCCGGTATCCGGTCAGCTCCCGCAGCCGCGTCAGGTCGGGGACCCGCCGGTCCGGAGAACCCGGGGGAGCCGCGTGGACTTCCAGGCGCGGTGCGGTCCCCACCGCCCGGGTGACCAGCTCGGCCAGGTCCCGCATGGACAGTTCGGTGGTGTCGTCGCCGATGTTGGCCGTCACCGGTGCCGCGCCTGGCAGCTCGGCCAGACGCATGGTCGCCTCGACCGCGTCGGAGACATGGCAGAACGCCCGGGTGTTCGTACCGCCATAGATGGGGAACGGGTCGACGCCCTGCAATGCGCGGTCCACGAACTGCGGGATGACGTGGTTGAGGCCCATCCTCGGCCCGTACACGTTGTAGTAGCGGCCGATCCGGATCGGAAACCCGCCGTGGTGCAGCAGCAGCGCCTCGCTGACCAGCTTGCTCAACGCGTACGTGGCGCGCGCCTCATGCGGCTGCCGCAGCACGAACGCGCCGTCCTCGGGCACCGGGAAGCCAGTCAGGCCCGCCGCGGCGGCCCCGTCGGCCACCTCGCTGGTGGAGCTGAGGAAGAGGGCCCCGACCGAGCGGCGGGTGCACCAGTCGACCAGCGCCATGGTGCCGGCGACGTTGTCCCGCAGCACCCGGAACGGCTCGCGGGCCACCCGGTCGACGCCCACCCATGCGGCGAGATGGAACACGATGTCGTACTGCGCGGGTAGCGAGGACGGCATCCCGTCCGTCAGGTCGTGGTCGATGATCCGCAGGTGCGGGCGCAGCGCGACGAGCGCGTCGTCCGTACCGTGCCGCGACATGTTGTCCACGACGACGACCTCGAAACCGTCGGCGAGCAGCCGACGGCACAGGTGCAGGCCGATGAAGCCGGCGCCACCGGTGACCAATGCTCTTCGCACGTTCACCCGTCCTTCCGCTGGGACCTGCCAGGCAGGCTGGTGAGATCGACCTTTCCCATACCGGTACGCGGCAGCCGGGACAGTTCGTGCACCCGGTGCGGCACTTCGTAGGCCGCCAGCCGGGTGCGGCAGTGCGCGATCAGCTCCGCGACCGACCCTCCGCCCGTCAGCACGATCGCCACGTGGACCTCCTGCCCGCCGAGGGAGTCGGCGCCGTACACGGCGGACTCGGCGAGACCCGGATACTCGGCGACCACCCTCTGGACGCGGGCGGTGTTCACCTTCCGGCCGCCCACGTTGATGAACGCGCTGCGACGCCCGCGCAGGAAGAGCCGCCCGTCCTCGTCGAGCACGGCCAGGTCGCCGGTGTCGTGAAAGGTCGGTGGCGGAGACGACTCGCCCAGGTAGCCGCGGAACATCGTCGTGGTGCGTACCAGCAGCCGACCATCGTCGAACCGGAACTCGGCATCGCCTGCCGGTAGCCCCACGCAGTCCGCGGGCCACGGCCGGTCGGTCGGCCGCTGGCAGGCGATCAGCCCGGTCTCGGTGCTGCCGTAGACCTGGAGCACACGGGTGCCCAACCGCTTGCCTGCGGCAGCCGCGACGTCGGCGGAGATCGCGCCGCCGGATGACAGCGCCAGCCGCAGCCGGCTCGGCCGGGGGTGGACGGTGCGCGTCACCAGCTCGTACACCAGCGGGGTGCCGAGCAAGACGGAGCTCTCCTCGACGGCGGTGGCCAGCCCGCGCGGGTTGAACTGGGTGAACATGGTCAGCGCGGCACCGGAGACAATGGCGGCGAAGAGGCCTCCCACCATCCCGAAGGAGTGGGCGGCAGGCACTGCGGCGACGATGACGTCGTCGGGGGTGATGCCGTAGATGTCCCGGTAGAGGGTGCCGCCGCGCACCAGGTTCGACAGGGGCTGCCGCGCCAGCCGGGATTCACCGGTCGAACCGGAGGTCGCCTGGTAGACGTGGACTTCGCCGGCCGGGTGAGGGTGGCTCGATGGGACTCGGCCATCCGGCGCGACGAGCCGGTCGACTGGGATGATCTCGTACCCGTCGGGCTGTCCGGTGGTGTCGCTCGTGACCAGGGTCCGGGTCCCGGCCGCGTAGAAGACCGAACCGGGATCGCGCAGCTGCCGGCTGCCGGATTCGAAGACCGCGACGTCGACACCGGCCAGCAGCACACCGAGCAGTCCGGTCAGCCCGGCGACGGTGTTGTCGACGGCGTACAGGATCGTGTGTCGCTGTGGGAACAGCTCGCCGCAGCGGGTTGCCGCGAGCTGGGCCTTCCGCTCCAGGTCGGCCCAGGACAGTGACGTTCGGTGCCGGCCCTGGTACACGGTGAGGGCGGTCTGCCCGCCGTAACGTCGCGCGTTCGTGCGCAACGCGCTGCCCAGCTCGGTTCTCACACTGCTCCGCCTCACTGACCCGCAGAACTCCGGTCCGAGCATCACTGACCCTCGAAGACCAGGTCGGGACCCGTTCGGCCACGTCTAGGGCTCACGCTAGGGCGGGTGCGTGACAGCGGCAACGGTCGATAATGGGTATAGCTGGGTGTCCAGGTCCTTCGACCGTCTGTGATGGGGCTGTCGCGTGGCACTGCGTGCGGGAGGCTGGCCGGAAGAAGCGCCGTCCGGACGGGAGAGGCGCACGAGATGAGGGCGGCGGATGTCAGGAGAGCACCGCGCCGGCGGCGAGGACGGCCACGCCGTCACGATCGTCGGCCTAGGCTACGTCGGATTGCCGCTCGCGGTCTGTTTCGCCGCCGCGGGCGTGCGGACGCTGGGGGTCGACACCGACGGTGACGCTCGGGCCGCAGCCGCGGCGGGCAGACCATCGTTCTTCGAGCCTGGTCTGCACGACGAGTTGCGCGCCCTGCCACCGGGGGCCCTCACCTTCGCTGGAGGACTCCCGGACACGCCGTCAGCTGCCGTCGTGATCTGCGTGGGCACCCCGTTCGACCTCGCCTCGTGTCAGCCGGACCTGCGCCAGCTCGAAGCGGCGGTGGCCGCCGTCGCGGCGCACATCGGCCCGCAGACCCTGGTGGTGGTGCGCAGCACCGTTCCGGTCGGCACCTGCCGCGACAAGGTGCTGTCCGTCCTGCGCACAGTGGTGGATGAGCCGCTGCTCGCGTTCTGCCCGGAGCGCACCATCCAGGGCCGTGCGCTGGCCGAGATCCGATCTCTGCCGCAGGTCGTCGGCGCGCTCGACGAGCGGTCCCGGGAGCGCGCCCGGGCGCTGTTCGACCGGATCGCACCCGACCAGGTGCATGTCTCCTCGCTGGAGGCCGCCGAGTTGGTCAAGCTCGCGTGCAACGCGCACACCGACCTGATCTACGGCTTCGGCAATGAGCTGGCGACACTCGCCGAGCATCTGCGGCTGGACGCCAACGAGGTGATCCGCGCCGCCAACGTCCGCTATCCGCGCCCCGACCTCGCCAGACCGGGCTTCGTCGGCGGCAGTTGCCTGACCAAGGATCCGTACCTGCTGGTGCACAGCGGCGAGGCGGTCGGCTACCGGCCACCCATGGTCGCCGCCGCGCGCAAGGTCAACGAGAACGTGCCCGTCCGCGCCGCCCAGCGGGTGCTCGGCGCCCTGGCCGTCCGCCAGACTCCGGTCGAGGAGTGCAAGGTGTTCGTCTGCGGGGTCGCCTACAAGAGCCGGCCTGCGACCGACGACGTGCGCGGGGCCGCTTCGGAGGTCATCGCCCGCGAGCTGGGCGCGCAGGTCGGCCTCCTGGTCGCGCACGACTTCCTCGTGCCTGCCGAACGGACGGCGTCGATCGGGTTCAAACCCGTCGACCTGGAGGAGGGCCTGCGCGACAGCGACGCCCTCATCCTGCTCACCGACCATCCCGGCTACGCGGACCTGACGCCGCAGCTCCTGCGTGCCGCGATGCGACCGGACCCGGTCGTGTTCGACATGTGGGGTGTGCTGGCCGATCGGCTGAGCGACGCGGAGGGTGTCGACTATCTCCGGCTCGGACGAGGTTGACGGCGTGCGCCGGATACTCACCGCGTTCGGCTGCATCGACGGTGGGCAGACCTCCGGCGCTCAGCGCATGGCCTGGCGGACCACCGCAGCCCTCGCGCGGCGCGGTCACCAGACGGCGGTGATGACCGACGCGCAGTTGCCCGCCGGCGGCGACGCCGAGCGGTGGCGGCGGTTCGAAACGGCCGGCGCGGCGCAGACGTTCGCCCCGGACGTAGTGCACGCCTACGACCTGGCCCAGCCGGTGGTGGTGCAGCGGGCCAAGGAACTCGCCGACCGCGCCGGAGCGTGCTTCGCCCTCACCCCGGCGTCGACCCCGGAGTGGTGGCCGGACATCCCGGCCGGAGAGCGGCTGTGCCGCCAGGCCGACGTCGTGTACGTGCTGACGGCCACCGAAGCGGAGCGGATCCGCGCGCTGGGCGTCGACCCGGCCCGGATGAGGCGGCTGCCTTCGGCGCCGGATCTGGTCGGCAGGCCCGACCCGGCGGCGTTCCGGGCGCGGTACCCGGTGTCCGACCGGTCGGTGCTCTTTCTCGGGCGGAGGGTGGCGGCGAAGGGGTACCGCACACTGCTGGACGCCGCGCCGCTGGTGTGGGCGGCCCGCCCGGATGTCACCTTCCTGTTCGCCGGACCGTACGGCGAGCCCGCTGCCGCCCCTGCCTTCCGCACCGTGACCGACCGGCGCATCGTGGATCTGGGTGTGGTGGACGACCAGCTCAAGCATGACGCGCTCGCCGCGTGCGACGTGTTCTGCCTGCCGACACGGGCCGACGTGTTCCCCCTGGTCTTCGTTGAGGCGTGGGCGCTGGGCAAGCCGGTCGTCGCCGGGCGCTTTCCCGGGGTCGGCGACGTTGTCCGCGACGGAGTGGACGGTCTTGTCGTCGATCATGATCCAGAGTCGGTCGCCGCTCATCTGCTGGACCTGCTGTCCGATGACGCCAAGCGGACCGCGCTGGGGCGGGCCGGCCTGCTGCGGGTCCGGGCCGAGATGAGCTGGGAGCGCGTCGCGGAGGCGGTCGAGGCCGGTTATCCAGGGCGGTGCTGTTAGCTGCGATCGGGTGCCGTAGGGCGTTAAGCGGTTCCAGGTGATGTGGGCGCGACAATGCAAGGCCGATCTTCGTTCGCTGTCCCGGGGGCAGGCCCAGGAAGAGGAGCAGCACCGCTGACACGCCGCAGTGGGTAAAGGGCCAGGCGCAGCGACGCGATCCCAAACGAGAGGGTGAGGACCAGGACGATGCAGCTCAGCGCCGCGAAGCCATACCCGCCTTGGTACTGCCGCTGGCGCCCGCGAAAAGGGGACTCCCCATCAAGTCCGGCGACACCCCACAGCTCCTGGCGTTGCTCGATGCGATCTGGGTCAACGAGCCCGGACCCGGACGGCCCCGCAAGCGACCTGATGTGCTGATCGCCGACAAGGGGTACGCGCAGGACTCCGCTAGGCCCGCCTCCACGTCGGTCATCGACATGTCGGCGCATTCGGCCGCATCCCCTCCGTGGCGATCCCACGGTCCGGCCGACGTGCTGGCTGCCGCACCCGACCTGCTGCGCCCATGAGCGTTGTCGAGCTCCACCTCGTCGATACGGCGACGGCCATGGCCGAGACGGAGCTGCTGGACGAGGCGGAGCGCCGGCAGTGCGAGACGATCGGGCACCCGCTCGACCGGCACCGCTTCGCCGTCGCGCACGCCGCGGTCCGTCGCGTCGTCGCGGATCGCCTCGCGGTGCCACCGGCCGCGGTCTGCTGGACCTACGGCCCCAACGGCAAGCCGGAGCTGGCTGACGCTGTGCTGCGGGTCAACCTCTCCCATTCTGGCGGCCTGGTCCTCGTCGCGGTGAGCCCCGACCGGGCCGTCGGCGTCGACCTGCAGCAGGTCCTGCCGAGCCTCGACGTGGCCGCCATGGCAGCCCGCTTCTTCCCGCTGGGCGAGGCCGCGCTGGTGGCCCGGTCCGGCGATCGCGGCCCGGAGCGGTTCGCCGCGCTGTGGGCACGCAAGGAGGCAGTCGTCAAAGCGGCCGGCGACCGGCTGACCCGGGGCCTGCGCCTGCCGGTCGCCGGGGGCGCGTTCCAGGTGGTCGAGCACGACGGTACGCGGTACGCGGTGGCCGATATCGTCGCTCCGCCGGGATTTCGCGCAGCGGTCGCACTGGCCGGCCCGCAGCCGTTCCGGGTTGACCCCGAGACGCTCACGCGGAGGTAGCCGAGGCTCGGGGCGCGGTCAACGACAATGATCCTGCCCGCCTCGGGCCAGCTGCGCAACGCGCTGCTGGCCGTCTTCGACGACTCGACGCCCGGGCACCATGATGCGGCGGAGGGCTACCGGCGCTTCGACCGGCGTGAGCGCTCAAGGTGCCGTGATCGCGGCCACCGCCGGTGCAGCCCCGGCCCGCGACATCCGGCGGACGAGCGCGACGAGGGTCGCCACAACGGTCACGCCGCCGAGGTTGGCCACCGCCACGGCGTCGTACAGCGCACTCGGGCTGGATCCGCGCCGCGCCAGCCAGCCGCCCACTGCGACGACGCCGGCGAAGTACACGACGTTCAGCACCAGGGCCAGCGGGCCGTGGCCGATCTGTTCCAGCACCGTCAGCGCCAGCAGTACGAGGCCGAACAGCGCGTACGTCGGCGAGACCACCGCCAGGTAGCGGCTCGTCTCGTGGGCCACAGCGGGATCGCCGGTCAGAACCAAGGCCAGCGGGTCGCGAGCCGACCAGCACACCAGCGCGGTGAGCGCGTAGCCGCCGGCCCCGAGTTCGAGCCCGGCCCGCAGCAGCGCCCGCAGCCGCTGTGGTTGGCCGGCACCGAGGTGCTGGTTCATCAGGATCGCGACCCCGGAGCCGAGCGCCACGGCCGGTACGACGAGCACGCTCTGCAGCGTGATGGCGGCGGCGAAACCGGACACCACGAAGGGCCCGAACGTCGACAGGACCCACAGCATCCCGAGGTTGCTGGCGAAGACCAAGACGAACGACATCGCCACCGGCAGTCCGATCCGTACGAGGAGGCCGGTGACCTCGGGCCGCCAGGTGAGCGCGGCGCCGGCCGGCCACACCGAGCGGCGCCGCGCGAGGATGAGGCCGAGGACGGTGCCGGCGACGCCGCCGACGGCCGCCGCGGCCGGCACGCTGAGGCTACCCAGACCCCAGCGCAGGCCGAGCAGGTACACCAGGCCGATCTCGAACAGTGCGGTGGTGACCAGCACGAGGCCGCCCAGCCATGGATGGCCGGTGCCGCGCAGCGCCGCGACGCACAGCGCCGGTCCCGGCAGGAGCACCATCGCGGCACTCACCCATCGCACGAACGCCACGAAGTCCGCACGCACCGCCGGCTCGACGGAGAGCAGGGTGGCCAGCGGTTGCGCGCATAGCGCGGCGACGAGCCCGACGAGTGCCACACACGGGAAGCCGACCCGGGCAATGCTGGCCACACCCGCAGCGACGGCGCCCGGCTGCCCACCACCGTGCGCGACGGCCGCGGCGACCTGGGCGCTCACCCCGATACCGGCCTGCAGTGCGAAGAACAGGAAGGCCAGCGGCGTGAACAACGACCGTACGTACAGCGCGTCGCCTCCCATGATGCCCATGAGCACGAGCACGGCGGCCGGGGTGATGACCCCGATGAGCTCGCTGGGCACCATCGGCGCGACCATGCGCCACAGCGCGCGCCGCTCAGCCGCGAGGGCCGTGTGCGGATGTGTCGTCTCACCGGCCGAAGCGGCCATTGATGACTCCCTGACTGGCGTTGAGGCGCTGGATGTTGCGGGTGCCTTCCATGAACTCGACCCCGCGGGCGTCCCGAGCGAGCTTGTCCAGCAGCGGGTGCTCCAGGCGGGCGCCCGCCCCGAACAGGGCGAGCGCGGCGAGGGTGGCGTCCTCCGCGACCGCGGCCGCCCGTGCCTTGGCCGCCGAGCCGGCATGCCCGTTGCGGGGGTTCGCGTCCACCGCGTACGCGGCGGCGTAGAGCAGGCGGCGGGCCGCGTGGAGGTCGGCCTCCAGTCCGTCGACGCGTATCCGCTCGGCGCAGCGCAGCGACCGCCGGTTCGCCGACACGTAGTCGAGCGCGGCCCGCGCGATGCCCAGTCCGATCGCGGCGACGCCCGGGCGGAGCTGGTTGAAGGTCTGCGTCGCCGCCCACATCCCGGCCGCGGACGCGGACAGGTGCCGGCCCAGGACGTCGCGCTCCGCCACGGCCACGCCGTCGAGCGTCACCGCGCACAGCTGCGCCGCCCGCAGGCCGATCATTGGCAGTGGCGTGGCTGCGTAGCCGGGGTCGGTGGTGTCGACGAGGACGGCGGTGACACTCAGTGGGCCGGGTCCGTTGCGGGCGAACACCGCAGCGACGCGCGCCCGGGCGGCGTTGCCTACGTACCGCTTGGTGCCATCGAGGCGGTGGCCGTCGCCGGTCGCGGCCAGCGTTGTGGCGAGCCGGCCCGCGTCCGAGCCGCCAGTGGGTTCGGTAAGCGCGAAGGCCGTCCACAGCGTGCCTTCCTGTGCCCTCGCGAAGAAGCCCTCCTGCTGCTCCGAGTCGCCGAGCCGGCTCACCAGCACCCCACACAGCGCCGGGCCGGGGGCGGCCAGCAGAGTGCCGGCGTCGCCGCGGGCCAGCTCCTCGCCGGCGACGACTCGCTCAATGGCGGTCATGCCGTCGAAGCGGTGGCCGTCGAGGACCGGCGGGTCGTCGTTGAACTGCGGCGGGATGGTGGTCCGCCGCAGGTAGGACACGGCGGCGCTGTCGAGGGCGCGGGGCGTGCCGGGTTCCCGGTCGGCGTCCAGTGCGTGCGCCCGCAGATCGTCGGACCAGGCCCGGGTGTGCCGGCGCAGTGTTGCCAGCCGGTCGTCCAGCTCGATCACGCGTCCTCCGCTTCACTCCGGCCGCATGTGCCGAGCCGCTGATGACGGACCCCTGAACCGCACTCCGGCTCGATCATGCAGCTGCCCCGCTGTAGACGTCGGCGAGCAGCTCGGACAGCAGTGCCACCTGTCCCGGGCCGTCGCTGCGGTAGCCTGCGGCGCCGAGCAGCCGCAGCAGAGCGCGGTCGGTGTGCAGGAGCCGCTCGTGCAACCTATGGAGCCCTGCCGGCTCCAGGCCGCCCGTGGACAGCTCGACGATCAGCTGATCGGCGGCCGCCTCAGCCAGCTCGACCCGCACCAGCTGGTGGCTGATCAGCGGGATGCCGCCCGAGGTGCGTTCGCCGAGATGGTCGAGGCATCGGTCGAGCAGCCACTGGGACAGGCCGAGACGTAGCCGCAGCACGCCGGTCCGCCACGCCTCGGGCGGCTCGGGTGGGGCTGACCCGGCACTTCGGATCGCCAGCCATCGGTCCGGACCCACGGTCAGCTCGGCGAGCGGTGTGGCAGCATGCTGGCGGGCGTTCGCGTCGACGAGGAGGGCGGCCGGCGCGACGGCGTGGCCGCCCGGGCCGTACGGGATCGCGACGTCGAGGACCTCGGCCCGCAACTCGGCGAATGCCGCTGCGGGTCGGCCCGCTCGCGCGGTGCGCCGCGGGTCGCTCACGCGGCATCCGGTAGGTCGAGCCGGCACAGCGACAGGTAGCCGAACCGATCGTCGTACTCGACGAGGACCAGCGGCCCGGCGCCGGTGGCGGCGGCCGGCCAGACGGAGGTGGCCATCGGGCCGGCCCAGCTGACGGCGTCCGAACGGTCAAGCGACGGCGGCAGAGCGTCCGGGGGCACGCCGGGCCCGGCGAGCACCCGGACCGGGCAGGTCGGGTTGGTCCGGCCCGCCAGCTCCGCCAGGTCCGCGGCCAGCCGGTCGCCGACCGCGTCGGGCGCCACGCCGTTGTGCTGCCAAAGGAGGACGCCGCCCGGGTCGCCCGGTGGCACCCGGTCGAACACCAGCGCGACCGCCGCGTCGATGCCGGGCACGGCCTCCCGTTCGGCCACCTGCCACGGCACCGCACGCTGGTCGAACGCCATGACGAGCACGCGGGCGAATGGCTCACTCGCCGCGTAGGCGCTGGCGACCCGTAACGCCGTGAACATCGCGACGCGGCCCTGCTCCGATACGGCGAACGCGACCGGCGCACCGGGAAGTGTCTCGGTCAGCAGGCAGCCAGCCGAGAGCCGAGGGTCGACGTCGGGTTTGGCGTGGGCTAGCACGACTAGGTCGACGGACGGACCGTCGCCGACGATCTGCGCCGCCATGGCGGCGAACGAGACCGGCCGGGCGTCGCGAAGGACCTCCGGCCGGTACGCCCGACCGTAGTTGACGACCAGGTCGCCGAGGTACCGGTCGATCTGGTCGTACAGTGCCGGGCCCAGCTCGTCGTCGGCCGGCGGGAAGATGCGCCACCGGGCCTCCGCGAGCCGCAGTGGTAGCACCACCGGCGCGCCCGGGACACGGCGGCCCGCCAGCGGCGGCGGGGTCGTCACGTGCACGCCTACGCCCCGGCGGCGACGGCCGGCTCGGGTACCACCAGCCGCTGCGGCCGCAGCAGATCCTCCACCGTGTCTCGGGCTCGGACGAGGTGCGCCTGCCCGTCGAGCACGAGAACCTCGGCCGGGCTGCCGTGGCTCAGGAACAGCACGGGCGACGCGGTGGGGCCATAGGCACCCGAGCGGAGCACACCGATCAGGTCGCCGGGGCGCAGGGAGGGCAGCTGCACGGCCCGGCCGATGGTGTCGTTCGGCGTGCACAGCGGCCCGGTCACATGCCATCGCTCGGTGGCCGGCTCGTCGGTCCGGCTCAGCAGCGACATCGGGAAGTTGCGCTTGACGAACGAGCCGACGCCCACGGCCGCCATGTGGTGGTTGGTGCCCCCGTCGGTGACCGCGAAGTTCTCGCCCATCGAGGACTTCACGTAGGCGACCCGGCTCACGTAGGTGCCGGCGAGCGCGGTGAGGTAGCGGCCGGACTCCAGGATCAGCCGCGTCCCGGGGTGTCTGGCGGCGAAGCCGTCGATGACCGGGTTGAGCCGGTCGGCCAGCGTGGGCAGGTCCAGGTCGGACTCGCCCTCGAAGTAGGCGACGCCGAGCCCGCCTCCGACATCGACCAGATCCAGCGGGAAGTCGGCGTGGGCGGAGATCCGCTCGGCCAGCTCGAAGATCCGCGCGGTGTTCTCCACGATGGCGTCCTCAGTGAGGATCCGGGTGCCCATGTACGCGTGGATACCGGCCAGCCGGACGCCGTCGACGCGGATCGTGGCCGGGTCGGCGTCGAGAAGCTGCGTATCGTCGATGCCGAACTGTCGGGGCTTGCCGCCCATCGTCAGCCCCGATCCCTTGACGGAGAAGCCCGGATTGACTCGCAGCACCACGGGGACGACCTGGTCATGCTGCCGGGCGATGCGGCCGATGAGGGCCAGCTCGCCGAGCGACTCGCAGACCAACGCGCCGATGCCCGACCGCACGCACGCCGTCAGCTCCGCAATACTCTTGCCCGGTCCGAGGAACATGATGTTCTCCGGGGCGATGCCGGCCCGCTGTGCGGTGACGAGCTCGGCCATGGACGAGACTTCAGCGCGGGCGCCGAGCGAGCCGAGCAGCGCGCAGATCGACAGGTTCGGGTTGGACTTCAGCGAGAAGAAGATCTCGACGGCCGGATGCAGCGCCGCGCGCAGCGCGGTGAACTGCCCGCGCAGCACGTCGGCGTCGTAGAGGTACATCGGGGTGCCGAACCGCTCGGCGATCTCGCCGACCGGGATGCCTTGCACCGTGAACTCCTCGCTCATGCTCTGGTCCCCTCCGCAAGTCTGGTGAGCCGGTTGGTCAGCTCCGCGTCGAGCGCGTTCAGCCCTGCGGGCGTGTCGGAGACGAGGAGCGCGTACAGGCGACCGTCGAACGGCTCAGCATCGCCGCTGGCCGCGGCATTGACAGTCGCGAAGTTGTGGACGAGTACTCCGGCGCCGGCCGCGGCGGTCAGCAGGATCCCGTCGAGCGCGGCGCGCAGCCGCTTGAAGGGCAGCCGCGCGCCGAGGCGCAGCGGATACTGGCGGGCCGCCAGCAACCGGTCGGACGGTACGAACGCTTCCTGCAGACGGGTCTGGTAGGTAGACATGTTGTTGCGGGCGTTGATTTCGATTACCGGGAACAGCCGATCGTCCGCGCCAGCGAGCGCATCGATGCCGGCCACGCCGCAGTAGCCGTCGGCGGCCAGCCGGCGCCCGATGGCCTCGCCGGCGGCGCGCAGCTCGTCGTGTTGGGTCGGGCTGAGGTCGGCCGGGAACCGGTGCCCCTTGTGGACTGCATTGGTGGTGATCGCCTCCTTGACGAAGTCGAACCGGACCGTGCCGTCCCGGCCGACCGTCACCTGGTAGTTCAGGTCGGTCCGCTTAGCCACCCAGCGTTCGATGAGCAGGGTCAGCCGATCGTCGCCGGTGCGGTCGGCTCGGGCCCGGAGCTTGCGGTCGAGTGAGCGCAGGATCCGCTCGTCGTCGATGACGAGGATGCCCTTGCCGGAGACACCGAACGCATCCTTGACGACGATTCTTCCGCCGTCCCGCAGAACCGCGAGTGCCCGCGATACCGCGGCATCCCACTCCGGCAGGCTCGCGCAGGTCCAGCCGTCGGGCTGGCGCAGGCCCAGCTCGTCGGCGATCAACCTGCTGTAGATCTTGCTGTTGACCGCCTTGCAGATCGCCGCCGGGCTGCCGGCCACCGCGATGCCACCTGCGGCTGCTAGACGCTCCTCTAGGGCCGAGACTCCGTGCGGCAATAGCCGGGCGCCGCCTCTGCCCAGCTCACGCAGGCGCTCCAGCAGCGCGGAGTCGGCCAGCGCGTCCTCGGTCACCACCCGCGCCGGGTTCTGGCCTCGGACGCACAGCAGCGACGGCAGGGCGATGCCGAGGTCGGCCAGATAGGCCAGGAAGTCCGCGTCGGGCTCCTCCTTCAGTACGACGTGGTCGCCGGGGCCGGCGAGCAGCATCGCGAACTCGTCCATCCGGTTGACCACCGCTGCAGCGGTGCGCAGGCTGTAGCGGGGCAGCCCGGGCTCGCCCTGCGCCCAGCGGTCCTCGACCTCGAAGTTGCCGAGGAACACCAGCGGCGTGGCGGCGTCGCTGCACAGCGCGACCTTCAACCGGGTCAGGAAGTCCATCCGTCTGTCTCCTCGCGTCAGTGCTCGAAAACCATCGCCGAGAACGTGGCGCCGAGCCCGACTGCCGCCATCAGGTAGCGGTCGCCCGGCCGCAGCCGACCGAGCTCGACTGCGGTCGCGTAGTTGATGAATGTGTCGGCGCCGAAGCAGTGCCCGGTCACCGGCACGTTGTCGAGCAGCACCCGCTCGACCGGGAAGTTCACCGCCTCACACAGCCGTGCCCAGGACAGCCGGTTGACGTTGTGCGGCAGCAGGAGGTCGAGCTGCGCCCAGCCGAGCCCGGCCCGATCGAGGGCGGCCGTCATCACCTCGACCAGTGCGTCGACGTACACGGTCTCGAACTCCTGGGCGAGCTCGGGGCTCAGGAACAGCCCACCGTGGAAGCGGCCGTACGTGCGGGTCGCGTACGACAGCAGCCGGTCGCGGCCGCCTCCGGGTCGTACGACCACGCAGACGGTGCCCTCACCCATCACGGTTGTAGCCGGGATGAGCTGAACGGTCGGCGTGAACGCTTTCTCACCGGCGAACACCAGGGCTAGCGCGTCCGGATCACCGTCGTCGGCGAGCAGCCGACCGGCCATGTCGAGTGCCAGCAGCCCGGAGGCGCAGGCGTGCTGAGTCACGGTGAACGCGGTGGCGTGGCCGAGGCCAAATGCGTCGCGGACCTCGTGCAGTGGGTTCTCCGGATATGGCACGCCGCTGTCCATCGTGCGGGCCTGCAGCACGTAGCGGACCCGGTGCTCCTGGCCGGGCAGTACGTCGAGCCTTCCGGCCGCGGCGGTGAGCAGATCGGTCAGTGTGCCACCGGGCTCCAGGCGGACCTCGGACAGTCCGTAGTACCGGACGAACATGCGCACCTGCCGGTCGGTCAGGCCGAGTCGCTCGGCCAGGTCGCGGATCGGCACCCGGGCCGGTGGCAGATAGACGGAAACCGCCTCGATCGCGGTCACACCGTCCCCCGGTCGGCCGGCACCACGCCTGCACAGTGCGCCACCAGTTCGTCGACTGTCGGATGATCCCAGACCACGGTGGGCTCGAGCCGGATCCCGAGTCGGTCCTCCAGGTCACCGCAGAGCGTCAGGGCGAGCACGGAGTCCAGGCCGTAGTCGGCAAGGGATCGCGTGGGATTGATGAGCGCGGACTCGCACTCGAGGTAGTACGCAATTCGGTCGATCAGCCAGGTGCGCAGCGCTCTGGCCTGAAACGTGGTCATGAGTCTCCCCTGGGCAGCGGTCGATCGGCGAGGTCGAACGTGCGGTGACCGGCGAGGCGGCTGGCCAGCTCGGCGTACAGGGCGGCCCGGCGTGCCGCGAGCGGGCGAGGGCCGGCCGCGACGGCGATTCGACCGCTGCGGGCCAGCCGGTGCAGGGCCGCGACCACCCACGCCGGGTCGCCGAGGAAGCGGTCGTCGGGTTCGTGGCACCACACGTTGAGGCAGGCGGTCGCGGCCAGCACGGTGGCGTAACGCGCGGCCAGGCCCAGCGCCTCCGGGCTCGCCTCGGGGCCGAGGTCGCGCGGGTGCAGCTGCGCGCAGTCGGTGGTGAGAGCGGCGAGCTCGGCGCGGAACGCCACGGCGAGCCGGTGCAGGTCGGGGTCGGCGCCGGCGGTGATGTCCACTGCCGGGGCGAGCGCGGCCGCAAGCGGGTCGCGGCCGCCGGTGGTTACCGCGAGGTCGGCGAACGACAGCGGCGGGAGCGGGGTGCCGCGCTGGTACACCGCTGCGGGTGGCGGCTGGCCGCCGGATCGCCAGTCGCGCCGGGCCATCAGCGGCAGCTGGGGCAGCATCGTCATGAGGCAGGCCACCCGAGCCGCATGGGCGAAGCCGGCAGGCGCCAGGTCGCGCAGTAGCTTCTGGAACAGGGCGTGCTCGCCGGTGCGGACGTAGAACTGCGCGCCCAGTAGCCGCGAGAGCCGGTCCATCGCGTCCATCAGTCGCCGGGACACGAGGAACTTCGTGGCCGACGCGGCGACGCTTGTGCGGTCCGGCACCGCGTGGATGGCGCGCGCCGTGACCAGTGCCATGCTGTCGGCGATGAGCAGGTCGACGAACGCGTCGACGAGCGTCGCCCGGACCGCTGGTAGATCGCCAACGGTGCGGCCGTAGAGCGTGCGGGCCGCCGCGAACCCGGCGGCCACGCGGATGCCGGTGTCGAGCACTCCGGCCAGCATCGCGGGCAGCGCGGTGCGGGTGACCTGGAACGAACGCAGCGCCACCTCGACGCCATGGCCGGGCGCGCCCAGCACGGCCGACCGGGGCACCGGGCAGCCGTGGAACTCCAGTCCGCCGAGGGGCACGCCGCGCATGCCGGTGCTGGCGTAGCGGGGCAGCTCGACCAACGTCGCTGGAGGTGCCGCCGCGCGGTCAACGATGAGCTGCGACAGGCTGCGGCTGCCCGGCGCGGGGTCGGTACGCGCGAGCACGACGAGCGCGGCGGCTCGGGCCGCGTTCGTGATGACCTCCTTGCGGCCGGTGAGCCGCAGCCCTGCGGGCCCGGACGGCGTGGCGGCCAGCTCGACGCGGGCGAAGTCGTTGCCGTGGGCGAGCTCGTGGTACGCCGAGGCGACCCGGTTGCCGGCCAGCAGCAGGCCGGCGATGGCCTGGCACTGCTCGGTCCGGCCGGCGGCCCAAACGTTGACTCCGGCGATGAAGGAACTGACCCCGTAGCCGAGGCCGAGTGCGGGGTCGCGGCGGAACACGGCCCGCATGACATCGATGAGGTCGTCGAGGCGCACCAGACGCCCGCCGTACCGGGCCGGCACGAACTCGGCATTGAGCCCGAAGTCGTCGAGCAGTCGTTCGCCCTCGGCGCACATCTCGGCCCGCTCGTCGGCCCGCAGGACAGCCTGGTGCGACAGTGGTGCGCCGGGCCGCCACGGATCGCCGAGCAGCTGGTCCAGCTCCTTGGCGCGGGACGGCTTGGCGGTCGTCAACTGGGCTCACCCCCGAGGTCCATAACCGGCAGGACCGACGCGGCGCCGGTGGCGGCGAGTAGGCGCGCCAGCTCGTCGAGCGCCTGACCGGCACCCGGGGCTGGCGCGTCGAGCCGCTCCAGCACGAGCGCGAGCGCGCCGCGTAGCCACGCCGCTTCGTGCCACCAGGCCTCCCGCCGACGCTCGTGGTTGGCCAGCCACAGGTGGACCGCGGCCGCACCGGCAAAGCACCACTCGTAGCGCTCGACCAGCTCGAATGACTCGGCCGGCACGTCGCGGGCGAGGGTGGGATGCGCGTCGATCTCAGCCTGTACGCGCTCCGTCGCCGTGAGCAGTGCCGCGCCGAGCGGGCGCAGCGCCGCAGGCAGCTCGGTCACCGCGGTGGGCAGCGCCTGCACGACCGAGCAGCCGGCGCGGGACCGCTGCGACAGCGCGCCGATGGGCGGCAGCGGCGTGCCCAGCATCGCGGCCCGGCGTACGGCGTCGTGGTCCGCGTTCCGCCCCGACCAGCCGCGGGCCAGGGCGGGGAGCTGGTTGAGGACGGCCTGCCGGTTCACTGCCGTGTTGCCGTCGAAGATCGCAACGACCCGGTGGTCCCGTTCGAGCTTGGCGAAGGCGCCGTGCGCGTACACGTCGGTCAGGAACGCCCGCGCGCCGAGCAGCTCGGCAGCGCCGGCGACGAGCTCGTCGACGACGGTCGGAACGAAGGCCTTGGCCACGGCCGACACCAGGGACAGCTCGCCGGACAGGGTGTGCGCCGAGCGGGCCGCCAGCAGGGTGGTGCACTCGACGAGCAGGGCCCGGGCGCACAGGCCGCCGAGGGTGCGGCGCACGTGCGGCAGGTCGAGCAGCCGCCGCTCGTACAGCACGCGGTCGCGGGCGTACTCCAGCACCAGCCGAAGCGCGTGGTCCGCGGCGCCGAGCGACAGACCGGCACACGCCACCCGGGTCAGTTGGAGCGCGCGCAGGACGATCTCCAGCCCGTCGCCCGGCGCGCCGACGAGGGCGTCGTGCCCGACAGTGGCGGCGGTCAGGGCAAGGCCGCTGATGTCGGCGCCGCGAATGCCGTGTGTCAGAGCCTTCGGTAGGCAGGCGTAAGACCCGGGGGCGAGCCGGCGCTTGTCCAGCAGCAGGAGACTGAGGTCGCGAGGACCGCGGCCGGTGCCGGTGCGAGCGAGCACGCACATGAGCGCCCCGCGGGTGGCATTGTTGACCGGTTGCTTCACGCCGGTCAGGCGGTAGCCGTCCGGCACCGGCTCGGCGGCCATACCGGTGGCCCACAGGTCGCTGCCGCAGCCGGGTTCGGTCAGGCCCCAGGCGACCGGCACCCCGGCCAGGACGTCGGTGGCCAGTCGACCGCACTGGCCAGCGTCATTCGCCAGCCACACGGAAACGGCGCCGAGGAATGTCTTGGCGTGGGCCACGGCGACGGTGAGGTCGCGACCGGCCAACTGCCGGACCAGGTGCACCAGTTCGTCGTGGTCACGCCAGGCGCCGCCGAGGCGCTGCGGGACGTAGTGTGCGGGCACGCCGAGCCGGTCGAGCAACGCGACGGCTGCCGCCGGGAACGCCTCCGACCTGTCGAGGTCGGCACAGGTCGCGGGGGAGAACGAAACGTCGTCACGCAGCCGCGCCGCCAGCAGGTTCACGGCCGGGTAGAGCTCGGTGGCCGTGGCCGTGGCCGAGGCCGCCGTCACGAGCGGCCGCCATTGTCGTGCGAGCGGGCCGTGCGCGCGGTGAGGCGGGCGGCGGTCGGCGCGAGGTCGGCCGTGAGGAATCGGCTCCGTACGGCGGAGCGCCGGACCTTGCCGCTCGTGGTGCGCGGCACTGAGCCGGGACGGACCAGCACGACGCTCGTCGTGATGCCGAAAGACCGGGCCAAGCGGCGCTGGATCGACTCGGCCAAGCCCGCCGGTGCGGCCGGGCGGCACTCGTGCACGAGCACGACCTCGTCGTGCGCTACCGGGACGGTGAAGGCCGCGCCCGCGAGGTCGGCCAATGCCGGGTGCACGAGGCGGGCCTCGGCCTCCAGGTCCTGGGGTTGCAGGTTGCGTCCGTGGATGATCAGGACGTCCTTGATCCGGCCCACCACGTAGAGTTCGCCGGCGTGCTGCACGCCGAGGTCGCCCGTGCGCAGGAAGCCACCCTCACCGGTGGCGGTGGTCGCGCCGAACGAACGCGCGGTCGCTTCCGGATCACGCCAATAGCCCTGAGCGACCGACGGGCCGCGTAGCCAGATCTCGCCGACCGTCCCGTCAGGCAGCACCGCGTGGCTGCCCGGGGCGACGATGCGCAGCTCCAGCCCGGTGACCGGGCCGTTGCCGACGAGCCGTGGCAGAAAGCCCTCGCCGGTCGGCTCGCCGGTGACCGGGCGCAGTTCGTCGTGGGTCATCAGCTCGTCTTGCACGGTCGTGATGGCCGGCCGGCGGTCCGGTCGGCTCATGGCGACCGTCAGGGTCGCCTCGGCCAGCCCGTAGCCAGGGCAGAACGCCTCCGGCCGTAGCCCAGCCGCCGCGAAGCGGCGGATGAACCCCTCGACCGTGCGCGCCTGCACCGGCTCGGAGCCGCAGCCGGCGACCGCCCAGCGGGACAGGTCAAGGTCGACCAGTTGCTCTTGGGTCACCCGGTTCACGCATAGTTCGAAGGCGAAGTTCGGAGCGGCGGAGAATGCGAGCCCGCACCGATCGACCACGCGCAGCCAGGAGACCGGCCGTCGCAGGAAGGCCATCGGCGACATGAGTACGGCGGTGCCACCGGACCACAGCGGTGTGATGACGTGCCCGACGAGACCCATGTCGTGGTACACCGGCAGCCATCCGCCGGCCCGGACCGGCCCGTCGATGCCGAGCATCGCCGCGAATGACCTCGCGTGGGCAGCCACGTTGGCATGGCTGACCACGGTGCCTCGGGGGCTGGCCGTCGAGCCGGACGTGTACTGCAGGAACGCGACGCTCGCAGGGTCCGCCACCGCGGGCGTCCAGTCGGCTCCGGTGTCGATGCCGGGGCCGTCGGTCACGACGATCGGCACCTTCGCCCACATGCGGGCGTCGCGGTCGTCGACCGTGCCGGTCAGCACCGCCGCGGCGTCACTGTGGGCGACGATGCCGGCGAGCCGCCGCCGGCCGTTGTCGTGCCCGGTTGGCGGTGGAGCCGGCACCGCCACGATCCCCGCGTACTGGCAGGCGACGAACGCCGCCACGAACCCGATTCCGGGCGGGTACAGCAGCAGCACCCGTGCGCCGGCCGGATGCCGCGCGCGCAGGTGTGACGCGAGTGCGCGGGCCTGCTCGTCGAGCTCGCGGTAGCTGAGCACCTGGTCTTGCGTCGGATCGTCCGGCTCTGCCACGAACACCACGGCGGGGTCGTCGGCCCGGTCGCGGACGTGCCGACGCAGCGCCTCAGTGAATGTTGACCCCGCCTGCATGGTGCCCACGGTGGCCGGTGGCGGCGCGGCCGGGCAAGCGACGGTGGTGCGCTCCTTGTGCCATGGCGGGACTACCCGTCTGGGCCTCCCCGGTCGTCGCTGTTGAGGCCGCACCGCTGCGGCGGCTAGCGTCGGACCTCATCCGGCTCTCCGATTTGCAGAGGGGTTCGCATGCCCGCCGTCTTGGAGATGGATCTGCCGGTCGAGCGAATCCTCGCCGAGCCGTCGGTGGCCCGCCAGGTGGTGCCGCCCGGCTTCGACTACATCCGTACGGCCCGTGGGCTCGAGGCCGTCAGCTACGCCGCGTGCGAGGCGGTGCTGCGCAACACGGCGCTGGAGCGCCGGCTGCCCGAGGTGTTCCGGGCTAGCGGGGTGCGCGACGAGACAGTCCTCGACATCTCCGCCGGTCTACTGAACAACGCTCAGGGCGATCGGCACCTAAGGCTGCGCCAGGCCCTCGGTGCCTTCTTCGCCCCGCAGCGGGTCGAGGCCGCCCGCGCGATGATCGCGGAGCGGATCGCCACGCTGCTGGCCCGGGCGGACCGCCCGGCCGGGCTCGACCTGGTACGCGATGTCGCCCGGCACATTCCGGCTCACCTGTTCGCCCACCTGATCGGCGTGTCGCCGCGGCAGCGGGCGTACTTCAATCGGATCTCGATCGAGGCGTTCCGGGTCTTCGAGATGAACCCGGAGTTGGGTGACGGCGTGACCGGGGCCTGGCGGGACGCGGCCGCGTGGGTCAACGGGCTGATTGAGAGCCAGCGTGGGGAGACCGGCGACACGCTGCTGCCGTACCTGGCTGAGCAGCGCCGGGCCGGCCTGCTCGACGAGGACGAGATGCGCCTCGCCGTCACCATGCTGCTGATTGGCAGCGTCGACACCACACAGGGGCTGATGGGCGTGATGATGCGCGCCTTCGTCGACTGCCCGGACCAGTGGCAGGCGCTGCGCGAGGACCCCTCCCGGGTACCAGCGGCGGTGCTGGAGGCGGCCCGTTGGCGACCGGCCGAGCCGTGGATCTTCCGGGTAGCGCCCGACGGCGTCGAACTCGAGGGCATTCCGGCCCGGCCCGGCGAGCACATCTACGCTCTCATCGCTGCTGCAAATCGCGACCCTGCAGTGTTTGAGAACCCGGATACCTTCGATATCAACCGCGTCGGCGAGCACCTGCCGCTGACCTGGGGCCTGGGCCGGCACTTCTGCCTGGGCCGTTCGTTCGCCGTGATGGAGCTGGAGGAGCTGCTGCTCGGCTGCCTGCTGCGGTGGCCCGCGCTCGGCTACCGCGACCCGGTATCCGGTGCCGCGGCATCCTACTTCAGCGCCCGTTTCACCCTGCCAGTCAAGCCCGTCACACCTGTCTAGCCGTCGGAGCTTGCCATGGATGATATTAACTCCCGCCATGTGGTCGTCGACGCCGACCGGTGCGTGCGGTCCGGCCTGTGTGTGACGCTCGCGCCGGGTGTCTTCGACCTCGGCGCCGGGCACGCGGTCACGGTCCTGCCGCACGGCGAACAGGTGCCGGCCGAGCACGTCACCGATGTTGGTAAGGCGATCGTGCTGTGCCCGGCCGAGGCCCTACGCTTCGCCCCAGACCCAGTGCCGTGAGGACGCTGTCGGTGACCGTCTCGACGTCCTGCGCGGACATCCGGGCGTGCGGGGTGTCCGGCCCGCTGGTGCTGCTCGTCGGGCGGCGGCTGGCGAGCAAGGGTTACGGGATTCTGCTCGACGTGCCTGGCCGCGCTCCTCGCCGACCCCGCACGCCGGGCGGCGCTGGCCGCGGCCGGTCGGCAGCGGGCCGGCGCCGGTGGGGACAGCGTCGCGATGGCCGTCGAAGCCGGCTACCACACAGCGGAGGCCTCGCATGGGTGACCTGATCGTGCGCTTTGCCGGCTGCGAGATCCGCGAGGGCCCGCTGACGACCGGGCAAGAGAACATGATGCGTGCGCAGCTGCTCGACGCGGTGCCGATGGTCGAGGAGTTCGTGCCTGCGCTGCCCGACGGCACGACCCTGCGGGCCGTGACCGCTGCGCTCGCCGACTGGTTCGTCCGGCATGAGGGGCTGCGCACGCGCTACGTGCTCGCCGACCCGGGCGTGCCCGGGTCGTGTCACCGGCAGCGCGTCGACGGCGCCGGGACCATTCTGGTGCGCTTGGTCGACACGACTGCGGACACCGCCCTGGCCGCGCTCGAGGACGTCCGCGCGCAGCTGCGCGCCCGGCCCTATGACGTGGAGCGCGACCTGCCGGTGGCGCTGGCTGTCGTCCGGGTTGACGGCGTGCCGCGGGGGATGGTCATCGTCGTATCGCACCTGGCCACCGACGGCATCGGCATCGGGCTGCTCGCCGACGACCTGCTGGCGCTGATCGCCGGTGGGCCTGTCGGTGGGCCTGGCCTGCAGCCTCTGGACCTCGTCGAGCTGGAGGCCACGCCGGCGATCCGGCGCCGGATCCGGCAGAGCCGACTGCACTGGGCGGAGCGGCTGCAACGTGCGCCGCACGCGGTGCTGCCGGTAGATGACCCGGGCGGTACCGAGGCTCTGCAGCGCGGCGTGCTGCTGCGCTCGGCAGCCGCGGCGGCGGCGGTGGCGTCGGTATCGGCGCGCACGAACGCCACCCCGGCTGCGGTCGTCGTGGCCGCCTACGCGGCGCTGCTGACCCACCACACGGGCAATCCGAACTTTGCGTTCGTGTCCTCCTCGTCGAACCGCTACCTGCGCCGGCTGCGTGACTACGCCGGCACCCAGGCGACAGACGCCTTCGTGCAGTTCGAGGTGGATCCGCGCGACACGTTCGACAGTTTGGTTCGGCTGGCCGGCCGCAGCTGCCTGCAGGCATACCGAAGCAGCTGGTTCGACACGGCCGAGATCTGGGCCGAAATTCAGAAGGTTGGTACGCGCCGGGGCATCGACGCGTACACCCGGAACTGCCTGTTCAGCGACCTGAGCGCGGCCGGCTATCAACCCGAGGTGCACTACCCGGTGCGGGTCGGGGCGGAGCCGGTGGTGTTGCCCGGCCTTGGCGAGTTCGTCGAGCTGGCCCCTATCCGGCGGCCGCACCGGGTGGCGCTTACCACCTACCGACTCGACACGGATCTGGTCGCGGTCGCCTGGGGTGACCCGCGCTGCTTCGCCGACCGGCTCCCGGCGTTCGCGGGGGCGCTGGTGCGGCTGCTGGCCGCGGCGGGCAGCGCAGATCGGCCGTTGGCCGAGCTACTCCTCGCGACGGACCTGGAGGTCCAGGTCCGCTCGGCGTCCTGGCACCTGGTCGACGGTAGCTGGGTGGACATGGACGCGGTGCGGCGGCTGCTCCGCGCCGCCGTCGGCGACCGGCCGGTGGCGGTCGGGCTGACCGGAGCGCAGCGGCCGCTGATCGAGTGCCACCTCGCTGGCGCGGAACCTGCGGCGGAGACGGTGCACGCTGCCTGCCTCGCCCAGCTGGGCGGCCGCTCGTCGGCGATGGCACCGCACCGCTACGTCACGCACTCGGCCGCTCCCGCCAACCCCGGCGACGTGGCGGCGTGGCGGGCGGCTCCGGTCATCGCCGACAGCGATGGACGTCCGGTGCCCCGGCCCGAGGAGGAGAGGACAACCGATGGATGACGCAGGAGATGGTGCGGTGGACGTGACGGCCATGGTGGTCGGCACGCTGGCCCAGTTGACGCACCGGGATCCCGCCACGATCACCCCGCAGATGCGGCTCTTCGCCGACCTGTCGTTCGACTCGACGACAGTGCTCGAACTGCTGCTGGAGCTGGAGACGGAGTTGGACGTGCTGTTCGACCCGGAGACGATGGACGCGCGGCATGTGGAGACGGTCGGCGCGCTCGTCGAGTACGTGTCTGTCAACGTCGGCGGTGCTGCGTCTCCGTCGCGCACCCCATCCTCGTAGGGCGGCGCCGAGTGTGACAGCTGGCTGCGGGTCGAGGAACTCGCCTTGGCGGGCGAGATCGACGCACTGCTTGTGCATGAGTCGGACGTGATCGGCGACGGGGACCTCGACGCGTTGCGGCGAAATGCGGCGTGCGCGGACGGTGCGTCGCACTGCTGCCAGCGGGGTGAGCAGCACCTCCCGTTCTGGCCGGGAAGTATTACCCGGTCGGAGCCTGGCCGCGTCGGCGTGTCACGCCACGGTGACCTCCGGATCCTGCGCCGGCACGGCCGACCGCTGCAGAGGGGAACGGCCGGCCAGCGCGACCGCCAGCGCCGTCACCCCGCACACCAGGGGCACCGCCAGCGCGTGTACGGCGCCGCCCGCCTCGGCCGCTCGGCCGGCGACCCCCGAGCCCAGCGCCACGCCCGCGCCGCTCGCCGCCGATATCCATGCCAGCGCCTCGGTGCGTACGTCGTCGGGCGCGACCCTGCCGACGATCGCGAATCCGACGATCATCGCGGGCGCGATGGTGAGGCCCACCACGAACACGTTCATGGCCAGCACGCGTAGATCCGCCACCATGGACAGTGGAGCCAGCAGCGCCGACATCGCAGCCAGGACCACCAGGAGTTGCGTGGTGAGCGTTGCGTTGGGTTGCGCTGCGCCGTATGTCAGACCGCCGACCATGGCGCCACCGGCGAAGCAAGCGAGTACGGCGCCACTGGCCACATTGGCGTCGGCGGTATCGGCGAGGGCCACGATCCCCAGCCCCGTCGAGCCGGACACTGCCCCGAGCGCGAGGAAGATCGCTGCCAGCAGCGCGAGCGGCGGCTGACGTAGCGCGAGACCCGCACGGCGTCGATTGCGGCCGGCCGTCAGCGGTGGCGCGGTGGCACGCTGAGCAGCGAGCCACAGTCCTCCCACGAGCGTCAACACAGCCGAGACAACCAGCCCACCCTGCGGGTGCACCACCGCCACCAGCAGGGTGACGACGAGCGGTCCGGTGACGAACAACAGCTCGTCGACGGCCGACTCCCAGGCCATCGCGGTGGGCAACTGGTGGGTGCGGCCGAGGACCGCGATCCAGCGTGCGCGGACCAGCGACCCGATCGGCGGCAGGGTCGCGCCGGTAACCGATGCCGCGGCGAGCAGCGCGGGTACCGGCACCCGCATCTGTACGCACACCGCGAGCACCACCAGCGCCGAGGCGTGTACACAGGCGCCGACGACGAGCACCCGGGCCTGGCCGTACACGTCCACCAGCCGACCGGCGACCGGTGCTCCACAGGCCTGGCTGAGCGCGTACGCGGCAGCGGCGGCGCCGGCGGCGCTGTACGACCCGGTGCTCTCCTCGGTCGCCAGGATGATCGCGATGCCGAGCATCGCCATCGGCGCCCGCCCGACGAGGCCGGCCAGCGCGAACCGGCGCTGCGGCGCCGGCGCCAGCAGTGCGAGGAACGCCCTCACCGGTCGGCCTCGGCCCGTACGCCGGCTGCCGCCACGCCGTCTCCGAACAGTGCGTCCCGCACGTCCCGCATGCCGACCACGGTCACGCCGGAGCTCTCGACGATGTCGATCCACGCGTCGTCGCGGCAGAGTTCGAAGTCGGCGACGCGAGCCTGCCAATCGGGTGCGATTGCCTTGAGTTCGTCTGTCTCCGCCGCGGGATGCATGACGAAGACCGCCAGCCCCGCCGGAAGGCTGTCCAACAGGCGCGTTGCGGTTTCACGTCGGTTCTCGGGCCGCCCCAGTGGCAGGTCCACCCAGGTGTCGAAGGGCACGAGCCCCTGCCGCTCGGCCCCGGCGAGTTCGTCCGCCACCGCCACCGCCTCCGATTGGGCGATGTTGCACAGCTCGCCAACCTGTTGGGCGTTGTGGCGCAGCAACGTCGCCGGCAGGCGGTACCGAGCGGACAGCTCGACGTACGCGCCGATCAGTTCGGCCCCGTACAGGGTGAGCATGTGCGAGTCGATGTGGGTGACGTCGATGCCGAGCGTGCGGGCATGGTCGACCTGTGCCGACAGCTCGGCGAACACCGCCTCCCGGATGCCGGGCCGGCCGTGCAGGTGCCCGGCGGTGCCGGGGAGGTAGCCGGACTCGTCGGTGAGCGCGACGTGACCTGCCGCGGTCAGTGGACGCCAACGGTATCCCGACCATTCGCTGTTCAGGGTCAGGTGCACGCCGAGGTCCGGTGCCGTGGCGAGCTCCGCGCACAGCTGCGCCAGCGCCGGGAACCAGGCGCATGGCACCATCGCCGAGGCTGCGGAGACGACTGGCGAGGAGACGATGTGGCGGTACGCGGTGACCGTCGCCCCGCACATGCCGATGTCGTCGGCGTGCAGCACCACCGCTCGGTCGGTCGGACCCAACCCGAGTCGGTCGAGCAGTTCAGTGGTGTGCACCAGGACTCCCTATTGCCGTGGCCGCTGCGCCACGGAGTTTCCGCAGCCGCTGGTGGACGTACGGGGCCAGGTGTGCCGCCGTACGGTGGACCGCGTTGATGCTCTCCACATGGGTCGCGATGGCATCGCGGTTGAGTAGCGGCCCGATGACGAATACGTGCGGGGCACCCTCGACCTCGAACGTGACCGGGTCCATCCGTAACCCGCGCCGGGTCGGGTCGGGCGTGAACCCCTGCGTGCCGCCGACCAGGTTGGCCAACAGCGATGACGCCGTGTCGTCCATACGGCCCGCGCCCGTGCAGTCGACGACGATGTCGGCGTCGACGGGCGTATCCGCGCTGGCGAGGCGTAATTGCAGCCCAGGACCGGTGCGGGCGACGCCGGTGACCCGGCCCGACCGCGTGACCAACTTCCCGATCTCTTCCAACCGTTCTGCGCCTGCCATGTATTCACGCGGTGAGGGACGCAGCCCCGCAGGATCCGGCCGGCCCGGCAGCCGTCCGCTGCCCGAGATGACCTCGATCGTCGCAACGCGTTCCAACAGCCCCGGGGTGTGCGTCAGGTAATGCAGCAGCTCAGCCGCGGCAGCGTTGGATCCGATGACGACGATCCGGGACCGACGTCGCCCTGTGATCAGTGCGTCGATCTGCTCGAACCCGCCGTCGTACAGGTCGTGCACGTACCCGTCGGCGGGGTCGAGGCCGGTCCGGTTCAGCCGGGGCACGCTGCCGATGGCCAGCACGACAACCCGCGCCGGCAGACGACTGCCGTCGGCGCACCGCGCCTGCCATCCGCTGTCCTCGCCGCGCAGGTCGACGACCTCGCCGACGACCTCGCGCACGTCGGCGCCCCACCTGCCTCGGGCGAGCGCTACGGCGTTGCTGTGCTGCTGCTCGGCGTATGCGCCGAAGGTGTGGCGGGGCAGGCGCACTCCGGTGAGGTCGCCGCGGGTCAGCTGCGCGGCATTACGCGCGTGCCAGTCTGCCAGCGCGGGCACGTCGGCGGCGACGCCGGGCAGGAGCTGCTCGGGGTGCTCGCGCAGCCATGTGTGGAACTCCGGCGGCGTCGACTCGGTGACGGGCTCGATCAGCAGCGACCCTGGTCGGCTGGGCATGCCGTACGGCACGCCCCGGCCGAACGCGCCGAGCCGGTCGACCAGCGCGACGCTCGGCGGCGGGTCGGTCTCGGTCTCCCACAACGTCACCAGTTCCACGAACAGCCGGCTGCCCGACAGGCCTGCACCCACGATGAGCAGGTCGACGCCCTCCAGCGCGGGGTTCAACTGTCACGCCCGTTGAGTCGGTCGACGTAGATCCCGACGTCAGATCCGGCGATGTCGACGGCTCCAAATTCCTTGGCGTACAGGGGCGCGGCCTCCTTCGGGCCGCCGACGACGGCGTAGGCGTACCCCATCTCTGCCATGGCGTGCAGGCAGTGCAGCACCAGCGCTGACCCGACCTTCCTGCCGCGGAAGCTTTCGGCGACACCGACCGGGCCGAGGAAGTTGCGATATGTCGCCTCGTAGGAGCAGAAGCCGATCAGCTCGCCGCCGGTGGTCGCGATGAAGGTGGTGATCGGCTGACGGCCGAAGGTGACGTCGCACTCGCCCATCCAGCCGTTGCTGAAGTGTTCGCGTATCCATGTGAGCACTTGTGGCTTCTCGTAGGACCGCGGCCGGCGGATGGTGATGGCGTTGGCCACAAGCACGCTGTCGTACTGCGACTGGTCCGGGATGGCGTAGAGCTTGATGAGACGATCGAGCATTTGGGTCATGTGGTTCCCCGTTGTCCTCCGTAGGAGAAGGCATGCGGGAACCGCCGTCGTTCAGCTGGTGGTGTGACCCGGTACAGGCCTGCCACGCACCGTCTCGCAGGCGACCCCCGTGCCCCCGTGGCTCCTCGAACGTGTTATGTGAACCTATCCGTTACTGTAAACAAAGGTCAATATCTATTTAAGGAGCGTTGGTGCCCCTGGCTTCGCGGTTTGTCGACCGTCTCTTGTGGGGTGACACACGGCCGGCGGCACCCGCTGACCCGAAGCGTCGGTCTACAGCCTGCTCACCAGATCCGGGACGTTCCGGCTCACCTCACGCGAGTATTGGGACGAGTTGGAACACGACCGCAAGCCGTTCTACATCGCCGTCAATGCCACCGCGGCCCGAGCCGCGGTCGACGACCTGGCCGACAAGTGGGGCGGGCGGTATCCGGCGGTGATCCGCCTGTGGGACAACGTGTGGGCCGAGTTCATCCCGTTCCTCGACTACGACGTGGAGATCCGCGCCGTCATCTGCTCCACGAACGCGATCGAGTCGTTGAACGCCCGCTACCGGCGGGCGGTCAAGGCCCGCGGCCACTTCCCCAACGAGCAGGCCGCGTTGAAGTGTCTGTACCTGGTGACCCGGTCCCTGGACCCCATCGGAGCAGGCAAAACCCGATGGACGATGCGCTGGAAACCCGCATTGAACGCCTTTGCCATCGCCTTCAGCGACCGCTTCCCAGCCGCTGAAACCTAATAGCCAAGATCGCGGAAACACCGTGTTCGGCTGCCGTGCGCGGTGGCGTCAACAGCAGGGTCACGTTCCCAGCCGGGCACCTCCGCAGTCCGGCTGCCGTGGTTCGGTCGGTCACGATCTCGCGGTGCGGAATGCGAGCAAGACCGCGACTGTGGTCCCGCTCGCGTTCCTGGCTGTCGATCGCCCCCGCGTCGGATTCCCCGGCGCGGGGGCGTCGATCTCCCCGCTACGGCAGCAGGGGCAGGATCGAGCAGTTGGAGACAGCCGGCCAGCCGGCCAGGCGATGGGTAAGCCAGTCCACGGCCGTGGACTGGTCGGTGAGCAAGGGCCCGAAGTGGTTGAGCAGCGCGCTGCTGCCCTTGGGCAGGTTGATCGGGTCGTAGACGACCTTGCCGCCGAGGCCGCACCAGTCCACGGCCATCCTGCGTGCCTGTGCGTGCGGCACGAGGTTGTCGTTGACACCGGTGGCCACGCGCACGATGCCGGTGGGCTTACGCGTGCCGATGAGTTGGTCGTTGATGAACGCGCGCAGGACGGGTTCGGCTCCGATGATCTCGGCCACGGACTCGCCGTTGGTGGTCCAGGTCGAGGAGCGTGTTCCGGCGTACGTGATGATCGCGTCGCCGACGCACATGGTTGACATGTCGAGGAGCGCGGCGCGGCCGTTGTCGCTGAGGTGCCGGTCGACCAGTGGCCGAATTTCCGGCTTGGCTTGCAGGAAGCCGTTAACCGACCAACCGAGCGCTCCCAGTAGTTCACTGCCGTCGATGGCGGCGGTTACCTCGGCCAGGTTGGCGGGCGGGGCGCCCGCGTAGGTGGCCTTGAGTGCGACGTCGGGCGCGTAGGTCGCCTGGAGTTCGGCTGCTGAGGCGACTGCACCGCCGCCCTGGCTGTAGCCGTAGAGGCCTACGGGCGCCTGTGCGGTGATTTTGGTGTCCGGCAGGGCCTTGGCCGCCCGGGCGGCGTCGAGTACGGCGTGACCGCTGTCGATCCGGTTGACGTAGGTGTGCAGTCGGCCGGTCGTGCCGAGTCCGACGTAGTCGGTCTGCACGACTGCGATGCCCTTGGCGAGGAGCCGGTACATGGCGAGGATCTCGTAGCCGACCGAGACAGTGCTCTGTTCCTTGCCGATGCCCAGGATGAGACCCCGCTGCAGGGCCAGCGATGTGGAACACTGGTCGCCCTGGCCCATCGTGCCCGGAGCGAGGACCACCAGCGGCCTCGGTCCCAGCCCCAGCCAGGGTGCCGCGGGTTCGAGGTAGGCGCCAGTGACGGCGACCGGGCTGCCGGTGGAGTCGGTGGACCTGTACATGATCCGGGTGGCGTTGCCCGGCATGCTGGAGTTGATGCCCGGAAGGTTCAGGGCCAGTTCGAGCGGTTCGGTGCGGATCAGTTCTCCGTTGGCTGCCGGTAGGTTGGCCGGTGGCGTGTAGAAGGCGGGGATGGTGATGCCGCGCGACGTGGCGGCCTGAGCAGGGACCGCCCCGAGGCCGACGCCGGCGAGGGTTCCGGCGAGCAGCGTGGCGAAAACGCGGGTGCGTAACGACATGTGCGCCCTCTCTCGTGTCGCCGCGTACTTGGCTGCATCGATGCGTGAGCGGCGGTTACCGGACGGTAACCGGGAGAACCGAGAACCTCCAGAGGGACGTCCTATCACTACGGCGTCCACGATTCGAGCGATGTTCCGGAGGGCTCAGGTCGGCGCGGCTGCAGCCCGTTGGCGTCAGGCGCAATGCGCAGGATGGCGATCACCGTCGCGGTGCCTCGTGCCGGGCTGCCGCCATCGAACGCGGCGTCGATGCGGACACCGAGTCGGCGTCCACCGCATCGAGGCGGTCGGGTGGGCGTAACCGGCAGCGCAGAGACTGGTACCGATACACCAGATTCGTGGCATCATTATTACCGTCAGGTAACATGAGTCGCTTCGAGGAGCATGTTGGTGAGGTACGGGTCGCCGCCGTCACGTCGCCGAGACGCCCTGCGTAACCGTGCCGCCATCGTTGCGGCCGCGAGCGACCTGATGACCAGCGTCCGTTCGGGGCCGCCGATGCCCGAGATCGCCCGCCGGGCGGGCGTGGGACAGGCCACCATCTACCGGCACTTCCCTGACCGGCGCGCCCTCGCCGAGGCGGTGGTCACCCACCAGGTCGACCGGCTCGAGATCGTCGCAGCGACCGTCGATCATCCGGCGGCGTTCCGCGCGCTGCTGCTGGAGGTGCTGCGCACGCAGGTTGCGATGCGTTCGCTCGTGCCTCTTGCCCTCGAGCTCGACCAGGGCAGCCGTAACCGCCTCCAGCACCGGGTCATCGCCGCGCTCACCGGGCCGCTGCGCCGCGCGCAGGCCTGCGGGCACGTACGCGCCGACCTCGCACCGGCCGAACTGGCATTGTTGTTCGCGATGGTGCACGGCGCTGCCGAGGCCGGCGTCGCAGCCGAACGTTCGGTGGACCTGCTGCTGGACGGCGTGTTCCGCAGTCCAGCGTGAAGGTCCGGCGCTCGAACCGGCCGCGACTGAGGGCGGCATGACCGGCGGCTCGACGTGAAGCTACGCGTTCGCAATCGCCTGCAGCACGATCGCCTTGCCGCTTGGGCGGCGAGACCATGAACTCGCTGCCCCTTGCCGATTGGCATCATTAAGGCTGTGCGGGCGGTTTCCGGCGTCCACCTCGGCCTCAACGCTGCCCCGGAAGCGACCGATGCCCAGTCGGAAAAAGGCGCTCCATGGTTTGCCGCGCTCCAGATAACGCCGTCGAATCGCGCGGCGGTCGGACGAGGCAACCGCGCGATGTCGGCCTGTCTCTGAGGCGGTGACGTAGAAGAACCACCCCTTTAGGCGCACAATCCAGGTCAGCCGCCTGCGGCGTCGTGGACGAAGGTGCGGATCAGTGTGGTCTCTGCGGCGGTGCGCCAGACCGGGGCGTACCGCAGGATCGGGCCGTCGGTGATGGGCACGAATGCGAGGTCACGACGCTGCCGGGAGGCGGCCGCGTACGACCCGACGGGGGACACGACGCTGCCGGTGCCGATCACCGTGAGGGCCTCCTCGAGGGTGGCCGCGGTGGTGCCGCGCCGGATGGGCCGCCCGGACGGTGTCGTGGCAGGGGTGTGCGCCTGCCACACGTAGTCTGGCACGGGCCCCTCCAGGTCCACCACCGGGTGATCGCCGAGGTCCTCCATCTCGACCCGGTCCCGGACGGCCAGCGGATGAGTGGGGGCGACGGCCAGCACCAGCCGCTCGGTGTACAGCTCCGGCCCGACGGTGAGGTCGGGCTCGCGGACGGGCAGCCAGAGCAGGCCGATGTCCACCCGGCCCGCGCGCAACCCGCCGAACGGGTCGGAGGGGAGGATCTCGCGCATGCGCAGCTCGCATCGCGGATGCCGCTGCCGGAACAGGTCGAGGACGGCCGCAATCTGTCGGTGGTGGGTGTCGAAGGTACCGATGGTCAGCGTGCCGACCTGTCCGCGAGCGGCGGCGGCGGCCTCGTCGATGCCTGCCATGATCTCGCGGTAGCCCGCAGCGAGCCGGTCGCGCAGCCGCTCGCCGAGCGGGGTGAGTCGCACGCTGCGGCTGGTCCGCTCGAACAGGGCGCCGCCGATCCGGCGCTCCTGCTGTTTGATCGACTGGCTGACCCGCGCCTGGGACACGTGGAGGCGTTCGGCCGTACGCCCGAAGTGGAACTCTTCGGCCAGTGTCAGGAAGATCTCGATGTCGCGCAGCTCCACCAGGCTGTCTCCCTTTCCTGTCACCGCCCGTCCGGATCCTGCCCCTGCACTGCGTGATCGGGGAAGTTTACGACTTCGGGGCCGAACGATAACCGGTGGCTTAAGCGGCGGTTCGATCTTTCGCGTTGTTCCGCCCGGGTGGCGGAGGTGATCGTGGGCCCATGAGCGAAACCTTGATCGACATTGGGACAGGGATGCCACCGATGAGCACAGCCGCGTCGCTGGTCCTCGGGCGGTACCAGCCGGCTCGGCGCCAGCAGGTCGAGGGGGAGGGGAAGTGACCCGGAATCGGATGACCGAGATGGTGAAGCTGCCGACCGGGTTCGGGCGGCTCTGGACCGCGCAGACGATCTCCTCGCTCGGTGACGGAGTAACGCACGCCGCCCTGCCGCTGCTCGCGTTGACCTTGACGCGGGACCCGATGGCGCTCGCCGTCGTCACGGCCGCCGGAACACTGCCGTGGCTGCTCTTCGGAGTGCTCGGCGGTGCGCTGGTGGACCGCTGGGACCGTCGGCGCGCGATGTGGATCGCGGACGCCGCGCGCGCGGTGCTGCTCGCGATACCGGCCGCGGCGGCCGCGCTCGACGTGCTGAGCATTCCGCTGCTCGCGGCCGTCGCCTTCCTGCTCGGCCTCGGTGGACTCTTCTTCGACACGGCCGCCACGGCCTATCTGCCGGATCTGCTCGGCCGCAACCCCGCGCTCCTGGAGCGCGCCAACGCCCGCCTGCGCGGCGCTCAGACCGCCGCGTCCGGCTTCGCGGGGCCGCCTGCGGGCAGTGCGCTGCTCGTGCTCGGGCGGGCGGTTCCGTTGCTCGTCGACGCGGTGTCGTTCGCGCTGTCCGCTGTGCTCGTACGGTCGTTGCCTGCCGTGCCGCGGCCCGTACCGCAGGTCCGTGAGTCGCTGCTTCGGCAGGCGCGGGCCGGGGCCTCGTACGTCTTCGGGGACCGGTTGCTGCTCGGGCTCGCGCTGCGTCCGGCGGTCGGGAACGTCGCCTTCCTCGCCGTGGAGACCGTCCTCGCCCTCTTCGCGCACGACCGGCTCGGCATCGACACTTTCGGCTTCGGCCTGCTCCTCACGGCGGAGGCCGCCGGCGGCCTGCTCGGCGCGGGCATCGCCTCCTTCCTCGGCCGCCGGCTCGGCACCGGCACCGCACTGACCTGCACGGCCGCCGTCGAAGGGCTTGCCATCCTGGGCCTGGCGGCTGCCCCGAACCCGTACCTGGCCGGGCTGGCGCTCGCCGTCTGCGGGGCGGGCATGGGCGCCACGATGGTGCTCGGCCCCTCCCTCCGGCAGGCGATCGTCCCCACCCACCTCATGGGCCGGGTCGCCTCCACCTCCCGCATGCTCGCCATGTGCGCCGCCCCCCTCGGCGCCATCCTCGGCGGCTGGTTGGCCGCCGCCTACGATGTACGCACCCCGCTCTACGTCGCCGCCGGCATCCTCCTTGCCATGACCGCCGTCACGGCCACCATGACCAGCAACCGTCGGGTGGAATCGGCACTACGCGCCGCCGCCACGACTCCCGGACTAGGACACCTGGAACCCGATGGCCCGAGTCACGAGAGCGCACCCGAATCACCGCAACCCGTTGGGGTTTCGGCGTCTGTGGATCTAACCGAGACAGGCCCTGCCGGCCTGTCACCGCCGCACCGAGGTCAGATGTCGGAAAGAGTCTCGTCGTACCAGACGTCCTCGTAGCCGGGTGCGAGTACCACGCCCCAACCTGGTGGGAGTGCGAGGTACGGCCCAAGCTCTGGGGCGTGCTCGTCCAGGTGCTCAACATGCAAGGGTGCGAAGAAGTTGTCGTCTTCCTGGGGGATCGCGGGGCCGCGCCACACGAACCAGCCGTTGCTGTTGGCTGCGATCGGGTGCCGCAGGGCGTTAAGCGGTTCCAGGTGGCGTGGGCGCGACAGTGCGAGGCCGACCATCGTTCGCTGTCCCGGCGGCGCTGGCTCGACCGCGAAGCGTCGACACATGTCGCGTTGTGCGGCCGAGACACTGGGGTCCGGCAGGCGACGACACCAATTGATCATTTACCCATCATGTGGAGTCGAACTGTCAAGGGTCAATCGGAGCACGACATCGGCCGAGTAGTGCTGCTTGGTTCCGCATCATGTTTGACGGATCGGCGTCGCAGGATCCTTGACGCTAGGTCGTGATGATTAGGTCTGGTGCCTTCGGTCGATGGTAAGGCTGGTCACCGCCAGCAGACGCTAGGGTCTATGCGTGCCTGAGGAACCCGACGAAGATCTTTTGATGCACGAGGAGTCGGTGTTGGCCAGGCTGAGTGAGCTGTCCGGCGTCGAGATTCTGTGGTGCGACGACTTCTACGACGGGGATATCGACGGGCTGGCCCGGTGGGAGGAGCGGGAGTTCTGGTTCGCCGGGGTCTACCCACTCGATCGTCGTCCCCGCCGGTACGTGCTGCACGAGATCAGGGCATCGGACGTCGAGGCGGCGTCGGCGCTGCACCGTCGACTGGGCGCATACGCTGACGCTGCCCGGCACGGACGTCTGGACTCGACGCAGGAGCACGCGTGGGACCAGGTGTGGGCGAGCCGGCCGGATTACCGCCGCGCCCCGGCGGTGGGCTGGTTCACCGCCTGACCCCAGGCTGAAGGTTCAGCTAGTGCTGTGTCCACTAACGTTCACGGTGTTGGTTGACACGCCGCGCGGCCTGTCGGCCGGGCGGCGTTGTGCCGGTCACGCTGTGGCGGTGGCAGATCTCGTACGCGTTCGACGGCTGAGTGATCAGGAAGGTCAGCAGCTGTTCAGAATCACCCGCCGGGGAACCGGCTCGGCGATCCGATTGCGGCGGGCGATGGTCGTGCTCGCCTCGGCCAGGCGGGAACACGGGGCCTCGCCCGCCTGGTTCAGGCCGACGAGGACACGATCCGGCAGGTCATCCACCGGTTCAACGAGAGGGGGATGGCCAGCCTGGACCCTCAGTGGGCGGGTGGCCGTCCCCGCCAGGTCAGTAGCGACGAGGAACAGTTCATCGTCGAAACGGCCAACACCCGCCCCGAGAGGCTGGAGCGACCGGTCACCCGGTGGAGCATCCGCAGGCTCGCCGACCACCTGCACCTTCATGCCGCGCGACGGATGGTCGTGGGCGGGAACGGCTGCGGCAGACCCTGCACCAGCACCGGATCACCTTTCAGCGGACCAAGACGTGGAAGGAGTCCACCGACCCGCAGCGCGATGCCAAACTCGCCCGCATCGAGTACGTCAGCGCCCACTTCCCGCAGCGGGTGTTCGCCTTCGATGAGTTCGGACCCCTCGTGATCCGCCCTCAGGCCGGCATCACGGCCGCGATGAAAAACGATGACCTGCCGATCCGGTCCCTGTGCGCCCGAGGGGCCGTTCGGGCCGCGACGGGCCCGGCTCAATTGCGGGGGTTACTGTCAGCCGTACTGCGCTGGTTCGGGCTGAGGCGCTGCAGGCCGTGACTGCGGTCGGTGATCTGGGCGCTGCTGAGGCGGCGTTGCCTGATCGGCATCCGCTGGTGCGGGCGATCGCTCAGGCCGGGCTCCGCCGTAGCGGCGCGGATCCGGCAGAGTTCTATCGCCTGCTTGCTCGGCGGGAGCTGCCGGTGCCGGGGGTGATCGCCGGGCTCGGCGAGACCGGTGGCGTCGAGGATGCCGGCCTGGTTCGGCGGTGGCTGGCGCATCCGCGTGCGCGTGGTCGGGTCGAAGCGGTCCGAGCATTGCGTCGCCTGGGCGTGACCCGGTCGGCCGAACTGGTGCCACTGCTGCGCGACGAGTCTGGCGCGGTGACCCGCCAGGTGGTGGCGGCCCTGCGACACGACCTCGGGGTCCTTGACCCGGAGATGCTTGAGGCCCTGCTTAGGCCGGGCAACGCGCCGCATGTCCGGTTCGCGGGCTACCGGCTGCTGACCTGGGGCAGCGCGTGGCAGCGGCTGGCCACCAACTTACGTCTGGTCGATGATCCCGACGACCGGTTGCGCGTCGGTGCGCGGGCGGACATCAGCTCGTGGCTCGATCGGCAGGCGGCCACGACCTATCACGGGCCGTCGGGCGATCGCGCCGCCGAAGTCGACAAGCTGATTGAGGGTGCTCGCCCGATCCTGGGTGAGCACAAGGTCCGGCTGCTGCGGTTCCATGCCGGCCTGCCCCATCAGGCGGCGCTATGACCGGCGACGACATGCCTCGCCCGCTCAGCGAAACCGAGCGGGACGTCATCGCGCGGCTGCTGTCCGTGCCGTTCCCTGGGCGCGACGAGTTGCGTGCGCAGTTGCCGCTCGCCACTGTCGAGGGACGGTGCGGCTGCGGCTGCGTGACCGTCAGCCTTGCTGTGGACCGCGCTGCAGCGCCGGCCACGGTGTTGTCCGGTGCGCCAGTTTCGGCTGACATCAGCGACGACGAGTTCGACGCCGGCATCGTGTTACTCGTCGATGGCGAGGGCTATCTGTGCTCCTGGAGGTCTACTCCATCGCTGACGAACCCGTCCGGCGGCTCCCACCCGTCGAGCAGATCAACGCCCGTCTGCAGATTTGAGCCTCAGCTTCAGCTGGACGGAAGGCGCAGAGCCGGACACAGGATTCACCGACATGATCGTGGGCTCATGCCGGACCAGCGGCGGCCGGTCCGGTAACTGGGTCGGCGTGTTGAGTCCGACGGCCTCCGGTGGCCCCAACCCTGATGGCCATAGTGGCCCCACCCGGCTCTGGACGGCAGCCGTTGTGACGGCTTGAAGTGGCCCCACCGCGGGCGCATTGGGTTCCCTGCCGGGTCACCCAATGTGATAGCGGCTGCCCTCTGAGATCTCGTCCCCGCGGCCTTGGCGACCGCTCTGTGCCACGAATGCGGTTGCAGCGCCCCGTAGGATTCCGATCATGAGTTGCTTCGCCGCTTGGCGTACCCGCCGCTGAGGGTCGGCTCGCCGTCGTCACGGCTGCTGGCTGGCCATCTGATGCCCGTTGTGTTGGCTTTCAGAACCTCAGCTTGAAAGGCACACTCACATGCGTATCCGCTCGTTTCTTCAGCATGACCTGACCCGGCTCACCGAACTGACCATCGAGACGTTCGGGCCGTTCTACGAAGAATCCTTCCGCCCTCTTGTGGGCGAGGCTGTCTTCGCCAACCAGCACGGCAAGTGGCGCGACGACTACGTCAAGCAGGTTGCCGAACTCCACGACCCCGCCGAGCACCGGTACGTCGCGGTCGCTGAGATCGACGGTGCCATCGTCGGCTACGTGGCCTGGGCAGTAGAACCCGAGCGCCGAAATGCCAGCGTCACGATCCTCGCCGTGTCCGCGGAGCACCGCCGGCTCGGCGCGGGCACCGTGCTGTGCGAGCATGCGTTCGCCGCGATGCGGGAACTCGGCGCCGAGGTCGTCACGATCGGCACGGGCGGAGACGGATTCCATGCGCCCGCCCGAGCCCTGTACGAAGCACTGGGCTGCACGCTGCTGCCGGTCGCCGTCTACTACCGGGAACTCTGATCTGATCCGGGGCGGGGTGCGCTCACGTGCCCCGCGCCGGGTCACAGCAGCCCAACGGGCCGTGCCAGCCGCTTGTGTTAGGCGGGCATCGGGTGGTGTTGCTTCCGTCTGGTGTGGGCGAGACGGTACGAGTCGGTGCCGGTTTCGATGATGTTGCCGTCGAAGGTGAGCCGGTCGACGATGGCGGCGCAGAGCCGCGGGTCGGTGAGCGTCATGGTTCAGCCGGAGAACGACTCGTTCGACGCGATCGCCACGGATGCCTTCGCCTCCCGCTCGGTCAGCACCTGGAACAGCAGCTCGGCGCCGCGCCGGTCCAGTTCCATATAGCCCAGCTCATCAATACACAGCAGGTCGATGCGTCCGTAGCGGGCGATGGTCTTGTTCAGATCCTTCTCGTCAGCGGCCTGGAGAAGCTCGTTGACGAGCTTCGCGGCGAGGAGGCGGAAGAGCACGCGCGAGGCGAGCTCGGTGTTGTTTCCGCTCTCCTGTCGGGACTCCGTGATAAGCGCCCGGAACGTGTCCTCGTCCAGGAACGGACGGTAGCAGCCAAGCTCGTCAGCGCCTCGTCCGCCGGATCGTCCGGGCTCTCGCGCCGACACGCCCGGGAGGGGTCCGCGAGGAAGTCCTCACCGTCACTCGTGGTGAGGAGCAAGAGCTTGGACGGTCTGCATGACCGTCCAACATCATTTCGGTTAAGCAAGCGTGTTCGTGCTGGCAGGGCGGTCCCGAAGGGCCGGTCGCTGGTGCGGAGGGCGGCTTTGCGGAGTTGGGAGTGGTCGTTCAACTGACCGCGCGCCAATTGTCGAGGCTCGTCCGACTGTTCGGTCAAACGGGACGTGCTCGTACTGGCAAGAGCCCGTAGGGCCGATCGCAGGCGCCCAACGCGACCTGCGGGCAAGGACAGTTATCAGCTCTGGCCTGTCGAACCCTGTTTCACCGCATCCACCCTCCGGGCATCGCTTCGGGTGAGCGTCAACCTCCTGCAGATCGTTGAGTGGCGCGACATGCCAGTAGTGCGGTCAGCCGATCCAGGGAACGCTGCGGTCCGATGGCGGTCACCTGTTCAGCTGCGTCAGGTCCGGCAGGGGCCGAGAGTCATCGTCACCGTCTCCGCAGGAACGCGTAGACGATCTTGTTGGAGGCGAATTCCGAGATGTTGACGAGGTCCCAGCCGAACTGGCCCAGGACCTCGGCGGCAGCAACCGCCTCGCTGACCTTGTCGCCGCCGAGGCCGTGGTGGGAGACCACGGCCAGCAGACGATAGGGGTACGTACGAAGATCGGCTTTGCCCTGCAGGACCGCCCGGGCGGTGACCATGCGGGTCCGGGCGATGTGCTCCGGGGTCTCTGCGGCGGTCATACCCGGCACCATAGTGGCTCGTCGCTCGGGCAGTCTGCCAGCTCCGCGGCCGGTATGTTCGAGACGTGTCTGCGTCGGCCGGTGTTTCTCGTCTTGTCGTGGCGTTCGTTGCGGTGTTCGCCACTGCCGCCTGTGACGGTGCCCCGGCTCCTGCGGGTGCGCCGACCGCCGGGCCGGCCACGAGCAGCGTTGCCTCCACCGCGCCCACCGCCTCGGTCGGCCCCATTTATCGCGCTCAAGATCTGGAGCTGTGCAAGCGTACTGATCTTCGGCCGTTGGCGGAACTGTCTTTGACGGTGGCCCGTACCGATCCGACGCCACCGCTGGGGCAGCCGGGTGCGTCGTGTCTGTTCGAGATGCGGACGAGGGGCGGGTATCAGGCGAACCTGCGGGTGGAGGCGTCCACGCCTGTCAGTGAGCAGGAGGCGCGGCTGCTCTACCGGGCTACGGCGCAGGTGACGGTGATGACTCCAGCCGGCGTCATCACCGGTGTGGGCGACGAGGCCGAAGCCTTCACCAGGCGCTCCGAGCCCGGCTTCAAGTACGCCGAGTACATGGTGCGCGCGCGCACGGGCAACCTGGTGGTGAAGGTCTGGTTGGCCGTCGGCGGTGCTTCGTATGCCGCCACCGAATCGCTCGCCTCGAAGGCGCTGACGTTGCTCAAGGCGACGCAGTCGGCCGTACCCACGGTGTGATGGGCCCGTCGGTCATCCTCGGACGGCCTCGGGCCACCGCCCACCGGGTAGCTTCGAGTGGTCGCCGACCTGCGTGGCGATGTCTCGGATGTTGCCCAGCGCGTCGACGAAGCGCTGGCCGATGGTGAGTAGAACGTCCAGGCCGGCGGTGACCAGGTCGCCGACCGACTCGGCGAGGGTGGAGATGGCCCACGGTAGGTCGATGACAGTTGCACCCTCACTCGCTGCCTGCGCCAATTTGCCGACCAGTCCCGTGACGATCTTCGCGAGTTGAACGGCGTAGTCGACGTTCGCCTTGGCGATCGTGAACAGCCACTGGCTGATGAACTCCGACTTGACGACGGACTCGTCGACTGCGGCTTTCTGCTTGAGTGCCTTGGCGTTGTAGGCACTCGCGGCGTCGCCGGTCCATTTGGGCAGGTTCTCGTTCGCCGGGTCGGTGGTGGCGGAGGAGAGTTCGGAGACCGGGGTCTTCACGTCGTTGACCCAGCGGAAGCTGACCTCGATCAGCGAGAGCACCGGCAGTTGATGCTCCAAGGCCTGCTCGACGCGGTCGAGGACGGCGTTCAGTGCCGTTTTGGTGCTGTCCAGGCTGTGCTTGATCCACAAGAGTGCTGCGGGTCCGAGGAGCCACTTCCACTGCTGTACCTGCTCGACGATCTCGTTGAAGGTGGCGATTGCCGTGTCGACGCCGGAGCGGATGTGGTCGAACGCCTTGTTGAACGGTTCCCCGTACTCGAGATCAGTGGTACCTGGCTGCATGGGGGCGCTCCGTAACCTCTCCGAACGTCGTGCGGTGGGTCGTTAGGCCTTGTAGATCTTGTTGAGGTCGAGTGAGACGATCTCGTCGGCCCGGTCGTACTCGTCGGCGATGTGCCGTAGGGCCTTGCCCACCTGTTCGAATTCGGTCACCGCCCCATTGAGGACGGCGACCATGAAGGTGTGGAAGTCGGTGTATGCCAGCGAGTGGATGAGGACGTTCGCGTCACCGATGAAGAAGGCCGAGGGGTCGAGGTGCAGCTGCTCCGCGGCGACCTTGATGGCGGCGACCCGGTCCGACAGGGTCAGCCACTTACCTCCCTCATCGCGGAGCGAGTCGGTGATGACGTTCAGTTCAGCCATCTCATTACCTCACGATCCAGTCCGTCCGGTGCGGTCCAGCGCGAACGCGCGGAAGAGGGAACGGGCTTCGAACTGCAGCTGGCCCGCGTCTGCCCGTGCGATCCGCCTGACGTCGCCGGTGATGGCGGTGATGCCGCCTCCGCGGATGCGCAGCGTCAGGCAACCGTTGGGGCTCGACATGCTCGACTCGTCCGTCCGCGTCCCCAGGTGAGCCGCAGCGTCCAAATCCGCGTCGAGGTCGTCCAGCGTCCGCCAGGTGTCGCGCAGCCAGGTGTGCTCGTCGACGTCCCGCTCGGGGCTCCTGTCGAGCGGCTCCTGATCCGGCGCTGCGGGACCTTTCTCCTCCGCCTGCAGGTGGAGGAGCGCTGCCAGTTCGAGGGCAGCCTGCACGGCGGCGGCGTACGCCTCGAAGAGCGCGTCGGCGAACCTGCTGGGGCCGAGCCGGCTGCGCCAGTCGCGAGCGATCGTGACAGCTGAGACCTTTCGTTGGGTGTTGACCACCACGCGGACGGAGCCGGAGTGGTCCGTCCTGGAGCACTCTTCGGGTCGCAGTTCACGTCCCGTCTCGCGCAGCGCACGATCGGCCTGCTCGCGTAGGGCGGAATCGTCGCCCAGGAAGTCCAGACTCGCCAGTTTGAGGCGTTCATGCCTGCTGCCCTGCATTCGCCCCCCGGCTTCCTGCTCGGTCAACGCTTTCCGTGATGCGCCCGCCACGGCGAGGTAGGACCACGGTACGTGAATGACCAAGATCCGTGGGACCCTGGGCGTTGGGCTGGACGTCTCGCTACGGCGAGGACATTGTCGCGGCAGAGATGCCTCGGGGGACCGCGCCGATCTCCGTCGCGGTGTCCCGTCCGGTAGAGGTGGCGTCTGGTGGTGAGCGCTGAGCTGTGGTCGTTCCAGGTGCGCCCGGACAAGATCGAGGTTGCTGGTCCGGGTCTTATCCCAGCACGATCCCGTTGTCGTCTAGCTGGACCCTGCGGTGCGCTCTCGATATCGCCACGCGGAGATGCGGTCGTATGCCGACGCAGCGGCGGTGTGGCCGGCGACAGGGGCCGGAGTCACCGCGCAGCCCGCAGCCTGCAGCGGGTTCGGCGCGTCGTGACGCGCTGCCTTCGATCTGTCTCTCGTCGGGGTCAGCCATGACGAGTTCCGATGGTGAAGACCAGGAGGTCGACGCTGTAGCTCGTTCCGATGTCGCCGTCTGGCCAGACCCGTCGTGCCGCCTCGGCTTCGGCCCGCCGGGCGTAGTAGAGGAATTCATCGCGGCCGGTGGGTCCGGTGACCGCGACGATGTGACGGAGGTGGGTGAGGCCCGCGGCGCGGGCAGCGGGCAGTAGGTCGCGCGTGTGTTCGGCGTACGCCGCGCCGGGCTGGCCGGGTGCTGCGGAGCTGACGGCGGCGATGACGCAGGTGTCGGCGGTCATGATGAGCTGGCAGGCGGCGAACAGGTCGGTGATGCTGGCGGGTGTCCGGGTGTGGTGCCGTGGCGGCCATCGCAGGACGACGAGGCTGACCGGATCGGTGAGCGCGTCGAGGTCGGCGACTGCGGTGGGGTCGGTGATGGGCAGGTAGGTGCGGGACGTGCGGGCGCTGGCGTGTTCCAGTTGTGGGTCGTTGTCGAAGTCGACGATGGTGTCGCCGCGTCGGGTGTACACGAGGATGAGTCGCTGCGCCAAGCGCGACGCGAGCGGGCTGCCCGGGAGGGCGGCGGGGCCGGCGTCGTCGCGGTCGTCGAGGCGCCAGACGGCGATCGGGACATCGCCACCGACGACGATCGCCTCGTCGGTGTGCGGGCGGGCCGGGCGGTGAAGCAGGTTCGGGCGGATCGGGCCGATCGGCGTGGGGTCAGGTAGAGCAGTCATGTGCGGGTGGCTCCCGCGCTGACTGACCGTGTTCGCATGGACAAATGGCCTCGCCAAACCGGCGTAGAGCACCCGGTGACGTGGTCGGTTGCCCAACGGCATCCAACAGCGTCGAATCTGTTGGCCCGTGGCTCAGATTGCTCCCCGCCACGGCCGGGGCGCTGCCGGCTGCCCCGGCCGGCCGTTCGTCGACTTGCGGATCTTTCCCGGCCAACAGCACCCAACAGGGGTCGTGAGCCGGACTGTTGGGCTGCCGCGCCCTGTCGATGCCGGGCGGTGTCCTCCCATTGGTCGTTGGGTGGAGATGGTCCCGGAGCAGGCACAACAGGCTCTTGGCCCCGCGCGCGTGATCGTGGACTGTTCGGTCGCCGTGGGCGGATAAGGGTCTCGCATCGCCGTCAAGGTGCGGTGCCCGAGCGTCTCGTGAGGGATGCCATGTCTGCTCGAACCTGGCCGTCGTCGCCGCTGTCCGCGGCCGGCCGTGCCTTCACCCTGCTCGTCGCGCCGCCCACCCATGTCGGATTTGACGCTCGAGGGTTCGACGGCCTGCCGGACGAGATCCTGCCGTTGGAGCGGCTCCGTGGGCTGCTGTTGACGCCGCAGACCAGCGTCGAGGTCCGCGACGCGGTGTGGCGTGAGCTGGTCATCCGCGCTCGCCGGGACGGCCCGGCCTGGGTCGTGGCCGCCGTCGGCATCGCTTTGCCGGGCCTGCGGCATCTCGCCGGGCTCCTCGCGTCGGGGTGGCGGGGGGACACCCGTGACCTGGACGCCGAGCTGCTGGTCGGGTTCGTCGAACGGCTGACGACCATCGACCTTGAGCCGCCGCGGGTGGTCGGCCGGCTCCTCGACGCCGGTCTGCGCGCCGCCCGTAAGGCCCGCGATGCGGACTCCGACGCCCCGCTCGTCCGTACCGACGCGACCGGGCCGATCGCGCCGGTGCAGCCGTGGGATCACCCCGACCTGGTGCTGGCCAGGGCGGTTGCGGCTGGGGTCATCGACGCCGACGAGGCGAACCTGATCGCCGCGACTCGCCTGGAGAACGACACGCTCGCGCAGGCCGCGGTGCGCCTCGGTATCACCGCCAGTCTGGCCTCGTCGTGGCGGTTGAAGGCCGAACGTCGGCTTCTGGAGGCGATCCGCGCGGGTGACCTCGCGTTCGTGCCGCTGAGGCGTCGCCGTAGTGACGAGGCCCGCCGCCGGGTCGCCGCGACTCACCAGCGGGTCGCCGTCATTCAAAGCGCGTGATGGCCGTCTACCAGCGGCGCACTCCTACCGACCCGCGACCCACCGGCAGGCGGCCGCGACCCAACAGTGACGGCCTGTTGGGTCGCTGTTGGGTCGCCGCGGCGCGCCGCAGGTCGTGTTGGCCGCCCAACAGTGGGCCTTTGTGGGCAAGACATCGGACCGAGAAGCGGCCGGTGTCGGCGCCCCGGGGATCGGGGCGCGGCCGGCCTGAGTGGCCGTGTTCGCACCCGATCACTTCACGGCTGGAAGGAGCGACGCTCCCACGGCCCGCCCCGATCCCCGGTGGCGCACTTCAATCCCCAATCGGCCCCGCGCAAGCGGGGCGGGAGGTGCTCACCATGATCCGCCGCATCCTCTACCGCGCCATCGCGGTCACGGTCGTGTTCCTGGCGACCGTGACCGGCGCGGACCCGGTGTACGCGGCCGAGCCGCATCACCTGGCCGCCAACTCCCTGCCGGTGGTCATCAGCAACATCACCAGCTGGATCGTCGGGATCCTCATCGGCGTCGCCACCTTGTTCCTGACCATCGGCGGCCTGCGGTACCTCGCGGCGGGCGGCGACCCGACCGAGGTGGAGAAAGCCAAGTCCGCGCTGAAGAGCGCGCTGATCGGCTACGCCCTGGCGGTGCTGGCGCCCATCCTGCTCGCCGTCGTGCAGAGCTGGGTCGGGGGCTGACGTGGACGACTGGCTCGTCGGCCAATTCATCAATCCCATCATCGGCTGGTTCGCCGAGACCATCCTCGGCGCGCTGACCGCCTTGTGGGACCTGTTGGCTGCCACGGTGTTCGTCAGCCCCGACGTCACGCTGCTGCCGCAGGTCACCGCGTTTGCCGACACCTCGCTGGCGATCGTGAACACGTGCTACGTGCTGGCGTTTCTGTGGGTGGCGATCCTGGTGATGGGCCGCGACACCATTCAGTCCCGGGTGGGGCCGGGGGAGCTCATCCCCCGGCTGGTCATCGGCCTGATCGCGGCGAACTTCGCCATCCCGATCTGCTCGACGGCGATCCAGCTGGCCAACGCGTTCACCGCGGCGCTGACCGGGCAGGACATCACCGCGCCCGGCTCGTTGCGGCAGCTGCGCGCCATCACGGTCGCCGCCCTGTCGGGGCAGGCGGGGACCAGCCCGGTCGGGTTCCTGCTCATCCTGATCGGACTGCTCATCACCGTCCTGCTCGGCATGCTCGTCGTGCAGTGGATCATGCGGTTGGGGTTGCTGGTCGTCACCGTGGGCATCGCCCCGATCGCGGTGGCCCTGCACGGCACGGCACAGACCGAGGGCGCGGCGAAGCTGTGGTGGCGGACCCTGCTCGGCTGTCTGGGGACGGTCACCCTGCAGGCCGTCGCCCTGCACACCACGTTGACGATCTTCCTGGCCCCGGACGCGAACCTTCCGCTGCTCGGTCTGCCCGGCGATCCCGGCGCGGTCATGAACCTGCTCATCGTCGTCTGCCTGCTGTGGGGCGTGGTCAAGATCCCGGCGCTGATGAGGCGGTACGTCACGCAGGGCCGGCCGAACGCGATGGGCACGATCCTGCGGGTGGTGCTCGTGCAGCAGCTGACCCGGGGCCTGCCCCGTGCGCTCGGCTCCCGGGGAGGGCCCGGCCGTGCCGTCGGCGGTAGCGGCGGTCGAGGCGGTGGGGCGGGCGCGGCCACCCGAGGGTGGCCGGTGACTTCAGGCGGGGGAGGCGGGGGTCGACCTCGCCCCGCCGCGTGGTCCCCGGCACCGCGTCTCGGCATGTCCGCACCCCGACCGCTGCCCCGACCGTCGGGTGCCGGTCCCGGCCGCACCGGTATCGCCTACCCGACGGGGCGCCCTGTGCGCCCATACAGCCGCGACGACATCGCCGGCGGCGTCGACCTCTCCACCCGCGCGATGAAGGCCCGCGCGGTCTCGCCCTCGCGAAAGGCACCCCGATGACCACCATTCACCGCGCCTCGCGCTCGGACACACCTGCCGACCCTCCCCCCACCGGCGGGGACACGTCCACCCTCGTCGCTATCGCCTGGCCCACTGGCCGGCCGATCAACCGATACACCGCCACGGAGATCGCCGACGGCGTGGACCTCTACACCCAGGCGATGAAGGCCCGCGCCGCTGGCGGCACCCCCGGTCAGGGTGACTGTGATGCGCCCGAGTGACGACGCCGCCCCGCGCGCCCGTATTTCCGCCGACGTCGACACCCCGGACAAGATCGTCTACGGGTTGACGGCGCGGCAGGTGGCCATCCTGGCCGTGGCCGCTGTGCTCGGCTACGGCATCGTCCGATCGGTGGGGACGCTGCTGCCGCAGCCGGTCCTGATCGCGCTCCTCACCCCGTTCGCCGGCGCGGCGATCGTGCTCGCCCTGGGGCGCCGCGACGGCCTGTCCCTGGACGCCTGGCTGATGGCAGCGGTCCGGCACACCCGCAGTCCGAAACGGCTGGCCCCTGCCGCGACCGGACGACCGGCCGTGGCACCGGCGTGGGCGCCGGCCCCCGCGACTCCCTGCACGACGGTGCCGGTCCTGCGGCTACCGGCGACGGCGATCAGCGACACGGGCGTCATCGACGTCGGGGCACACGCGGTGGCGCTGGTCGCCTGCACCACCGTGAACATCGGCCTGCGCACCGGCGACGAGCAGGCCGCCCTGATCGGCAGCTACGGACGGTGGCTGAACTCGCTGTCCGGGCCGGTGCAGATCGTGATCTCTGCGCAGCGCGTCGACCTGTCCAGCCACGCCCACCGCATCGCCGCGACCACCGGGACGATCGCTCATCCGGCGCTGGCCCGGGCGGCGCTCGACTACGCCGGCTTCCTCGACGACCTCGCGGCACGACGAGACCCGCTGTGGCGCACCGTCACCGTCGCGGTCACCGCGGCCGGCGACAAGGGCCGCGACACCGAGGTCCTGCGCCGCGCGGAGCACGCCGCGTCGGCGCTGTCCGCGCTCGGGGCGCAGACCGCGGTCCTGGACGGCGGTCGCGCCGCCGCGGTGCTGACCTGCGCCACCGACCCCTACACCCCGGCCGACGTCACCTGGGCCCGTGCCCTGCCCGATGCGGCCATCACCGAAGCAGGAGACTGACATGCCCCCATGGAGGTGGCGCAAGCCCAGCACTGTTGACGCGGGCCCGGCCGACGCGGCGGGACTCGCAGCCGTTGTCGGCCCGGCCGGAGTCGAGAACACGCCCCGCCACCTGCGCGTCGGCGACGGATACGCGGCCACGCTGATCGTGACGGGTTATCCCGCCGAGGTCGGACCGGCCTGGTTGGACCCGCTGCTGGCCTGGCCGGGTCGCCTCGATGTCGTCGTCTACATCGATCCCCTCACACCGCAGACCGCCGCGGCCCGGCTGCGCCGGCAGCGGGCCCGGCTGGAGTCCAACCGGCGCACCGACGCCGAAAAGGGCCGCCTGGGCGACCCGATCGCCGAGGCCGCCGCCGACGACGCCGCGGAGCTGGCCGACCGGATCGCCCGCGGCCACAGCAAACTGTTCCGCGTCGGCCTGTACCTGTGTGTGCACGCGGCCACCCTCGACGACCTCGACGAAGCGGTCGCGCACGTGCGGGCCACCGCCGCGTCGGTGCTGCTCGATACCCAGCCGGCGACCTGGCGGCACCTGCAGGGCTGGACCACCACGCTGCCCCTGGCGACCGATTCGCTGGGCATGCGGCGGGTGATGGACACCGACGCGATCGCCTCGGCGTTCCCCCTGGCCTCCGCGGACCTGCCGGCGCCGCTGCCCGGTGAGCCCGCCGCCACCGGCGGCATGCTCTACGGACTCAACCCCGACAGCAACGGCATCGTCTGGTGGGACCGATGGGCGCAACACAACGCCAACAGCGTCGTCCTCGCCCGGTCCGGGGCCGGAAAAAGCTACTTCGTGAAGCTCGAAGTGCTCCGCTCCCTCGCCGACGGGGTGCACGTGGCGGTGATCGACCCCGACAACGAGTACATCCGCCTCGCCGACGCCGTCGGCGGCGTCACCATCGCCCTCGGCGCCGCCGGCGTCCGGGTCAACCCCCTCGACATTCCGCCCGGAGACCGCCGGCCGCAGGCCCGCACCTACCGGGCGTTGTTCCTGCACACCCTGATCGCGGTGCTGCTGGGGCAGCAGCCGCCGCCGTCGGAGCGGGCCGCCCTGGACACGGCCATCAACGACGCCTACGACCAGGCGGGCATCTCCAACGACCCCGACACGTGGCGCCGGCACGCCCCGCTGCTCCGCGACGTCGCCGCCGCGCTCACCGACCAACGCACCGACGCCGCCGACACCCTCGCCGCCCGGCTGTCCCCGTGGACCACAGGATCGTTCAAAGGCCTCTTCGACGGCCCCACCACCACCGTGCCGAGCGGCCAACTGGTGTGCTGGTCGACCCGGCAGCTCGCCGACGAACTCCGCGCCCCCGGCATGCTCCTCGCGCTCGACGCGATCTGGCGGGACGTCGACACCCCCGCCATCCACTCGGCGCAGACGCCCCGCCGGCTCGTCGTCGTCGACGAAGCCTGGACCCTGCTGCGCGACGGCGAAGGCGCGAAGTTCCTGTCCCGCCTGGCGAAGGCCGCCCGGAAACGCCGGGCCGGGCTGGCGGTCATCACCCAGGATGTCGGGGACCTGCTCGGCTCCGACCTCGGGCAGGTGGTCATCGCGAACGCCGCCACGCAGGTGCTGCTGCGGCAGGCGCCGCAGGCGGTCGACCTCGTCGCCGACGTGTTCGGCCTCACCGCCGGCGAAGCCCGGGTGCTGCTCGGTGCCCGCCGCGGCGAAGGCCTGCTGATCTCGGGTACCCACCGGGTGGGTTTCCAGGCCGTGGCCTCCAAGCAGGAACACCGGCTGTGCATCGGTGACCTGGAGCTCCCCGACGACGAATGACGCCCGCCGCCGCACCGCGACGGCCGGGACCGGCCGTGACTCAACCACGTGACCGAGGGCCGAGGGCCGTGGGCCGTGGGCCCTGGGCCGATGGCGACCGCGGCCCTTTCGGCATTTCTGGAAGGACCCGATTAGTGAACAGCAGCGTCGTCTTCCCGAACATCCCCGCCGTCGTCCCCACACCCACGTCCACGTCCAGCTCACCGTCGGCGCCGCCGCTGCCCGGTCCGTCGCAGTGGCTGCTCGACACGGCTACCGCTGGCGTCGACTGGTGCCGGGACCGGCCCTGGCTCGCGCTGGTCACCGTGCTGCTCACCGCCGCCGGCTACATCGCACGCACCGCCGTGGCCCGTCGCCGGCACACCCGAATGGCGCGGCACGCCCACCTGATCACCATCAGCCCGCCGCCGGAGGTCGACCCGGACGGCGCCGCCACCCTCTGGGCCACCCTCGCCGAGATCCTGCACGCCGGCTGGCGGCGCCGGCTGCGCGACGGCCGCCCGCACCTCGCCGTCGAGTACCGGTGGAGCGGCCGGGAACTCACCATCGCCCTCTGGGTGCCCGGCACTGTGCACCCCGCGCCGGTCCAGGCCGCGATCCGCGGCGCCTGGCCCGGCGCCGCGTGCACCGTCACCGACGCCAGTGCGCCGCTGCCTCGGGGCGCGCTCGCCGTCGGCGGGGCACTCGCCCCCACGCTGGCGCCCTGGTACCCCCTGCACACCGACCACGACAACGACCCGCTGCGCACCCTGATCGCCGCCGCCTCCGGCCTGCACGCCGCCGAGTCCGCCTGCGTGCAGGTCCTGGCCCGGCCCGCCACCGCCCGGCAGGTCCGGGGCCTGCGCCGCGGCGTGCAGAGCCTGCGCACCGGGCGGGCACCCCACGACCTGCTCGACCCCGCCACCTGGCTGCGCGTCGTGTTCAACCTCAGCGCGGGGCTGTTCACCACAGGCCGGCGGCCGCCGGCAGCCGCGCCGCACACGCCCGTACCGAACGGTGACCCGCGGCGCGAGCGGGACGGCCGCGCCGGCATCGACAAACTCGCGAGCACCGCATGGGACGTGGCGGTGCGTTTCGGTGTCGCGCACACCAACCCCCGCGGCAGCGACCCCGACACTCTCACTGCGCGGTTGGTCATGCTCGCGCAGGGCATCGCGTCGGCGTTCGGATCGTGGACCGGCCGCAACCGGCTACGTCGGCTGCCCACCAGGCATCCGGCCCGGGTCCTGGCCGCCCGGGTGCTGCGCCGCGGGTTCCTGCTGTCCGCCGCTGAGCTGTCCACGATCGCGGCCCTGCCGCAGGACATCGCCGTGCCCGGGCTGGACCGGGCCCGCGCCAAGCCGATGCCCGCACCCGTCGCCGTCGCCGCCGGAGGGCGTGGCACGAAAGTCCTCGGCCGCGCCGACGTCGGCGGGCACTCCGTGGCCGTGACCGTCCCCGACGCCCGTCAACACCTGCACGTGCTCGGCTCCACCGGCTCCGGCAAGAGCACCTTGCTGCTCAACATGATCCTCGACGACATCCACGCCCGCCGCGGCGTCGTCGTCATCGACCCCAAGGGTGACCTGGTCCTCGACCTGCTCGACCGGATCCCCACCAGCCACGCCAACCGGCTGACCATCATCGACCCGGATCAGCCGGCCGGCACCACCCTCAACCCGCTGCAGGGCGCCGACCACGACCTGGTCGTGGACAACATCGTGTCGATCTTCGGGCGGATCTTCGCGAAACACTGGGGGCCGCGCATCGACGACACGCTGCGCGTGGCGTGCCTGACATTGTTGCGCAAGGCCAACGCGACGCTGACGCTGATCCCGCCGCTGCTCAACGACAAGAAGTTCCGCTACGCGTTCACCCAGGACCTCGACGACCCGGAGGGGTTGCGCGGCTACTGGGAATGGTTCGAGTCGACGCCGCCGCCGCTGCGCGCCCAGGTCATCGGGCCGGTGTTGTCCCGGCTGCGCGCGTTTCTGCTGCGCGACTTCGTCCGCCGCACCCTCGGCGCGCCGCAGTCGAGCTTCGACATGCGTCGCGTCCTCGACGGCGGCATCCTGCTGGCCCGCCTACCCAAGGGGCAGATCGGTGAGGAGACCGCCCGGCTGATGGGCAGCTTCGTCCTCGCCTCCGCCTGGCAGACCGCGACCAGCCGCGCCCGGCTACCCGAAGCCGACCGCCGCGACGCGTTCGCCTACATCGACGAAGCCCACAACTTCCTCAACCTGCCGGGGTCGGTCGGCGACATGCTCGCCGAGGCCCGCGGCTACCACTTCGGCCTGGTCCTGGCCCACCAGAACCTGACGCAGATGCCCCGTGAGACGCAGCTGGCTCTCTCCGCGAACGCCCGCAACAAGGTGTTCTTCTCCTGCGCCCCCGAGGACGCCCACCAGCTGGCCCGGCACACGATGCCCGAGCTCGACGAGCACGACCTGTCGCACCTGGACGCCTACCGGGCGGGATGCCGGCTCGTCGTCAACAGCCGCGAGACCGCCGCGTTCACCCTGCGCACCAACCCGCCGCGGCCGCTGGTCGGGGAAGCGACGGCCGTCCGGCAGGCCGCCGCGCCGGCCGTCGCCGAGAGGTCGGGGAACCGGACGGCGATCGCACGGCTCGCCCGCGTGACCGACCCACCGGTCCACGGCAACCCTGATCCGAGCTAGTCCAACAACCACCCGCCAGGGCGCACCGGGTAGCCCGGCGAGCCGGTCACGCAACGCATCCACCAGCCCAGGGTTCACGGTCGTCGCCGCCGGGGCGCGACGACCCGCGCACACCGGGGCGGGACGCGATGCCACCCGGTGGCCACGGGGGAGCCGCCGGTGGACCGGCGAGCTGTGCCTGCCGCAGCCGGTCGCCCGGTTGTCGGATGTCCCCGCGAAGCACCCGGTCATTGCCTTCTCGCCTCGGCTACGTCCCCGGTCCCTGCTACCGCCACCGACCCGGCCGGTGACCGGCGCCGCACTGCCGGGGCCAGGCCGCCCCTGACCGCCCAACAGCCCAGCTAGGAGCCGTCATGTCCGCACACACCGCATCCCGACACCTCCCCGAGGGGGAGCTCTCCGCGGGGGACGCAACCCCTGCCGTCCTGCGCGCCATCAACCCTCGTCGCAGCCCCGCCACCACCCTGATCGATGTTTCCCACCGTCTCCGGGCGCGCGACTACACCATCGCCACCCTCCTCGACGACCACCTCACCCTTACCACCGACCACCTGACCTCCGTTCTCTTCTCGAACCTGACCACCTGTCGCCATCGCCTGCACCTGCTGCGCCGCCTCGGCTTCATCGACCGGTTCCTCCGCAACCGGCCGGGCGCACCCAACCCGGTGTGCTGGCTGCCCGGCCTGTTGTCCTCCCGATACGTTGCCCTCGCCCGCGACGACAACCCGCCGACCGCCAGGGCAGTGCGGGAACGCCAGGACCGCATCTACTCGAGTCCGACCTTGCAGCATCTGCTCGCGGTCAACGACGTCTTCGTCGCGCTGCTCGTGCACGCCCGCCACCAGCCGGGTGCGGCGCTGACGCGCTGGTGGTCTGAACGCACCACCGCTGCGGCGTTCGGGCACCGCATCAAACCCGACGGCCACGGCGTGTGGACCGACGGCGATCAGGAGACCGGGTTCTTCCTCGAACTCGACCGCGGCACCGAGCCACTCGGTCGCCTCGTCGACAAGTTGACCTCTCACCGCAAGCTGGTCGCCGAGGGCGGCCCGCAATACCCCGTCCTGTTCGTCCTGCCCAGCCGGCTGCGCGAGCAGAACCTGCACCGCAGGCTCGCCGACCGGCCCGAGCCGACTCTGATCGTCGCCACCACCTCACCGGAATCCGGGTCCGATCCGGCGGGGCCGGTGTGGCGGATGGCCGGTAACGGACGCCACCGACTCACCCTGGCTGACCTGCCCAGTAGCCACGGCCAACCCGGCCCCTTCACCCCCGGACCGGCGCGACCGGACGACCACCCACTGCGCCTCGTCCTCGACTCTGCGGGCCGAACCGAGAGCTGACCCGCACCAATGGGTAGCGTGCCCTCGCCGCGTATGACCGGCGCCGGTTCGTGAGCTCAGGGATGTCGGTCGGTATCGGTGACTGGCCGAACGGGCCGTCGGCCGTTCCACCAGCGCGTTCCTAGCGCCGAGGGCGCCGGAGCTTCCCACCACGGCCCGTTTAGGTAAGGCCGTTGAGGACGCGCCAATGAGCGGATGGCCCGTGAGACTTGTGAGTGGGCCGCCGCTCATGCGGCGAGAATCGAGCACGCCAGCGCGGGTTCGGTCCCAGGGGTGGCGACGTTCGCTGATCGGTGGTCAGACGAGCAGCGTGGCGTTGTCGAAGACCAACGGTGACCACTGCGGTGCGCCGTCGCGTCCATGTTTCGGATCGACGCCGATGAACCGGCTCAAGCCGATGCGGGTGAACGTGTGACGGGCAGCCCAGTCCACCGCGGTGCGTTGCCGGATTCGCTCGCCGCACAGCCACGCTTCGCGGCGGTAATCGACGACGGTGGAGTGGCCGTGTACCTGCCCGAATGGCGAGGGTTCGGCGGCGTGCAGCCACGAGTCGTACAGGTCGGTGCCGGCTTCGGCCCAGAGCGGCCCGCGTTCGTGCCACAGCACCTCCTCTGGGCGGGTGTTGAGCAGATCCGCGGCTGTGGTCGCGGTGACCGGCTCACCCAGTTGCTGCCAGGCAGAGACGGTGAGCCCGGCGTGAGTGACGAGGAGTTCCTCTCCTTCGGCGGTGCGTATCGCGGCGGCGACCTGCAGGCGGTCCCGCAGCCACCAGGCCTGCAGGAGCGCGCCGTCTTCGTCCGCGAGCCGGTGTGGCCAGAACACGTCGGCACCCACGTACTGCGATTCGTGATTGCCGATGAGTTGGATCCATCGCTGCGGCGAGTCCTCCAGTTGGTGCCGGACGAAGGCGAGAACTCCGGCGCTGTCCGGGCCTCGGTCGATCAGGTCGCCGACTTGGATTACCACGGTGCCCGGATCCTCGATCGCAGGTGTTGCTGCCGCCACCAGTTGGGTGACGCATCCCCCGACATCACCGATGATCATGATCCTCGTCATGCTGACCTCCGTCGGTCCGACGGTAGCCCCTGCCCGAACCGCTACCGTTGCCGCGAATTGTGGGGGCGGTGGCAATGTGGCTCTTGGGCAGGTTCGTCGTAGCGTCGAGGGCGGCAGGCGGTAACTCAGCGAATTATGCCGAGGGTGGCACCCCGGTAGCAGCTCTCTCATATTCGCGACCGCCTTGAAGGGCAACGCCCGTGATGGCGCCGTCCTACCAGTCGCTGAACGGCTTTTTCTGGACCCCGGCCAGCTCAGGCAGGCTCGGAAGGCGCGAAGCGGCGTGCACATCGCCGACCATACCGCTGGGCGCGAGCTCACGAAGCTGGTGTTTCCCTCTGCCGCGAGTCGCGCGTTACTGAACGTCAGGGCGCTTGGTCAGGTCGGCGTCCGGCCGTTGGGTGGGTTCGGTGGCCAGCTGGTTGCGTGTCCCCGCGGCCGCTCGATCCATGGATTGTCGTCGAGGTAGGCCGTGAGGTTGGGGGATTGTTGCCTCGTGAGGGTTCGTCGGTCAGGTCTGCGGGGGTTCCGAGGTTCTCTATTTGCTCGATTAAGGTCATCGATCGCGAGATCCTCCGGGGGGCCGGTGCGACGCGTCAGGCGGCAGGGGGTGCGCGAGCGCCTGCCGCCTGACGTGACGAGCGATCAGCGACGTCGTTGCGCCGCGTCAAGCAGGGCGGGCGGCGTGTCGTTCTTCTCGTGTGCGGCGAGGTCGACGCCGGGAGCGACGATCGCGTCGATCGCGTCGAGCACGTCGGCGGAGAGCGCGTTGTCTGCGGCGGCGAGCTGGGAGCGCAAGTGATCTATCGTGCGGGGGCCGATGATCGCGCTGGTCACGGCGGGGTGCGCGGTGACGAATCCGAGCGCGAGCTGGATCATGGTCAGGCCGGCGTCGTCGGCGACTTTGGCCAGTTGCTCGACCGCGTCGAGCTTGGCGCGGTTGGCGGGGACAGCGATGTCGAAGCGCTGCCGCAGGAAGCCTGAGCGGTTCGTGCTGATCTCCTGACCGGCGCGGATCGCACCAGACAGCCATCCCGATGCCAACGGGCTCCAGGCGAGCACGCCCATGCCGTATTCCTCGGTTACGGGCAGCACGTGGGTCTCGATCCCACGCTGCAGGATCGAGTAGTTGGGCTGTTCGGTGACATACCTGCTCAGCTGGTTCTCCCGGGCGGCCCACTGCGCCTGCACGATGCGATAGGCGGGGAAGGTCGACGAGCCGAAGTGCCGGATCTTTCCCGCCCGCTGTAGGTCGGTCAGCGCCGACAGCGTCTCCTCGTCGCTGGTGCTCGGGTCCCACCGGTGGATCTGGTAGAGGTCCACGTGGTCGACACCGAGACGGCGCAGGCTGTTGTCCAACGCGGTTACCAGCCAGCGGCGCGAACTGCCCCGATGGTTGCGCTCGTCGCCCGTCGGCAAGCTCGCCTTCGTGGCCAGCACGATGTCGTCGCGGCGGCCGGCGATGGCCTTGCCGACCATCTCCTCGGACTGGCCGCCGCTGTACACGTCGGCGGTGTCGATGAGGTTGATCCCCGCCTCGATGGCCGCATCGACGATGGCGGTGGCTTCTTCCTGGCTGGTGTTGCCGATCTTCCCAAAGTTCATCGCGCCGAGCACGAGGGTGCTGACCTGCACGCCGGTGCGGCCCAAAGTGCGGTACTGCATGACTGTTCTCCCTTGAGGGGTGAAGCGAGTTTGCGAAGCGTGGCTTGGTCGTGGCTCGCCTGCTCGGTATCCTGAGGAAGCGGAACCATGTTCCGTTACCAACATACGGAACATGGTTCCGCTTACCAAGTCAAGTGACGGAGGTAACGCGCAGTGGTCGACATCGACAACGGATCAGGGTCGTCGGGCCCGCGGAAACGGGCCGACGCCCGGCGCAACGAGAAGACACTGCTGGACGCGGCCGCTGCGGCTTTCATCACGTCCGGCGTCGATGCGCCCGTGCGCGACATCGCCGCCAGAGCCGGCGTTGGCGTTGGCACGATCTACCGCCACTTCCCGACGCGAGCCGATCTCATCGTCGCCGTCTACCAACACCAGGTCGAGGCATGCGCTGAGGCCGGTCCGACACTGCTGGCGAACAGCAGCACACCGCACGCCGCCCTGGTGGGTTGGATCAACCTTTTCGTCGACTTCCTGGTCACCAAGCATGGCCTCGCCGAGGCGTTGCAGTCCGGCGATGCCGCCTTCGAGACATTGCACGCCTATTTCCTCGACCGCCTCGTCCCCGTGTGCGCCCAACTTCTCGAGGCTGCTGCCACGGCGGGCGAGATTCGCCCCGACTTGGATGCCTACGAACTGCTGCGTGGCGTCGGCAATCTCTGCATCGGCGCGAACAACGACCCCCGCTACGACGCGCGTCGGATGGTCGAACTCCTCATCACAGGGCTACGCCTCCATTAGGCAGACTCCGACACGAGTTCCTCATGTGCGGCGTGCCGGCAGCGGCGCGGGTGCCCTGATTCACGCAAACGGAATATCGACTCCTTGGTTCTGACGGTCCGGGGTCGCCCCACCCGGACGGCGTGATCCGGCCCCGCCGGTCGAGGATTGTGAGTGGTGTGGCGGTGTGATTTGGCCCCGGCTGGGCCCAGTGCAGGGCTCAGAACATGTCGCTGAGCGTGACTGCCATCCCTGGTCCCTGGCCAGGCGGCGGCACCGCGATAACCAGTTGCGTACCGGCAGTCGCTTCGTCACCTTTGCCACGTGACACCACAAGACGGAGAGCTGATCGAGCTCCGCCGGGAGATCCACCGCCAGCCCGAGCTCGCCGGCGAGGAGCGGGAGACGGCCGGGTTGGTCGCGGAGCAGCTGCGCGCGGCGGGGCTGGAGGTGACGACCGGCGTCGGCGGGCATGGAGTCCTCGCGGTGCTCGACGGTTCCGCGGACGGCCCGACGGTGGTGTACCGGGCGGACATGGACGCCGTCGACGCAGAACGGGCCGTGCTGCCCTTCCCGCGTTCGGACAGGGTTTTCGATGAGGGCTTCGCCTCGCGTGTCCCCGGCGTCGCGCACCTGTGCGGGCACGATCTGCACACCGCGATCGGCGTCGGCGTCGCCCGGGCCCTGGCGCAGGGCTCTGAGCCGGTGCGCGGCCGGTTGGCGTTCGTCTTCCAGCCGGCCGAGGAGCCCCTGCAGGGTGCGCGGGCGATGCTCGAGACCGGGCTGGTGCAACGGCTCGCGCCGCGCGAAAGCTATGCGCTGCACTGTGCCCCGTTCCCGGCCGGCACCATCGCGGTGTCTCCGGGATACGGCCTGCCCGGGTTGGACCATATCCGGATAGTGCTGCCGGGTGGGGACGATGCGGCAGTCGCCGCAATCGCTTCCGAAGTGGCCGCGCTCGGCACCGTCGAGTACCCGCAGAGCGTCGGCGACTATCACGCGCGCTTTCGCGCGGTGGTGGAGCCGGAGATCGCCGCCTCGATCCAGGAATCGGTGTGCGTCGACCAGTGGACCGAACACACGTCCGACGCGCAGCCCGTCGCGAACATCCTGCTGCGGGTCTGGCCGCAGGAGCGGTTTCCTGAGCTACGCGCGCGGGTCGAGCGGCTCGCGGCGGCCGCAGGCGGACACGTCGAGTTCCCAGGCGATCCGTTCCCCGCCATGGTGAACTCGGCGGAGCTCAGCACGGCGGCCGGCCGGTACTTGAGCGCGGCGCTGGGGCAGGAGTCCGTCTTGTGGGCCCGGGCGTCCTGGCCCTTCAACTGCGAGGACTTCGCACTGTTTCTCAACGAGGCGCCGGGCGCGATGTTCTACCTCGGTGTCGCGGACGCCGAGTCGGGGATGAACGGCGCGCCGCACGCCCCCGACTTCGCCGCCGACGAGCGGGCGATCGGCCACGGCGTGCGCGCCATGGCCGGTCTCCTGACCGACCGGCTGGCAGCCTGGTCCACCGCGGGCATCGGCCTCAGGTCTCGGCCCGGGGACGCAGCGCGTTGATTCCGACCTCGCCGTAGTCGTCAGCATCTACAGACAAACTTTGATTGACGCAAACCCCTGATGCGGACAACCTGCGCCGGCCCGAGGGACAACCTCGATGGCACACGACACCTGTGATGAAGCCGAGCCCTCCCGGTCGACTAGTTCATTGTGCCGAGGCGGCAGATCGCGCGGGTGGAGGCCCTGGGAATGGGGTATTGGACGATCGTCCGGGCTCGGCTGGCGGAGGGGCGGCATCGGCGTCGGGTGCGGCAGGCCGGGCACGAGGCCGCGAAGACCGTGATCGGTTGGGCGGTGCGGCACCGGGTCGGGACGCTGACCGTCGGTGACCCGCGGGGTGTCCTCGATCTGCCGGCGGGTCGGCGGCACAACCTGCGGTTGCGGCAGTGGCAGATCGGCCGGGCGATCGCGGTCCTGACGGACAAGGCGGAGTTGGCCGGGATCACCGTGCATCTGGTCGATGAGCGGGGCACGTCGTCGACCTGCCCGGTGTGCCAGCGGAAAGTGGTCAAGCCCCGCGGGCGGACCATGACGTGCAGAAGTTGCGGGTTCGTCGGGCATCGTGATGTTGCCGCGGCGTTCACCATCGCCACCCGAACCCCGGGCGGCGCCACCACCACCCCACCCCCAACGGCGGGTCAGGTGGTCACGCACCGTCGAGCAGGCCGGCACCTTCCCGGTGCCGGGCTGTCCCGGCGTGACCCACGCCGCCCACCAGCGGTGTCAGGGTCGGTTGGCCGGCTGAGGCCCGCCCCACCACCGGTGGGGAGTCGCTCGCCCCGACAACGTTCGGGCGAGGAACCACAACACCACCGACAATCTGGTGAACGTTAGTGGTCACAGCACTAGTTGAACTTGCCCGCGACGGCATGCTCCAAAGAGCTCACCCTGCCCGTTTCCAGCAGTTCCTTCAACCTGCGCAGATTCGCCGGCACCTCGCCGGCGGGAGGCTTACCCATTAGCGAGAGGATTCGATGCCCTAGCCTTCCCAGCGGCGTCCGCATCACCTCGCGTACCTCGGTTTCGCCGACCGTTGGACCCTTGGTGAAGTGGACCTCCCAGTGGGTCCGAAGCCCAGGCAGGGAGCGTGTTTCGTATCCGATGACCTCGTTCGTACGCTCCTCGGTCACCCTCATCGTCGAGGTGAGCCGAACGCCTAGCGGGCCCTGTATCGTCCAGCGTGACACCGCAGGGCCGACCTGTTCGACGGCCATGACGTCGCCCAGAAACCGGGGCAGGTTGCCGAAGTCGCGGTAGAAGGCGAACACTTCCCGCACCGGGCGGCAGATCGTCACTCGCGCTTCGACCGCCTCCGGTGTTCGCGGTCGCCGTGTTGTTCCCCGCATCGCCGTCTCCGATCCGGTCGGCACATCGTGAAAGCTGCCGCTTGACGCGACTCGTGTACCCGCTGGCGCTGCCGCCATGCCGGCGGGTTGCAGAGGCGTTGAGCAGGCGATCGCGCCGAGCGGCCGTCGGATCAGATCGGGTGCTGCGACGACGACCGGGCGGGCCGCCGGGGGAGTGGGTGACAGCCAATGGTTGGGCTCGCGAAAGCCTGGCCGGCGGCGGCGACGTTTCGCCCCTCGCGAGTACGCCAGCGTGCACATCAACACCGACACAGCTGGCGCTAGGAAACGGCCCTGTTCTTGACGGCCATGCGGTGGCCGCTGGGCAGGACCGCCCAGCCGCGGCCGCGCGGCTGGGCTTCAGTGAAACCGTCTATCGTCGATGATGCCGGCCCGGGGGTCGTTGATATCTACCACGGGTCCACCCAACAGTCACCCTTAGCGGTCGGTGTTGGCCGCCAGCCGCTTCACGCCCACCCGACCCGCCTTCGAGCGTGGCGTCGCCAACCGCGCGACGTCACAACAACGTAGGTCAGCGGAGGCCCTGGCGAACCCGTGCGGACGGTGGCCTGTTGGGTGACCCCGCTACGGTCGAGGCTCAACTCATTGAAACCCCCCCCAGCACCACCATCCGGGCGACGCCGCCCACGACCGCGGTCGCAACCGCCCACCCGCCATCTGGCCGGTCGGCCTGCCCCGCCCGTCGGCGCCCCCCACCGCGAGCATCACCCTCGCGCCTTCGCGCACCCCTACGCGGGCTCTGCCCGTGTGCCCCGCTGACCACGTCGCGGTCAAACCCTTACCCCTGCCGGGGCGTCGACATCGGCGTGCCCAGCGCCTTCGCGCGTCACCACACCTGGAGGAGGAGAACCGTGCCTCATCCGTCCCTGACGATCGTGTGCCTGCCCCACGGCACCCCCACCCATCAACTGGCCACCACGGCCGCCCATCGCCTCGCGGCCACGCCATTGACCAACCTCGGCAGCGCCGGGCACTTCACCGTCACCACTCGCCTGCACCGCGGGAGCCTGCTACAGCCCTGGCGGGACACCGCCGCCGGTGGACCAGTCCGGCTCCTGAACCTCAACGCCATGCGGGCCGCCGCCCACCGGGCCTCCTGGCACCGTTGGCACATCTGGAACCAGGTTGTTGAGGGCACCCGGCCTGCCCAGCCCTACTGGACCTTCCTCGAACGGCACCGCGCCGACCCGGCCCGGTACCCGATCGCCAAGGCCCGGCAGCACTATCTCGCTCAACCGCGCGTCGCGGCCATGCTCACCTACAACGCGCTGCCCACCAGGATCACGGATGTGCCCACCAGTCACCTGGAGGCATTCCAGGTCGGCGCGAACGGCTACGCCTCCCACGGCTGGCTCAGCGCCATCGCCGGCAACCGTTTCCTCTGCCTCGACGGCACCTTCCTGGTCAACGCCAACGACCAGTACGCCGCCCAGGTGCGGTACCTGACCGACGTCAACAGGCGCGTCGACGCGCTCAACCCGCGCGACATCCTGGTTGCCCTCTGTACCGGGTGACCCCGTGCCCGCCCGCGCACGCCATCCGGGCGACTCGGTTCGCCTGTCGGCGTCTGCGGGATGGCGATCCATACCCCGGAGGGAGACCCCCGTCATGCATGTCGCACTGTCGGAGACGGCCAGGCGCTGGACTCCGATCGTCATCACGGCGCTCATCCCGTCTGTTGTGCTCTCCCTGTTGCTCACTGGTCACGCGGTGGTGGCGGGTTGGCTCGCCGCGTGGGGCATGGCCGTGCAAGCGATCCTCCTGGCCGTTCAGGGTGACCGCGCAGTGGGCGCCGTATACCGCATCGCCGAATTGGAGGCGGACCTGGCGGTTGCGTACCGGGACCCGGTCACCGGGCTTGCGGTGCGCCGGGTCGCCGAACGGCACATCGTCAACAATGCCGGCAGCGACCTGACCGTCGCCCTCATCGACGTCGACGGTATGCACGACATCAACACCGCCTACACCCACGACGGCGGCGACCGGTACCTCGCCGAGCTCGCCGACCGGCTTATTCACGCCGCCGAACCCGGCGACCTGGTTGCCCGCCTCGGCGGCGACGAGTTCCTCGTCGTCACCCGGCGGGATCCGCAGGCCCTGGCCGGGTCCCTCACCGCCGCTCTGGCGCCGCCGGTCACGATCGGCGGCAGCACGACGCCGATGCGCGTCAGCATCGGCATCTGCCGTACGCCCGGTGGTGATCCCCACGTCGCCCTCGGCCAGGCCGACCGGGCCATGTACACGGCGAAGCGGTCCGGCACCGGGATCGAACGCTACGACCCCGTCCGCGACGACACGCCGCCCTCGCCGGGTGTGCGCCCGACGGCACGGCACCGCGACCTGCGCGCCGCCCGACATGGCACCGCCAACTCCTGACCCACCTGGGGCGCAGCCGTTCTGCTGTGCCCGGGCTCTGTCCGCTCTCCGAATTCATTGGCCGATTCGGCTGACAGGAGCTGCGGGCCGGGTCGGTGCGCGCCTCCTGCTGCCCTGCACTACAGGAGGTGCATTCCATGCCATCCGCGACTGACGCGGCACGGCGCACCATGACCGTTCTCGACACCGGCGCCCTTCATGCTGCGGCGGTGATCGCCCGGTGCCGTGGATGCGGCACCGAAACCGTCGACGGGTCGCCGTGCGACTGTGTGACGTGCCGCCGCTGCCACGGCGTGGTTGCCGAGGACGAGACCACCGACACCGTCCGCGGATCCATCATCTGCGACCGGTGTCTCGACGAGTGCTATTGGCAGTGCGGCCGGTGCGACGGCTGGAACCGCGACGGCGCCGACTGCGGCAACGGCTGCTGCAGCGCCGACTGCGACTCCTCATCGTGCCGCGACGACGCCGACGACCGTGGTGGGCTCGTCGAGGACTACGGCTACAAGCCGTCTCCGATCTTCCACGGCGTCGGGCCGCTGTACCTCGGACCCGAGATTGAGGTCGACACGCCACCGGATCGGGACTGGGAATGCGCCGAGGTCGCCGCCGCGCACCTCGACGATCTGGGTTACCTGAAAAACGACAGCACCATCGGCGGGGGCTTCGAGATCGTGGCCCATCCGATGTCGTATGCCTGGGCGCTGGAGCACTTTCCGTGGCGGATGCTCGACGCCCTGCGGGAGCGGGGCTGCGAGGCCACCTGCCAGACCGGCATGCACGTCCACGTCTCGCGGGCCGCGTTCGTTTCGCCGGCGCACGTGTACCGGTGGATGAAGTTCATCTACCGCAACGAACGGCAGGTCACCCGGCTGGCGCGCCGGTCCTCACCGCAGTGGGCCGCGTTCACCAGCGGCGACCGCCGCGCGGTGAAGGACTACGCCAAAGGCGCCCGGAGTCAGCGGTACCGGGCGATCAACACCGGTAACGCCGACACGTTCGAGCTGCGGATCTTCGCCAGCTCACTGGACCCGCGGCAGGTCAAAGCCGCGTTCGGGTTCGCCGCCGCGTCGGTCGAGTACACCGCGCACCTGAGCGTCCGGGAGATCGCCTGCGCCGGCGGCTGGAGTTGGCCGGCGTTCGTGCGATGGCTCGCCGAGCGGCCCGTGTATGCGCCGTTGAGCGAGCAGTTGGAGGTTCTGGCGTGTGCCTGCTGACGTTCTGCCCTGCCACGGTGATGCCTGACCTGACCGCGCTGCTGCACGGCGCTGACGCCAACCCGCACGGGCACGGCTTCGCCATCGTCACGGGTTCACGGATCGTCGTCGAGCACGGCATGGACGGCCCGTCGGTGATCGAGGCGTTTGCGGCGGCCCGCCGCGAGTATCCGGACGGACCGGCGCTGTTTCATTCCCGGCTCACCACTCACGGCGCCACCAGCCTGGACAACTGCCATCCGTTCCCGGTCGGGGGTGATCCCCGCACGGTGTTGGCGCACAACGGGGTGCTGCCGCGTCGCGTCCAGCCGGGCCGGGGTGACACCCGCTCGGACACGCGGATCGCGGTGGAGGACTTCCTGCCCCGGTTCGGGTCGCTGCATCTGCGTCGCAACCGCCGGCGGTTCGCGCGGTGGATGACCGTGACCAACGCGGTGGTGGTGCTGAGCGTCGACCGCCGTTTCCCGCAGCGCGCCTACCTGCTCAACGAGGAGTCGGGCATCTGGGACGGCGGCCGGTGGTACTCCAACGACAGCTACCTGCCGTTCCCGCTCGCCTGGGCGGACGGGGACGACGGGTGGTCGCGCTGGGGACGGCCGATCGACGCGGACGACCAGTGCGGGACGTGCGGGGCGGTAGCGGACCTGGGCGAGACGGTCTGCCGGTACTGCGGGTGCTGCGTCGACTGCGGCGACCTGCCCCAGGACTGCTCCTGCTCCACCCCGGCAGCCCTCGACGAGCGGTTCGCCACCCGCCGGCAGGCCGGCTGACCCGCCTCCGGCAGTCACCGCCCGCACGGCCTTGCCGGACACCGGGCGGTACTGCCGTCCGCTGAGGGGATCGCGCCGCCACGTCGCGCGCTGCCCGGCACCACCGCGGCGCACCGCGTGTGTCCGGTTCACCGGCCGATGCCCGGCCTGATCACACATCACCTCACGCCCCGGGCACGGCACCGCCGCCATGCCCGGGCTTTTCCCATCCCTCGATACAGGAGCCCGGCATGACTGATCTGTTCGCGTCTCCCTTCCTGCCCACAGCGGTACTGCATGTGGGGCAGGCCGTGCACGTCAACGCCCGCGCCACCTGGCTACCGGCCACCGTCACCTCCCTCGCACCTGCGCGCGTCGGCGTCGACTACCGCCTCGCCCCGGCGGCGGGTCGCCGCCGCGTCGACGTGGTCGCCCCGTGGGTGGTGCGGCCCGCCGACGGGGTGCGCCTGCGCCCGGTGCGGGAGCTGCGCTCCGGCGACGACGTGCTCGCCTTCGACGGCACCACCCGCACCGTCGCCGCCGTCCGGCCCCGCCGTGACTACTGGTGGGTCATCTCCCACGCCGACGGCGCCCACGTCGTCGTACCGCCGAGCGCTGTCCTGCGCCTGACCGACCCGACCCCGACGGTCAGCGTCCACGGCATCCCGCTGTGAACACCTGCCGTCACGAAGGAGAGAACACATGATGGGTAACCGCGCGGTGGTCACCCTCACCGACCGGCACGGGAACAGCCGCTCGTTCTGGGCCGGCTGGGGCAGCCCCGAGTACCAGATCCCGCACCTGGCTGACTTCGTTGCCTGGGCCGACGGGCATCAACGGCCGCTGACCGTGGACAGCTGGCTCGCCCACGCCGACACGTTCCCCGGCACCCTGCCGCGGCTGGAGGTCACCGGCACCGCACCCGCCGACGACACCTACATCGGTGACCTCGACTACCGCTACCAGCTGGTGCTGCACGACGACTCGCACGCGGTATGGCTGCGCGTGCACCAGCTGCGCGCAGCGACCGGGGAGCCGCAGCCGCGGCTGGTCGCCGAGCTGACCCACGCCACCCTCTACGGGGAGGCGGCGCGGCTGTGCGAGCTGATGGCCGACCGCGCCCAGCAGTGGGCCGACCGGCACGGCGGCACCCCGCTACCGGGTAACGACCCCGACGGGTGGCGGCGCCGCGGCGCAGGCTTCCTCGAGATCCACCAGTCGACGCCGGTGGTCGCGATCGCCGCGAACCTCGACGCCCGCCTCGTCGCGGCGAGCTTCGACGCGCCGCACCCGGCGATCCACGTCGCCGGGGTGTGGGTCCTCGCCTACGTCGACGCCGGCGGCGTGCTGCAGCTGGCCGCCTATCTGCAGGACGCGGCCGGGTGGCTGCGCCGACCCGACGGCACCGTGCCGCTGCGGGTCACCGTCGACGGCGAACCCGTCGTCGACGCCTAACCACCACCCCCGCATCCGCGTCGCGGAGGGCCCGCTGACGGCGGGCTCGACAGGCGCACACCGTCCGTTCCTGGCCGACGCCCGGCCATCACGTGTCGCCGGGCAGGGCCAGACGGCCATGCCCGGCGACCCCACCTATAAGGGGAGTCCCGCATGGCGCATACCGCGTTCACGTTCATCGTGGTCGCCGAGGACGGCACCAGCCACGAACACCACACCCGGCAGCGCACCGGCGCCGTCGACGCCCTGCTGCGCCGCGCGGTCGGCGGACCGCCGGCACCGATCCCGCTCGACACCGCACACCTGGCCGCCTGGTGCCACGTCGGCGGACCGACGGTGGGCCGCCGCCCCAACCCCGTCGCCCGTCTGCTCATCGCCCGCCTCGGCGGCGCCCAGCTGCCGCTGGCCGGACCGATCGCCGTCACCGGTGTCCGGGACGGCGCCGCCGGCAGCCTCACCAGCGGCCAGGTCGACGCGGTGCTTGCCGCTCTCACCCACTGCCGCTGACGCCCCGACCGGCGGCCCTCGAGTCGCCGGCCCACCTTTCACCGCTTTGTCACGGAGGACCCACCTGTGATCACACCCCGCCCGCTTCGGCTCACCAGCCGCGACGACATCATCGTCGCGGTGCCCTACCTCGTCGGTTTCCACCCCACCGACAGCCTGGTCTGCATCGCCCTGGACGACCGGCGGATCCGGTTCGTCGCCCGAATCGACCTGCCCGAGCCGTCCGAGCTCGACGACTTCGCGGAACCGGCCGCGCACACCGCCACCCTGTTGGCGCAGTACGCGTCGGCGGTGATCCTCGTCGGCTACGGCCCGGACGACCGCGTCGCACCGGCGAGCGCCGTCCTGCGGACCGCGCTGCAGGCGATCGACGTCGATGTGCCCGAGGTGCTGCGCGTCGACGGCAACCACTACTGGTGCCTGTGCGGCGGCCCGGACTGCGCCGACGGCGTGGCGTATGACCCGTCCGCCAGCAGTGTCCCGGCGGAGGCCGTCTACCTCGGGATCGCGCCGCTGCCGAACCGGGCCGCACTGCAGCAGCTGATCACGCCGGTAACCGGGCCGGGTCGCGCGTCGATGCGCGCCGCGACCGACACCGCGCTGCGTCGCCTCGCCGACCTGCTCGCCGACGGCCGGACGGCCGCCGACGGGCAGCCGCCGTCAACCCCGCCCGAGCAGGTCCTGCACGACGGCATCACGGCGGTGGACCGCGCCTACGAGTGCGCCGTCCGCGGGGACATCCTGTCCGACGACGACGTGGCGTGGCTGACCGCCGTGCTGATGGTCCCCGAGGTCCGCGACCATGCCTGGATCACCGGCGACGGCAGCGACGAGCAGCGGCGGCTGTGGATCGACGTGACCCGACGGGCGATACCAGGATTGGGCGCCGCCCCGGCCTGCCTGCTCGCCATCACCGCCTACCTGGGTGGCGACGGCGCGATGGCGCGCATCGCCGTCGAACGGTCACTCGACGCCGACGCGGACTACCGGCTCGCGCACCTGCTCGGCCAGGCCCTACAGGCCGGCGTGCCGCCGCACGTCTGGCAGGCCGCCATCACCAGCGACTAACACCCCGTCCGCCGCCCGCCCCGGGCGTCGCCGGCATCCCCCGCGAACCCCGCGTACGGGGTTCGCGCACCCCGTGAGGGTGAGGGCAGCCGGTGACACCCCGGCTGCCCTCACCACGTCCTCAACCCCCTGTGTGGGATTGGAGGTGTGGGCATCCATGTCTACCTTCGCGCAGATCACCGCCGTCGTCGCGGCGCTGACGATCACCGCCGCCGTCACCTACTACCTGACCCGGCGCCGTACCGCCGGCCGCTACCGCACGGCCATCGACGCCGCCGTGCGCGCCGCTCACCGCGACGACCTGACCGGCCTGGGTAACCGCGCCGGCTTCCACGCGGCGCTGGCCGCCGCCGTCACGCGCCGCCGCCCGGCCGCCGTGATCCTGATCAACCTCGACGGCACCCGGACGTTCGTGGGGCGTCTCGGTAACCGCGCCCTCGACCAACTCCTCGTCCTCACCGCCGGCCGCCTGCGCCACGTCGCGTCCGCCGCCGGCGGCGCGGTGTTCCGGATGCGCCGGGCCGAGTTCGCCGTCATCCTCGAGCATCCCGGCGACGCCGCCGGCCACGCCGCGCGTCTGGTCGCTGCCGTCGCCGAGCCGACCGACCTGCGCATCACCCGGCACCCCATCACGGTCACGGTCACCGCGTGCGCTGGTGTCGCCGTCTTCACGCCCCACGAGGATCCTGATCAGCGGCGGGCACTTATTCGCGCCGACCGCGCGATGCGCGCGGCGAAGCGAACGGGCCGCGGACACACCGCGGTGTTCGACCCGGTGACGATGCGGGGTCACGGCGGCGCACCTGCCTCGGACGCCGGCAGCGGGGAGGCGTGATGCAGACCCGCAGGTTGATCATCTGCCGGGTGGGGGAGCGGCCGACGGCGGCGCCACCCGGTCTGGATGTGTATGGGCTGATCGACTGGGACGACGCGCCGATCCTCATCGTCGGCCGCAGCGCCGACGCGGTCACCCGCGAAGCCATCCGGATCTTCGCCAATACCCTCGCCGAGACCGGTGGCCTGGCCGAGGACGACCCGGACTTCACGCGCCGGCATCCGCTGCCGGACCCCGACGGCCCGATCGCCGTCATCGGCAGCTGGCTGACCCTGCTGCGCCGGGCGACGGCCATCCCCTGGTTCGCGATCCTCGACGACGAGGTGGTGATCGCCCGATGACCGACCCTCCCCTCGCCGGGCTGACGCTGCCCTCTGTCACCGATCAGCCTGTTCCCCTGGCCGACCTGCCGATCGGTGCGCACCGGGTCAGGGTGTGGGCGGACCGGCCCGCACGCGGGTTGACCAGGATCATGCTGGTCGATGATGCCGGCCGCGGCTGCGGCGACGCCGTCCTGCGGGGCGACACCCTCACGGTCACGCTGCCCGCCGAGTGGAGCGCCGCCGAGCGCGTCGCCGCCGCAGGCGTGATCGCGCACCTGGTCTATCAGGTTCCCGCGGGCGCGTAGGACGTCAGCCGCCCGCGGCGCCGCGACGTCGTGCGGTGGCACCACCGGCGACCCGCGGCCGAGCTCCTTGCCTGGGTGTAGCGACATAGCCGCTGAGGGGCGACGGCCCCGACAACCGTCAGCCCGGCGGGCCTCCCGGTGCCGATTCGTGCATCACTCAGTACCGCCTGCGTTGCGGACCATCGGCCGTCCGCGTCGACGTCGGCGTCATCGCAGCGCTCCCGCAGGTCCCTGACTCGCAGGGGCGGCGGCTTCACCTCGTGCCTACGGGCAGGTTGGGGCCGCAGCGGGTCCCAACCTGTCCGCCGCCACGAGGCGGGGATAGGAGGCCACCCTGATGGCCACGCACCACCCCCTGGCCAGCAAGGCCAGGGCCAACGGCGCCGCGAAGCGCCACGCCACCGCCACACCCGAGGAACCCCGCCGCGGCGACGGCGAGCGCGGGGAGCTGCTGGCGAAGATCAAAGCCGACTTCGACGCGCGGCTGGCGCGGCTGGCGGCCGACCCGGCGCAGTGGGTCGAGTTCATCGACCACGTCGCCGCGTTCGGCGCCCGTTACAGCCTCGGCAACCAGATCCTGCTGCTGGTCCAAGCAGAAGAACGGGGCATCGTCCCACGCTACTTCCTGCCGTTTGGCAAAAGAGACGGCTCGACCGGGTGGAAGGCCCACCAGCGGCACGTGCGCGCCGGTGAGACCGCGTTCAGGATCTGGGCGCCGATCAAGCGCCGGCCGACCGAGGAGCAGGCCGCTGCCTGGGAGGCCGCCGGCCGCACCGTGAGGCGGGAGCCGTCCGGTCGCCCGGCGGTCCAGGTGGTGGGCTTCGGCCTGGCCAACACCTTCGAGGTGTCGCAGACCGACGGGGAGCCGTTCGACCCGCCGACCGTGCTCGTGCGCCGGCGCAGTCACCAGCGTGCGCACCACCCGCAGCTCCTCGCCGGCGACGACCCGACCGGCGTCTACGACGACCTCGTCCGCCTCATTACCGACGAGGGCTACGGCTACGCGCTCGTCGCACCGCACACCGGCTATCTGAACGGCGCGAACGGCGTCACCGTCCGCGGCCGGGGCGTCCAGGTCGTGCAGGTCCGCGATGACGTCGACCCGGCGCAGCGCACCAAGACGACCCTGCACGAGTTGGCGCACATCCGCTGTGGACACCTCGACGCCCCGGTGTCCAGCGCCGCCCTGCACCGGGGCCGCGACGAAACCGAAGCCGAGAGCGTCGCGCACATCGTGTTACGGGCTCTGGGCATGGACAGCGCGGCCTACTCCGACGCCTACGTGTTCGCCTGGGCCAACGGGGACATGGACCTGGTCAAGGAGTGCGCCGCAACGGTGCTGCGGGTGGCCCAGCAGATCCTGGCCGACCTCACCCCCGCCGACCGCGACGACACCGCCGACCCGACCCCGGCCGGACCCGACGAACCGGACCCGCCCGCCCTCGCGGGATCGGCGGCGCTCGGACGGGAGGCAGCCTGATGGACACCATCGACGATGAGCGCACCGCGCGGGCCACGCTCGGCTGGCTGTGTGAGCCCGGTGACGCCGGGCTGCGGCAGCTCCTGGCGCAGCACACGCCGACCGACGTGGTCGACTTGCTGTCCCGGCAGGCAGGGCCGTTCGTCCCCCGGTCCGAGATCCGGCACCTGCCCACGGCCCGACGGTGGGGCGAGGCGGCTGCCGCGGTGAAGCAGGCCCAGCGCGGCGGCGGCCGAGTGGTCATCCCCGCCGACGCGGACTGGCCCACGGGCTTGCGGGACGCGGGCGGGGGACAGCCGGTGTGTCTGTGGGCGCGCGGGCCGGCCCCGATCCCACGGCCGGCGGCCTCGGTCACCATCGTCGGGTCGCGGGCCAGCAGCAGCTACGGCAACCACGTCGCCGCTGACCTCGCCGCTGACCTGGCCACCCACGAGTGGACGGTGGTGTCCTCCGGTGGGCTCGGGATCGACGGCGCCGTGCTGCGGGCGGCGCTGGCCGTCGGCGGTCGTGCGGTCGCGGTCCTGCCGGGCGGCCTTGACCGACTCCACCCGCACCAGCATCGGGCGCTGCTGGAACGCCTCGCCGAGGCCGGTCTGCTGCTGAGCGCCCAACCCCCGGGAGCCCACCCGACCCGGGCGCGGATGGCGGCGCAGCAGACCCTGCTGGCGGCGCTGACGGCGGGCACCGTCGTGGTGGAGGCGTCGCCGCGCAGCTCGGCGCTGCACACCATCCGGCAGGCCCTCGACCGGGGCCGCGTCGGCCTGGTCGTGCCCGGTCCGGTGACGTCCGCGCTGTCGACCGGCTGCCTCGAGCTGTGGCGCACCGACCCTCGGGTCCGGCCGGTCGGCTGCGCCGCGCACATCATGGCCGACCTCGCCCCGCAACCGGGGGTCACACCGCAGGGGGGTGACGCCGGTGACGGTCACGCCTGACATCCCGGTGCATCTGGTCGACCGGCCTCGCGCCGGGGGTCTCGTCGTCCCGTGGATCACCCCGGCCACCGCCGGCGGGGGACTGTACCTGTTCGGCACGATCGACGGCCTCAGTCAGTACCGGTGTGTGACCCGCCGCCTGTGCCAGGTCTGCGGTCGACGGCTGGGCGAGCGGGCGGTGCTGTTCGCCCGAGAATCCGACCTGCTCCATCAGTGCGCGGCGGAGCCGGCGGTCTGCCCGCCGTGCGCGGCGTACAGCCGCCGGGCCTGCCCCATGCTCGCCGGCCGGCGGCACCAGTACCGGGCCGGAAACCACCCGGCCCTGGCGGGCACCCCGATGACCGCCAGTCAGGTGCTGCGTCAGGCCGCGCCCGCGGAGCCCTGGTACGCGGTGTGGATCCGCGACTACGACGTCGTCGACCACCCGGCGCAGCCGGGCACCCTCGCCGCGTCGTGGCAGCGGATCCCGCCGCGGCGCATCCGGCCTCTTCCGGCCACCGCGTAACAGCACCACCGCACGCCGCCGCACGGGGCGTGCGCCCTCCGGCACCAGCGGCGCCTGCGCGGCCACGACGGCGTGACCCGCGCGGTCGCACGGCCGGCCCAGGCCCACCGCTGACGGCACCGCCCCGCCGCGGCCGGTCGGCCAGGTCGCGGCGCGCCGAGGTGCCCCGCCGACCACGTCGGCGATCCGCCCACCCGGGACTGGCGACCGCCAGCCCCACCACCTAAACCCCTTCCGGGGATCGCGTCGGCCGCGTGCCGTAACCCCGGGGGGATGCCCCTGGGAGGAGGTGGCGCGGCCGGCGTGGCGCCCGGTAACTCAGGAAGGACACCATGTTCGAGCCATCCGCGCAGATCACGTCCCTGCTCACCGCCATCGCCGTCAACGAGTCCGCCGCCGCGGGCATGCGGGCGATGATGCAACGCGAGCAGGAGTTCCCCAGCCCGACGCAGGCGAGACTCACCGGTATCGCCCTGGACCCGTCCGGCCGCGCCTACGCCGATGAGGTCCTGGACACCGCCTGGTCCGACGAACGGCGTCAGCAGGAACTGCTCAGCGCCGAGCGCCCCACCCGCGAGGTCATCATCGGCAGCGGCTTCCACGCCGCGACCTACGCCGCCGTCCGCGTGCTCAGCGGTCACCCGAAGCCGCTGGTGCTGGAACGCACCGAACGCGTCGGCGGCAGCTTCGCGATGACCACCCGCCCGGTGTTCTACCTCAACTCCCGCAACCGCGCCGGCGGCGCCGGACTGTCCGGGGACCAGGGAACCAGCCTGAACTACCTGCCGGGCGCCCCGATCCAGGCCGCGAACGTGTCCATGGCCGAGTACCAGACGAACACCGACATGGCCTTCGTCATCCGCCTCGCGTTGGCGCAGTTCGCCGACGTCGTGCCCACCGCCACCGTCCGGTCCGTCACCCCGGTCTACCCCGGAGTGGAACTGGAGATCGAGGGCAAGGCGCCGCTGATCGCCGGGCGGGTCATCGACGCCCGCGGCCTGGGTGACCCCACCGACCAGGACCTCGCCAACGGCGCCACCATCCTCACCTACCCGCAGTTCATGCACCGCATGGCCGGCATGTGGCCACTCCGTGGGGCCCGGCGGGTCGCGGTGATCGGTGGCGGCGACTCCGCGAAATGCGCCGTCGAATCGTGCCTGGGCATCGCCCCGCAACCGTCCATGGCCGCGGTCGCCCTCGACCAGGTCGACCGCGTCGACTGGTACACCAACGACCTGCCGACGACCTGCGACCAGTGGCGGCAGGACATTCGGGGCCGGTACCAGGCCATCGGCCGCTACCTGCGGCCCGACCGGTTCGGGGTCCGACGACTCACCGTCCTGCCGCGCCGGGCGCAGCCCGTCGCGCTGCCCGGCGCGGGCCTCATCGACGGCCGCACGTACGACCTCGTCGTCGTCTGCACCGGCAACCAGGAGACCGACATCGACCGGCTCGACTTGGGCGATTTCTACGAATACACCACCGCCGACGGCATCGTCGTCGCCCGTGAACACTACGAGCTACCCGCGTTCCGCGTCGGCCCGCACGCGCGGCTGCCCTTCACCGCGCGAGAGCGCGCCGACGGCATCGCCGACATCGCCGCGAACGCGGTGTCGATGTTCCGGACCGCACCCAAGACCGCCGCGTTGGCGGCCACGCTCCCCAACCTGACACCCAACTAGCCTGCTGCTCTCACGCGACCAGCCGGCAGCACCGTCGGCACGAGGCGGGGGAGTCGCTGCGGCGGGCGAGCGGTCGCCGATCAACGTCGACCGGCTCGCCGGGGCAGCCCGCATCGACCCGCCCGCGACAGGTTCGGGCCGCCGCGCCTGCGGGAGCTGGCTCGCGCCCGCCCGGGCGGCGCCGCCACGGCCGCCGGTCCCCGCCCCGTCAACCCATCCGCCGACGCTGTTGCCCCTCCTGGCCGTCGCCCGGCCACCGACATCACCCGTCCGGGCACGGCCAGCAGGCCGTGCCCGGACCCCTCTCCGACCGCCAGAAACGGAGCTTCGCCATGGCAGACACCAGCCGAGGGCCGGCGGCGCCGACCCCGCGCCGCCGTGACCACCCGCACCGCCCCGGCAGAGACGGGGACCCGATGAGCACGAACCCACCCGACACCCGCATCTTCAGCGGCGACTGGCTGGAGACCACGGACCCGTCCTGCCCGCACCGCTACCGCGAGGGATACGCCGGCACTCCCGCCGGAACGTGGAACGGCTGGCAGGTCTTCACCGCCACCCCGCAGGTGATGGACGCGATCATCGACAGCCACCACACCGCGGCCCTACACATGATCACCGCCGAGGTTGCCGGCGGCGCCCACCTCGACGAGGCGTGGCTCCACGCCCTGCAGCACCTGGCGTCGATCTCCCGGCTGGGTGACCTGGTCGTCGTCGACACCCGCGTCCTGCAGAGCGACCCCACCCAGGTCGAGATCCTCGCCCCCGACACCGACGGCCGCTACCGCGTCGGGTTCGGCTGGATGTGGAACACCGTCGACCCCGCCGACGTGCACACCGTCCACGGCACCATCGCCGCCGACGGGCCGCCGCCACCGTGACGCCGCAGCGCGGCGCGCGCACCGCCCGCACATCGACGTCAACCCGCACGAGCCGCCGAGGCTCTTGGCTGCGCCCACCACACCGTTCGCCGCAGCCCGCGGCGCGCGCCCGGCCAAAGCTGGCGTGGCGACCCGAACCCGGCGGCCTCACTGGTTCCGCATCACCTCGTGGCCCACCAGACCCGCTCATCAACGGACCCCTGCCCGGCACTCGTCGCGGCCGGACGCACACCCCACGTCGCCCAGCGCCCCGAGCCGTCGCTGAAGGAGAAGCCCATGACCCTCGACCAGCGCCACCGGCACCGGCGGGCAGGTCACCGATGAACAGCACCCACACGACGCACTCACGCCGACCCGCGGTCGAACACGCCGCCTGGATCTTCTACGCCATCGCCGCCCTCGGCTCCACCATCGGCCAGATCTGGGTCGGCGTGCAGACCCCGCCCTGGCCCGACACCCTCGACTGGTGGTGGCGCGCCCTGTTCGTCGCGCCGTTCGCGATCGTCATCGACCTCGGCGGCGCCGTCGCGGCGGCCTTCGCCGACTGGCGGCAGCGCCTCGGCGAGGCCGCCTACGGCTGGCGGATCCTGTCCGCCACCACGGTCACCGTCGGCGTCACCACCAACATCGTCGGCCACGCCGACGTGGCATACCTCGCCGTCGTCTTCGGCGGCCTCGGCGTGTTCGCCTACGCGATCTGGCTGATGCACAGCGCCGCCCGACGCCGTGACGCCCTGCGCGCCACCGGGAAACTCGCCGACACCGCCCCGGTCTACGGCCTCACCCAGTGGTGGCGGGAGCCGGCGGTCACCCGCCGCGCCCGTTCCCTCGCCCTCGCCCAGCGGCTACCGCTGCACCGGTCCCTCGACATCGCCCGGCAGCAACTACGTGAGGAGAAACGGCGCAGCGCGCTCGCCGCCCACGTGGAGAAGCTGATCCGGTCCCGGCACGACGACCCCGTCCGGGCGGACATCGCCGCGACCACGCTCGACCTCGACGCGGTCGCCGCCGCGCTCACCGCCCAGGCCGACGTGCCCGGGTGGGCCCGCGTCATCGGCGCCGACCTCCTGCCCCCGCCACCGTTGGACAGCGCAGCGGACCTGGACGCCGAACGGGACACCGTGGCGGTGGCCGGACCGATGCCACCCGCCGACGTGTTACGCCGAGTACCACAGGACCAGGCGTCCTACGACCGGTGGCGGCAGCTGTGGGCCGACCTCAAAGCCGACCCGGACACGGAACTCCCCGAGTTCGCGCAGCGGCACGGCATCTCCCTGCGGCAGGTCCAGTGGATCCGCCGTACCGGAGCCAGCGGCCTGCTCGACTCACCGCTCACCTTGATCGACCGGATCGCGCAGCTCGCCGCCAACAACCCGGTCTCCGCCTCATGAACCCGCCGCTGGCGGTGGCAGACCACGCCTGCGTCTCGGCACCGGCGCGCCTCGCTGCCAGGCCCTGCCGGACCGTCCGGCGCCCACGCGGCAGATCGCCGCCGGCACCCACCGTGAAGGGGAAACCGTCATGCCCGCACACACCTTGCGGCGGCTGCCGTGACCAGCCGCATCATCGCCGTCATCGCCTGCGCCGTCGTCGGCGTCGCCTGCCTGTGTGTCGCCGGACTGGTCGCCGTCACCGGGGCGGCCTCGGCCTGCTCGGTCGCCGCCACCCCGAGTGGCACCACTGGCCGCTACGACACGGAGCAGGTGCACTACGCCCGCGTCATCGTCACCGTCGGCGTCCAGAAGAGCGTTCCGGTCCGCGGTCAGGTCATCGCCGTGGCCGCCGCGCTGCAGGAATCCGGACTGCGCAACCTCGGTCACCTCGGCGAGGGCAACGACCATGATTCACTGGGGCTGTTCCAGCAGCGACCGAGCCAAGGCTGGGGCACACCCGCGCAGATCATGGATCCCGAGTACGCGGCGGGCGCGTTCTACCGCACGCTCGTCATCGTCGCCGGCTGGCAGTCCCTGCCGCTCGCCGTCGCCGCGCAGGCCGTGCAACGCTCGGCCTACCCCGACGCCTACGCCAAATGGGAGGGCGACGCGACCGCCCTCGTCGGGCTCGTCTCCCATCAACCGGCCGCTTCCGGCAGCCCCGGTGGGCAGTGCATCAGCGTCGGCGGCTGGATGGCTCCGGTCCAGGGGGCGTTCGTGTCCGGGTTCCGGACCGACAGCCGGCCCGGCCACGACGGCGTCGACATCGCCGCCGCCAAAGGCACTCCGATCCACGCCGCCGCGTCCGCTCTGGTCATCCGTGTGGTCTGCAACGCCCACCTGCGCGACGGCAGCCTGTACTCCTGCGACGTGGACGGCCATCCGGTCACCGTCCTGGGCTGCGGCTGGTACGTGGAACTGCTGCACCCCGACTCGACCGTCACCCGCTACTGCCACCTGCTTCGCCGCCCGTCCGTGGACGTGGGTCAGCAGGTCGCCGTTGGTCAGGTCATCGGCCAGGTCGGCAGCAGCGGCCACTCGTCTGGGCCGCACCTGCACCTGGAGACGCACGCGGGCGAGCCCGCGACTGAATCCAATGCCGTTGACCCCATCGGCCATTTCGCGCTGCGCGGTATCGATCTGATGTCCACCTAGCGCACGACGCGTCCTTCGAGGAGGCTCACCACGCGCTCGCGGCCTTCACCTCACTCGGCAACCGAACGTCAACAGGCGCCCAGCCGGCAGCTCACCACCGACGCGCCCGTAAGCGCGACAGCCTCTTTTTCTGTGCCCCGATACAACCACTCTGAGTAATTGAAAAGCTCCTATGGGTGTAGATGATCGGGTGACAGCTGTCGGCGCGGCGGCTCTCGATCGAGATGCCGAACCTGGGCGCCTATCGGACGGGCTCGGCGTCCAGCAGGTCGGCTGCGGTGAGAACGGTGGTCGCGAAGTCGTCCGGCGGGAGTGTGGCGACGAAGATCCTGCCCAGATCGTCGGGGAAGGGGTGCGTCGGTCGCCAGAACGCGAAGACAAGCACCAGGTCGTCGTCCAGATAGGCATACCGGGACACGTTGTCCAGGGTCTCGCCCCACTGCAGGAACCAGAAAACCTCCCGCAACTCTGTCTCGTCCTGCTCGAGAAGCCGGAACACGGCCTCTGGCGAACGTCCCGGGAGAGGGCAGGCCCGGACGTTGCGCTGCCGCACCTGCGCAGCGGTCGACCGCATGGCCCGACAGAGGGAGGGGAGGTAGGCCGAATTGTCGTCCGTGGTCAGCTGCTTGCCCGCCGCCCAGACATCAACGGTCCGGAGGTGGGGCGACTCGACGTCTCCGACCTCCACCGCGAAGGTAGCCCGGTCACCGAACCGTCGTGTCATCAGACAGGATGCTAGTGCCTTGACCACCAACGTTCACGGTTGCTCGGCCCACGGCACCGAGCGTTGCCGGTACGGTGAACCACCATGATCGACCCGCATCCGACACCGCAACCCCTTTCACCCGAGCGTGTGCTGGAACTTGCCGCGCCGATGCTTGCCAAGGTCGGTGGCGAGTGGCGGCTGACCGACGGGCCGATGCTGCGGTCGGGATCGTTGGGCGTCCGGCTTCTTCCGTCACACAGCGACGATTACCGCCACCTGGACCTGGAGATCCTGCTCAATGCAGACCGGCCGGACGTGCCCACGGTCGTCGACTGCACGCTTGGCCTCGCGGCCGATCCGGTCGAGGCGGCCCGTCAGGCGATTCAGGCGTGGATTGAGACCTGCCTGGTGACGGTCCTGGAGATGATCGAGCAGCAAGGGCGGCTGGCGAACCACTTCAGGTCCGGCGACCAGGGCGGGTTCGCTGGCTGGCATGCGATCGTCGGCAGTGTGACCGGGTGGTCCGTTGACGGATCGCGGAGTAAGCAGGAGTGGTTCGCCGAAGCGAAGCCGTGGTCGACCCTGGCGCCGCTGATCGCGACTGGGCTCGACCGCCCGTATCTCAATGGCGTTCGCATGCTGGTCGGCCAGGGTGGCGACTTCACCGAGAGTGAGGTCCGGATCAACGGCCAGCGGCACGAGCCGTCCGCCACGGCGCTCGCCGCCCTGGACTGGCCCCGTACCGACGATTTCGGCCTGGCACGCACCTTCGTCCTCCTGGTCGGCCCCGACTAGGGCCTGTCCTGCCGATCATGAGGATCCGGCTTCCATTATTGACAGGTCAAACTCCAGGGCTACTCCGCCGGTGCGTGCGCGTTGAGCAGTGCCTCAAAGGCGGGGAACTGGGCTTGCGCGGCGGCGATCACCTCTGCGGTCGACCGTCGGGCGGAGCCGGTGTGCCGCTGTGCGATTGTCGTCAACGCCGCGATCGGCTCGGGCACGCGCTCGATGCCGTCGACCGTCTCGAGCGGGCCGACGCCGTTCGCCAGCAGCCACAGATAATCGCCAAGGTCGCGCGCGATGACGGTGTACTCGCCTTCAGAGCCCAAGAACACGACCGATTGGCGGTCGAGAGGGTCGCCTGGGTCGCGGAGCCAGAAGGCGGCCAGGCCACCGGTGCCGTCCTGGCCGAAGGCGCGGAATGGAGGAGCGCCGACCATAGGGGCGTTCGTCCAGTTCTGCCACCACTCCAACATTTCGCCCGACCACATGAACGTGTCGTACGGATCGAAGTCATGCCCGCCGTGCTCGTGGAAGAACCCCGCCATGTGTGCCTCGACGAGCACCGCAGGCAGCGTCGAATCCTCGACCGTCATCGACACAGTCTAGATAGTGCCGAATCATGGAAGCCACATGATCGCGGCGATCAGGACCAGGCCGGATCGGTAGAGCGATGCACGTTTGACGTAGCGGGTGGCCAGGTCACGCCACTGCTTGAGGCGGTTGAAGCAGCGTTCCACCACGTCGCGCTTCTTGTAGACCACCTTGTCGAAGGTTGGTGGTCGGCCGCCGGCGCTGCCCTTGGCAGCCCTGCGGGCGATCTGGTCCGACCGTTCCGGAATGACGTGCCGGATCCCGCGTTGCCGCAGCACTCGGCAGGTCGACTCGTGCGCGTAGCCCTTGTCCGCGATCAGCACGTCAGGGCGTTTGCGGGGCCGGCCGGCCCGGGCTCGTTGACGCGGATCGCGTCGAGCAGGGCCAGCAACTGCGGATTGTCGCCGGCCCGACCCGGGGTGAGCAGGATGGACAACGGCCTGCCACGCCCGTCGACGGCGAGGTGAATCTTCGTACTCAATCCGCCGCGGGATCGGCCGATGGCCTCGCCAACTTGCGCACCAGACGTCGCCGCACCAGCCGGGGATCCCCTCTCTCGCGGGCGCCAGCAGCATGCTGATGCGCCCGCACGATCGACGAGTCGACGCTGATCGTCCAATGCACTGGTGTCCCGCCTTCATGCACCTGCGCCGCGGACAGGATCCGGTCCCACGTGCCGTCCGCGGTCCACCTTCGCAACCGATCGTGGCAGGTCTTCCACGGTCCGTAACGTTCCGGCAGGTCACGCCACGGCGCCCCGGTGCGCAGCTTCCACAAGATCCCGTTGATGACCTGCCGATGATCCCGCCACCGACCCCGAGCCCCACACGGCTCCGGCAACAACGGCGCTATCACCGCCCACGCCTCGTCCGTCAACTCGCCACGGCGCACCACCGGCACATCGTCAATGACCCACCGCTACAAGATCGGCAGGACACGCCCTAAGCGATGTCTCGTAACTCGGTGCCGACGTTGCCCGTAGGCGGTTCCTGAATTAGCCGGCCAGGGCGATGTTGTGTAGGTGAGCGATTCCGGCGGCGGTGGCCGCGAAGGTACGGCCGGCGCGGCGGTAGCCGCGGAGGCCTTTGTAGGTCTTGAGGTGGGCCAGGCAGTGCTCGACCCGGGCCCGGATCTTGCGGTGCTCGGCGTTGTAGTCCTCTTTCCAGGAGGGCAGTTCGCTGCCGTTGGCGGGTTTGCGGTACGGGATTATTGCCTCGGGATTGCCGCGGTAGGCGCCGTCGGCCATTACCGCAAGACGGCGAGCCGGTCGTTGATGCCACCGCTGCGGTAGACGATGGTGTCGTGACGGTTGCCGGGCCGGGGACCGCCAAGGGCGATGACCAGTTGATTATTCGCGTCGATGGCGACCCGCAGATTGGCCGAGTAGCGGTAGTTCTTGCTCGGTACCGCGAGGCGGTGATCGCGCGTCGGGATCAGGGTGCCGTCCACGATCGCGATCTGGTCCTTCGGCCGGCGACGTACCGGTGCCAGGGCCAGTAGCGGTCCGACGGTGTCGAGGACCCGATGGACTGCCGAGTGTGATACCCCGAGCAACGGCCGGAGTTGACGCATGGTCAAGTTCGTACGCCAGTACACGGCCAGCAACAGGACGCGGTCCGCCAGGCCAAGAGCCCACGGCCGACTCGGACGGTTATCGGCGATGTCATCGCCGCCGCGTCGCGCGACCAGGCGTACCAGCCGACGGAACTGCGCCGGACTCAGCCCCGTGAACGGGTGGATCAACTCATGACGGACGGCCGACATCCCCTGCACTCATCGGTGATGGAACACCGTCTGGAGCGGGCCAACCCGGGCTACGTGGCCCTCAGCCGTCTTATGACGGGAGGAGGACCGGATCGATCTCGGCCAGCGTGTCGATCAACTGCGCGGCGCCATCGCGAACGTGATCATCCGGGTCATGGATCAACATCTCACACTCCCGCACCGCGGCGTCGCGATCGCGGCCGAACACCATGAACACATCGAGCACCGCGTGTGAATCCAATCAGCGTGGTTGGAGTCGGCCGCCGCGAGCGCTGAGGCGACCACCGTCAGTCCGGCCGCGTCCTGACGGCGGAGCAATGCCATGACCGTCACGCGCGTAACGAACGTGTCCTCGGTGTCCAGCACGAGGCCCAACAGCCTTCTGCGGGCATTCGGATCCTCTGTGAAACTCGCCAGACTTCGGCCCGCGTCAGCCCGATCCTGGACGTCGGGGCTTCCTGCGAGCTCGATCAGCGCGGCCACCACAGCGCGTCTTGTCTCTTCGCTCATGGCCTCATTCTCCGCGACTGCACGACCTCGCCCTCCCGGCAGACCTCGTCGCCGCGTTCAAATCAGTTAGGAGACATCCCTTAGGCCTTGACCGCAACGTCGGTCCGGGGTTGGTCAGGCCGCTCCAGTGCTGGCCCCAGCGGTGTTGGCGATCGCTGCGAACGCGAGCGCGTCCGCAGCGCTCGACGGCGAGGACGTCCGGGTGGCGGGCGTTCGCGTCGTGCCATCGCAGGTAGGCGTGCGGCGACCGGCTGCTGTAGGGGCGGGGCTGTGACGTCCTGTGGGAACGGCGGGGTTGGTGACGACGGGATGAGACGCTGCACGCCACCGTCCGTTTCAGTCGACCTGCCAGCGGGATAGCGGCTACGGCGACTACGGTCCAGCCGGTGCTCCAGGTGCCTGAAAATCTGTGTTGGCTCGCGGGCCTCAACGTGCTGGTGGCGGGGGCCGACCATTCACGGGTTGGCGAGACCGTGAAGCAGGCCAGTGGCGAGGTCCTCGGTGTCGGAGTCGATGTCGATGCCGGCGTCAACGAGTTCGCGGCGCAACGCGACAAGCCGTTCGCGCACGCCGACGGCGTCACCGAGACGTGCCGCCGTGCGCATCGCCCGGCGGGTCAGCTCGTCGGAGAGCGGATCCAGGGCGCGGGCCCGGTCGTAGAGGGCGAGCGCGGCGGCGGGATCGCTGCCGACGTGCAGCCCGGCGGCCTGGGCGTACATCTTCACGAGGCGGCGTCGGGCGTGCTCGCGGTCGGTGTCGATCCACTCGTAGGTGCTGCCGTCGGCGAGGCCGCCGCTGGCGGCGGCCATCGCGGCGTGCAGGTGGGCGAGGCGATCCGCGTCGTCGACTGCGGTGGCGACCCGGGCGTAGGCGTCCTCGACGGTCCACCAGTCGACGTCGAGCAGGTTCGGGTCCAGGTGGTAGCGACCGCCGGTGTTGATCACCGGTTCGATCTTGGGCGTGTCCTCGTTCAGTGCGGTGCTTGTCTGCGCGGTGGAGCGGATGGTGGTGCGCAGGTTCGCCGCGCAGGTGGACAGGCGCTCGGACGCGCGGGAGACGGTGACGTCCGGCCAGATCGCCTCCATGATGTCGCCGAGGCTGGCGCCGCCGCGGTGAACGACCAGGTAGACGAAAAGTTCCAGGCTCTTCGCGCGGAGACCGCGTACCGGCATGCCGTCTGTGTCGAGGATCGCGGGCTCGCCGAGCACCCGGGCGCGCACCCGGGGTGCGGCGATCCCCGAACCCGGTGGGATCGCGCCGTACTCGGGCGCACGGGTCTGCTGCGGCGGGCCCTGCCTCTCGGGCTCTGCGGGGTCGTTGTCGTCGCCACGTCGTAGGGAGGTTGTCGGCGGCTTGGCTTGGCCAGCTGCGGGACTTGGCGCGGGAGTTGGGGGTTCGGTGTCGCCGTGCGCTTCGGCGAGCATGGTCAAGATGTTGGCGGTCGCGGCGGTGTCGAGTACGGCAACGCGCTCGCCGTCACCACCTGCCGTGGTGCCGTCGGCGGCGACGGTCAGGGTGGTGCCGTCGACCCAGCTGCCGATCACGGCGGCGCCGATGTCAACGCTCGCGCCGAGACGGATCGCGGTGGCCAGCCGTGGATGCCAGCTCTCGTCGGGGATGTCCGCGATGAGCAGCAGCTGCGGCAGCCGCTCGTAGGTCCAGTCCTCGTCCTGTCCGAAGAGGGCGGCCGCTTCCCGGTCGGCGGCGATCCGGCTGCGGCGAATGACCTCCTCCTCGAGGAGGGTGAGCGCCGCCGCGAAGGTCGGGGTGACGGCGAGCCGCTGCATCGGGTTGCGGTCGACCGCGGACACGCCGAGAAGGGTGGCCAGCGTCGCAGCCGGGATGACCACGCGGCCTTGCGCGCCCGGGTCATCGGTGTCACCGGAGGTGAGGGTGGCCACGAGCAGGGCGCGCGCGGCGTCCAAGGCGGCGGGTCCATCCAGACCGAGCCCGGCGGTGACCGGGAGCGCGTCGACACCGGCCAGTTCGGCGCCGCTAGTTCCGCTGGCTGAAAGCGGAGGTTTCACCTCCGCGGCGATGTACTCGCGGACGGTCGGGCCACGGTCTGGGCTTCGGTCCAGCAAGTGCGGTGCGGCGCGGCGCACGCCGTGCCGCAGCCGAGTCAACGCAGCCAGCGGTGACGTCAGGTCCGCATCAGCGAGGACCGGGCCGGTGATGGGCGTGGGCCGGTAGCGGTGGCGGCGTCGCCTCCACACCATCGTCACGGCGTAGACCAGCGCCGCGGCCAGCCCGACGCCCATCGCGCCGCCGGCGATATCGACCCACCCGCGCGGCGAACTCGAGGGCCTGTCGTCGGCGGAACGGGGCGGCAGAGTGGTGGCGTCCTTCCGATCGGCAGTTGACGGGCTCGGTGCGATCGAGGGCGTCGCCGGGCCGGCGGCGTCGGACGCCGGCGGTGCTGTCACCGATGGTGAGGGCGGTACGAAAACCCCGTCGTCGCCGGTTGGTGGGCGCGGGGTCTCGGCGCTGGATGTGGCCGACGCGCCTGGTGCTACCGCTGGTGGGGTGGCATGCGGGGTCGTGCCCGGCGTTGTGGTCGGGTTGGTTGTCGGTGGTGCTGGCGACTCTTGCGGGGGCACCTTCGTGGCGGGGTTGCGCGGTGGTGTGGTTTCCGGCGGCGTGCCAGCGGTGGGCATGGTCAACACCCAGCCGGGGAAGATCAGGTCCGGGTTGCGGAGGGTGCCGCCGACGTTGGCGAAGTGGGTGCCGCGGTTGAGTTTGAAGATCTCCGGCCAGCGGTTGCCATCGCCGAGGCACCGTTCGGCAATCTTGGACAGGGTGTCGCCTCGCCGCACGGTGTGGGTGGGCACGCCCTGGTGGCCGGCCTGCGGAGTCACGGAGGTGCGGTGGGTGCTCAGCGACGTGGCGGCGGTGGAGACCGGTTCGGCGGTGGGCAGGTCGGCGCTGCTGGCGGCGGGCGCGGCGTGGGCGCTGACGCCGGTGGCCGTGGTGACCGCGCTCGCACCGAGCAGCGCCGCTGCCAGGCTGCGGATCGGGCCAGGGAGACGGATCGTCACCGTCCAGCGCGCTCGGCGCGCCAGCGCGGCGTAGGCGTGGCTCAGCACGGCGGTGGCCAGCAGCAGCCACAGGGCCACCGCCGCGGCGCAGATCAGGACGGCGATGATCTGAGGGCTCAGGGGAGCCGCCATCCACTGCTGAATGTCCTCTGACGTGGGCGGCGACGGCCGCCAGGTGCCGGTCGCGGCGAGGATGACCGGTACCGCGGCAACGGATAGCGAACTCGTCGCAATCGCGAGGGTACGAGCGCTTCGAAGTGTCACCTGGCCTCCGTTCATCGTCCGGCGCACACGTTGAAGGTGGTGCCGGTGGGTGCCGTTGACCCGTGCCGCGACGCTATGACCGTTGACCTGCTTGCGGAATGAGTCGCTGTCTGACAGAACCTCACGTCTCCTGACACGACCTCACACCTGCAGCTCAGCGGTGTTCCGTTGGTGAAAGGCGCCCGGGTCGTGTCAGAACCGGATGCCCGATCATGGGCGTGGCCGAGGTGGTGTTGCTGCCGTTAGCGTGATGACCGCGGTCGAGTAAGGGTTCACACCGAGTGCAAGGAGATTCATGGTCGACGGGTCTGCGCGAAGCACCTTTCCGGATCTTGACCTGGACTCGGTCTGGAACGACAACGAGTACGCGCTCAGCGCCTACGTCGACGCGCCGCCATCGGATGCATTGATTGCTTCGGTTCAGGCGGACCTGGGCTACCGACTGCCAACGTCGTACGTGACGCTGATGCGGTGGCGGAACGGCGGGATGCTGTCAAACACGTGCTGCCCGGCGCCGAACCGGACCAACGTGGGCTGAGGATCACATCGCCGTTGACGGCATCATGGGGATCGGACGGGACAGGCGTTACTCGCTGGCGGGCGAAGCCGGCAGCCGTTTCTGGATAGAGGAATGGCGCTATCCGGCGATCGGGGTGTACTTCGCCACGTGCCCGTCGGCGGGGCACGACATGATCGCGTTCGACTACCAGGACTGTGGTCCCAATGGCGAGCCGCGGGTAGCCCACGTAGATCAGGAGTGGGACTATCGGATAACCGTGCTGGCACCGGACTTTGTCGACTTTATGCAGGCGCTGCGACGTGAGAGCATGTACGAGGACGAGAAGTAATGTCCTGGTTGACCAATCCCCGGCGTTCGTCGGGTGACGGTTTGCGGCGAGTCGTGCCGGCCGGTCGGCGGCAGATCCGGACGGCTGGGATGTCATACCGGGAGCGGCGGGCGGGTTCGGCTTCGAATGCGGCGAGTAGGGTGACCTCGTGAACCTCCCGGGGGCCGTCCAGGAGCTCTGCTACCACTTCCTCTCGCTGGCTCCGAAGGGGCTGGTGACCGGCCTCTACCTGACTGGTGGCACCGGGTTCGGGGAGTGGATCGAGGGGCAGTCGGACGTCGACTTCGTCGCCACCCTCACCCACCGGCCATCCGACGGCGAGGTGGAGCAACTGCGGCAGGCACACGAGCAGCTGGTCGCGTTCTCCCCGATCGATTTCGACGGGATGCACGTCCTCGTCTCGGACCTGGCGTCCGATCCGAGGAAGCTGCCTCCGGTGCCCGTGGTGCTGCACCGCGAGTTTCGCATCGGGCACCTGGATCCACTCGTCGCCTGGCACGAGTTGGCCCGGCACGGCGTTACGGTCACCGGCCCGCAGCTGTCGACCCTCGGCATCTGGACCGACTCGCATGTCCTGCGGGCCTACACCGTTGACAACCTCGACACCTACTGGCGCACCATCACCGGCCACCTCGCCACCTCTTCCGCCAACGCGCCGCAGGCGGAGCTCGACTACGCTTGCTGCTGGTGCGTCCTCGGGGTCGCCCGCCTGCACCACCTGATCGTCACCGGGGAGATGACCACCAAGTCGGGCGCCGGCCGCTGGGGGCTCTCCTACTACGACGGGCGCTGGCACCGGGTCCTTCGCGAGGCACTGCGCCTGCGCGAAGGCGGACATCCCGAGTATGACAACCAGGCATCCCGGCTCCGGGACACGACCGATTTCGCCGCATACGTCGTGGACGCCGGCACGAGCCGCCGAATCGCGCCTCCAACTGAGTGACGACGTGAAGCGCGGCCAGCACGATCATGCCAGGCCAATGGTGTGGTCCCCCTCATTGCTCATTGAGGCGCGCTGTCCTCGCGACGCCCAGGCGGGCATCCAAACCGGCTCCCCCTAACCCTGCGTAGCACACGGGTCGCGGCAGATGCGGGCACGAGGGCTGGCCTCAAACACAGCGTGGGGGGCGTCCGTTCCTGAGATGCGCCCTCTGCGCCGCAATGCCGGATGATCCCTGCGTGGAAATCACCCAACTGCTCCAGGCGGGAGTGACCAAACCGCACCCCGATCAGGCGGCCAGTGCCACCTGGCTGGCCTTGGTGCACGCCAGCACCAGGGCAGTCGGCGGTGTGGTCACAACCTCGGTCGAGGAGCCGACGACCGGCCGAAACCACTACAGAGTCGGTGTGCGACTTCGCGATGGCAGGCCCTTGAGCATCCTCTTCAACGCTGCGGCACTCCTGGTCGCTGGGGCCGAACGACAAGATGTCAACGCCGCCCCAACCCTGACCACCGTGGTCCGGCTGAAACTGGACCACCTCGGTTGGTTGATCTTTAGTCGTTAGTCTTATTTGCTG